>JBGPGG010000043.1:0-21707 GCA_041483715.1 Thermoanaerobaculia bacterium
CGTGACGGCAGCCATCACCGTCGAACGTCTCGCACCGGCCGGTGAGCGCGTCGCGCGAGCCATCGGGGCCGTCGTCGTCGGGGCGGGGTTGTTTCTAATCGCGCGAGCAGCCGGGCTCGGATGACGGATCCGCATCGGCCTGCTCTTAGGGCTCTTCAGCTCTCCCGTTTCCAGACCAGATCCCAGGCCTCGCGGCGCTGCGCGAGACCGGTGATCTTTCCGGCGGCGTCGCGCAGGAAGATGTAGCGGTAGCGCGGGCGGCCCGGCACGAAGAGCACGTCGGGCGCCTCCACCCGCAGCTCCTCGGGCTTGCGTCCGGTCTGTTGCCCCTCGAGCGCTCCCGCCTTGAGCCGGATTTCGTACGCGATCGTCGGCGTGAGCGCGTAGCGCCCGCAATAGCTCTCGAGCGCTGCGGCGGGCAGCGCGATCGCCGGCGGATCGGTGCGGAGCGCCAGGACCTGGCTCGCGATCAGCCGCCACCCCTCGGCCGTTTTCTTCCAGGTGTCGGTCGCGCGGTACTGACAGTGAAGCTCATGCCCGTGGTAGTTCTCGTGCTCGTCCTCGACGTAGGTCGTCGCCGCCACGTCGCCATGGTCCGCCACGACGAAATCGGTCACCGCGATCGTGCCCGAGACCCCTTCCGGCAGGGGCTTCAACTGATCGAGCATCTCCTTCTTCGTCGCGACCGTGCCGCCCTCGTCGACGAACAGGACCTGAGAGTCCAGGTACTTGTCCCACACCGCAACCGACCCCGTCCCGACCGCGTCGGCGAGCTCCTGCGTCTGCCGCTTCAACACGGCGCGCACGTCTTCCGCGCGGGCCCATGCCGGCGGGGCGAGTGCGGCGACTAGAAGGATGATCCGAGAGCAAAGATTTGGCATGAGTGAGCTTCGTCGGGGTGATCCTACTGCGTCGTAGAGAACAGGGCGCCCGAGGACATCGCCGGACGAAGTGGAGAGCCAGGATTGACTCCGGTCACGCTTTCTCCGCCGAACGAAGCCTCGACCCCTTCAAAAAACCAAACGGCGGAGCAGTTCACGCTGCCCCGCCGTTTCCCCGTTGGCATCCGCTCGATGTCGCTGCCGAGCGACCAGCAGTATATCAAGCGGCTTCGAACCCCACCCTCTCCAATTTGATATCCGTTCGAGGAGAAGCTGGCTGGAATGACGTCAGGGACCAAGGCCTCTTTCAGCTGCGCTAAGATCCGTGAAGCAACGTGAGGTGTCCATGTGGCGTTTTCAGGATCCTTATGACCCACTCGCACCCACCCTCCTCGAGGAGTTGATCGCGGCGTCCGTCTCAGCCGAAGCTGGAGGCGCTGTCTTTGCGTATGCGAGAGCCAACGGCATCGACTTGTTGTTGCGCGACCCGGAGTTCCAGCGCTTCCTGAAGACGGGCCGTTTCGATCTCATCGTCGGTGTAGACGGGGTTACCGACGTTTCAGCGCTCGACCGCCTGCAAACCATAGCCGCAGAATTCCCACGCCTGCGCACCAAGGTCTTTTTCCACGACCGCCCGGCGACCACGTTCCACCCGAAGTTCTCATGGTTCCGCGGTCTCAAGGGGGGTATCGCGCTCGTTGGCTCTGGCAATCTCACTGTCGGCGGGCTAACGACAAATTGGGAAGCCTTTGCGATTGTCCCGCTGACCCCAGCGGGTGCCCGCGCTGCTGAAGCAGAATGGCAGCGCTGGAAGGCCTTGCACGCATTCCAGTTGCGAGATGTCAGTGATTCCGCGGTCAGGGCACGAGCAGCCAAGAACATAGCGACCCGACCAGATCGTAACGTCCACGACGACATTCCGAGACCGGGGCGTCCGAACTCAGCGTCGGAGGCCCTAATTGTCGAAGTGCCGAGAGCCTCAACACGATGGAACCAAGCGAACCTAGATCAATCGAGCTTTGTGAACTTCTTCCATGCAAATGACCCTCGGCGCCGAGTCCAACTGTGGCACGTCAATGACAGTGGGAAAATAGCCGCCGACCCAGAAATTCGACCCGGTGTTGCGGTCAAGAGCAAGAACTTCCGCATAGAGTTGCGGGCAGCAGCTGGCTTGCCTTATCCATCCCCTGACCGACCAATTGCGGTGTTTGTGGCAACCGGTTTTCGGCGCTTTCTCTATATGCTCTTAATGCCCTCGAGCCCTCACTACCGACAGGTTGCGGAAATCCTGGCCAAAGGCTCGCGGTCTCCCAAGCGGCAGATGAAGAGGCTGGCTCTTTCGGCCGATCAACTGAGCTCTGCATGGCCCGGGTCGCCACTCTGGTCGTATTCGGGAACCTAACGCTACGGCCGGCAGACGATCAGCACCTCGGCATCAACTACCCGTCCCCTTCCCAAAGCCCGCTCATTCAGTTTGCTATGGCGCAGTCCCGTGACCGCCTGAACCTCGACTCGGCTGAAATGCTGTCGCGCCCAGCCGACGAGATCGGTCGTACCCACTACACGCGAGCGTCTTGCGGCCTGCTCTCCGCCGCCTAGGTCCTTCGACGGCGAATACGACAGGACCAAGGGAACACCCAATTTCCGAACTCCGCGGAACAACTCCTCAAAGGCGCCCGGCGCCTCGGACTTTATGCAGAATGGTGACTGGTGTCGGTCCTCACGATACACCCCGCGGCTAGGTTGCTCGCGGCCGCTCGTTCTTATCGTCGTCGTTGATAGCGCTGGTTGATCTCTCAAACACATCGTTTCAAGCACATGATAGTACCGACTGTAATGGTCCCGAGTGTACGGCGGATCCGCGTAGACAACCGCTATCTCCGAGTTGGCGGTCCGCAGGAACTCGCGGTAGTCTGCGCGGATTGCGCCAGACCGTGCCTGCGGATGGGGCAGTGAGCGGTAACGTTCGCCCCAGGCGCGGTAGCTGTCCAATACAGCCTTGGACCGGTCTCGCAGGATCTGAGGGAGGAGATGACGTTTCGGCGTTCCATCCCGGCCCACCGGCATGATTGGTTGCGCAAACTGCTTTCCAACCGTGTTGACAATATCGCTGGCAGTACTCAACAGCGGCGCAACAGCCGTCGCTCTCTCGACATTGTTGAGGCCGGCTGCCGCATCAAGTACAGCGTCCAAACCAATCGCTTGCCTATAGGAGAAGAAAGCGCCACCGAATTGCCGGGCGATCACAGAGTCTCGGGCGTTCGAAAGAGATTCGTGACGAAGGCGTGCGATTGTTTCCGAGACAGCAGTCGCTACAGCTCCCAATGGAAGTTTGATGGCATCGAAGCGCGCAAGTGAGCCGACCTGCATGAGAGACCAGAGGTACTCAGGCGAACCTCGCTCCGCAGCTGCCAGAGCCCGGTCCTCAAGCTCTAGCAGAGGTTCGAAGGCCCAAGAAAGGCGAACAGATAAGGCACTTCTTGACGCCACCGCCGCTACGGATTCGACGACGTCAGAGCGCGCCGCTGGAGTCAGGACCGCAGAGCAAATTACTCGTGAATACTCCTGGATATCGACCGCCAATGTCGGCCGGCATTCCGCAAATGAACTTGAAACCGTGCCGGAGCCTGCGAACAAGTCGCAGAGCAAACCTTCCGACGACGCCGAGTCAACAGCGTGCCGAATCGACTCAAGAAGTCGGAGCTTGCTTCCGAGATAGTGAATCGGCCGAAAGCGTTGCCGCGAAACAACCTCGGTCAGCGCAAGCTGCTCACCCGGCACCGAAGACCTCAGCGCAGGCGCATGAAGTCAAAGCCAGAACCACCGCGCCAGCCCGTACTTGAAGAAATACCCCCGGGTTCTCCCCTGACAACTGCATCCAGCCGAGCCAGCGTCAGCTCTATCGAGTCCTTGCTATCGTCGATGCCGATGTAACGCCGACCCATCTTGTGAGAAACAGCGGCCGTCGTTCCGGATCCCAGATACGCATCCACGACTAGGTCGCCGGGATCTGTGGAAATGTGAAGAACACGGCCAACGAGCCCCTCTGGCTTGGGCGTATCGAAAGGTTGCCGCCTTGGAAAAAGGCCCAGGAGGTGCTTCTTTGCTGAGTCTGTGGTTCCTACCTCCTCGGCTCGCCATAGCGTTTCGGGTGTTAGACCGCGATCCCCGTCCCCGAAGAACTGCTTGAGCCGAGGGACGCCTTGGCCGCGGCGCCCGAACCATATGTTCTCTCGTTCTATCTCCTGAGCCATCCGAGCGCCTGTAAACATCCAGCAGCGCCCCTCGGGCGGCATCAGCTTACGTCCCGATGGAGTTACAAGCTCGTAGAACTGTTCAGGAGTCCCGTGGCCGCCCTGCACATTCAATGAAACCGATTGCCACGGACCCCTCGGATCGTTATCTGGATTGCGATATCGCTGGCGTAGCGCCTCTGTCGGGGGCAGTCGTCGTCTCGATGCCCGAAATACGGCCGGGTCGCGAGCATAAACCAAGATGTATTCGTGATTCGTCGAGAAAGCCCGCCGATTCTCCCTAGAAGTTCGTTGCTCCCAAACTATTGTGGTGACAAAAGAGGATCGTCCAAAAAGCTCATCGAGCCCAACCTTCAGGTAGTGCGCTTCAGTATCGTCGATCGACACCCACAAGCTCCCGTCGGCTCGAAGAAACGACCAGAGCATACCTAGCTTGGACAATATCGAGTCGAGCCAGCGCGTATGGGACGTACGCGAGTCGTCGTAATGAGAGTAGCGCTCATTGTTGTTGTAAGGCGGGTCTGCGTAGATGCACCGAACCGTATCCCGTAGCTCGCTCGACATGAGCTCGAGGACGGTTTGATTGTCACCGAAAACGACAAGGTTCCCGGAGTTCCGTTCTCCTCGCGAGAATTTCTTTTCAAGAACTAGCCGCCTTGGCTGAGCCCGCGTGGGTTGGACGGGAAGAGTTCGCAAGGGCCGGGCGTCGCCCTCCATCAGTAAGGGTGTGATGTAAGCACCGTCGACAGCGAGACTGGTGCTCTTCCGCGTCGTGGGTCTGCGACGGCGGTAGCTTGGACTCGTGTCGGAGGCCATTGGTTTTGGAGCAGACGACCGTGAGGCTAACATGCTGAGAAGATAGCCTGGGGGTGGGTCAGACAATGTCCGTGCCGAACCCTGGTGCCTGCCCCCCGGTGCGAGGCAGGCTCTCGCTGGCCTGCCCCGCCTCTGAGCGGCTCAGGGGATAGATGGCTGTGCACTCGGCCAAGTCCCTTCCGGGGGCCTTCAACGTACCCAGGATGACTCGCCCGAAGGCTCGTCGCGCACCTAGCTACACCCGCTCGTCGCCCCGCAGTTCAGGCACTTGTAGCAGGCCGCGCTCCTGACCATGATCGACCCGCACTCGTGGCAGGCCGGCGCATCCGTCGAGGTCTCGAAGGTCAGCTTGTTCGCGCCCTCGGAGTTCCTCGCCGCGACCGTCTGCTGGATCACCGGCATCGGTTCGTTCGATCCCGTGTCGCGGGCGATGATCCCGGCGGCGACCTTGTCGTCGGCCGAGAGGAACTTCGACCCGAGCCACCGGAATACGTAGTCGACGAGCGACTTCGCGATCGGCACCTCGGGGTTCTTGGTGAACCCGGCCGGCTCGAACCGCATGTGCGCGAACTTCTTGACCAGTGCCTCGAGCGGAACGCCGTACTGCAGCGTCAGCGAGATCGCCGTCGCGAACGAGTCCATGAGGCCCGAAACGGTCGAGCCTTCCTTGGACATCTTGAGGAAGATCTCGCCGGGCTTCCCGTCTTCGAAGAGGCCGACCGTGATGTAGCCCTCGTGGCCGCCGACGTCGAACTTGTGCGTGATCGAGCGGCGCTCGTCGGGCAGTTTACGGCGGAACGGCGTCGGCACCGGTGCCGCGGCCTTGCCCACGTACTCGAGCGAGCCGCGCGCGACCGGGGATCGCGTGTCGCTCTTGGAGGCGGCAGTGTTGAGCGGCTGCGTCCGCTTGCAGCCGTCGCGGTAGATCGCGATCGCCTTGAGATTCTGCTTCCAGCCTTCCATGTAGACGCCTGCGATCTCCTCGGGAGTCGCGTCGGGCGGCAGATTCACCGTCTTCGAGATCGCGCCGGAAAGGAACGGCTGGACCGCCGACATCATCCGGACGTGCCCCGAGTAGTGGATCGACCGCGTGCCGTTCAAAGCGCGGAAGGCGCAGTCGAAGACGGGCAGGTGCTCGGGCCGGAAGCCGGGCGCGCCCTCGATCGTGCCCTTCTCGTCCACGTAGTCCACGATCGCGTTGACTTCGTCCGGCGCGTAGCCGAGACGCTTCAACGCGAGCGGGACCGTCTGGTTGACGATCTTGATCGTGCCGCCGCCGACGAGCTTCTTGTACTTCACGAGCGCGAGGTCCGGCTCGACGCCCGTCGTGTCGCAATCCATCATGAATCCGATCGTCCCGGTGGGCGCGAGCACGGTGACCTGGCCGTTCTTGTAGCCGGACTGCGTGCCGGATTCGAGCGCCGCGTCCCACACGGCCATCTGCGCGCGCGCGAGCTCGGCGGGCGCGCCCGTGGCCGGCATCTCGTAGGCCGCCTGGCGATGCATGCCGATGACGTCGAGGAAGGCCTCGCGGTTGGGCGCGTAGCCGGCAAAGGGGCCGAGCTCCCCGGCGATCTTCGAGGACTGGAGGTACGCCTCGCCGCACATGAGCGAGGTGATTGCGGCCGCGTAGGCGCGCCCCCCGTCCGAGTCGTACGGCACGCCGGCCGCCATGAGCATGGCGCCCAGGTTCGCGTAGCCGAGGCCGAGCGGCCGGAACTTGTGGGAGTTCTCGCCGATCGCGGGCGTCGGGTACGAGCAGTAGTCGACGAGCATCTCCTGCGCCGAAATCACGACGTCGCAGGCGTGGCGGAAGTTCGCGACGTCGAACGAGCCGTCTTCCGGGTTGAAGAACTTCATGAGGTTCAGGGACGCGAGATTGCAGGCGGAATCGTCGATGAACATGTACTCCGAGCACGGGTTCGACGCGTTGATCCGGTGCGTCGCCTTGACGGGATTCCAGCGGTTGATCGTCGTGTCGTACTGCATGCCGGGGTCGCCGCAGATCCATGCCGAGCCGGCGATCTTCGCCATGAGGTCGCGCGCCCTGTAGGTCTTGTAGGGCTGGCCGGTGAGGACTTCCTTGGTCTGCCACTCCCCGTCCCTCTCGACCGCCTCCATGAACTCGTCGGTGACGCGAATCGAGTGGTTCGCGTTCTGGTAGAAGATCGAGGCATAGGCCTCGCCGTTGAAGGAGCCGTCGTAGCCGGCATCGATCAGGGCCCATGCCTTCTTCTCTTCGTTCGCCTTGGACGTGACGAACTCCTCGATATCCGGGTGATCGATGTTCAGGATCACCATCTTCGCGGCTCGGCGCGTCTTGCCGCCCGACTTGATCGCGCCGGCGAAGGAATCGAAACCCTTCATGAAGGAGAGCGGCCCCGAAGCCGTGCCGCCCGCCGAGAGGCCCTCGTGCGAGCCTCGGATCGAGGAGAGATTCGAGCCCGTCCCCGAGCCGTACTTGAAGAGCATGCCCTCGGTCTTGGCGAGCGAGAGGATCGAGTCCATCGAATCGCCGCAGGAGTTGATGAAACAGGCCGAGCCCTGGGGCTTCGGCTCGATGCCGACGTTGAACCAGACGGGGGAATTGAAGGAGGCGACCTGGTTGACGAGGATCGCGGCGAGCTCGTCGTGGAAGGCGTCGCGGTCGGCGGCGGTCTTGAAGTATCCGCCCTTCTCGCCGTACCCGGTGATCGTCGCGGCCACGCGCTCGACGAGCTGGCGGACCGACGTCTCGCGCTCGGGCGTGCCGAGGCGCCCGTGGAAGTACTTCTGGACGACGATGTTCGTGGCCGTCTGGGACCATGACTTAGGGACCTCGACGTTCTTCTGCTCGAAGATCGTCTCGCCCTTCTCCGACACGATGGCCGCGGTCCGCAGCTCCCACTCGATGGCGTCGTACGGCGAAATCGTGGGGTCCGAATAGACCCTCGTGAACGTCAGGCCTCGCAGGCTCTTGCCTGCCGTTCGGGGCCTTTCGCCGACCACCGCCTCCACGTCCTTCAGCCCCTTTTCCGTTGCGCTCATCCCCCCGCCTCCCTTCGCCCTTAAATCCTCTTGCAGCGAATGCTCCGCCTGAAATTACTGAAACCCGTCCACCCACCTGACGAAACAGAGATCCCGATGCGTTGCCATTCAGAGTAAGACCAGCGGGATTAGCGAGTCAAGAAAAATACCAGATGTAGTGGTCGGGAGTCACCGGGGCTCATGGAATGGTGGCACGGCGATTGCTGTTTACATTGGTGTGAGACGGAATTCAGGAGAGGGCATCTAAAGATTATGAGCGAGAACGCCGCAATCGCCCAAAGGGCGAAGGTTTCCTTCCGGTCGGTCTTTCCGGTCTACGGCGCCCGCCTGGCGATCGGCCGCTTCAGCAGGCCCCTCGCCGACGAGGAGTGCCGCACGCTGCGCCATGCCTGGGAGCGCTCGCGCCTGCCCGGCGTCGAGGATTTCGAGGTCACCGCAAATCAGGTCTCGTTCGTGACGCCGCCCGTCGCCGTGGACGCGACATGGCGCTCGATCGACACCCTCCTCGCAACCTCCTCCTGAAGCACGACTTCTGCTCCGCTTGCACCTTCGGTCGCCTGCAGACCATAATTGGGGTTCTAGGAGATCTAAATGTCCACTACTCAATCCACGCCGACCCCGATCACGATGGGCACCACCGGGCCGCTCCTGTCGCTGACGGATGCGGCGGTCGCTAAGGTCAAGTATTTCTCCGGAACGATGCCCGACTCGGAGGGCAAGGCCCTGCGCATCTTCGTTCAGGGAGGCGGCTGCTCCGGCTTCCAGTACGGCTTCACATTCGACGCAAAAAAGGATGACGACACCGTCGTCGCGACGGGTGGCATCGAGGTCGTCATCGATCCCCAGAGCGCGACCTATCTGAAGGACGCAACCGTCGACTTCGTGGAAGATATGCGCGGCGCCGGTTTCTCGGTCACCAACCCGAACGCAACCGGCGGAAGCTGCGGCTGCGGCAAGTCCTTCAACGCCTAGGTCCGGTTCGCGATCCGATCACCAAAGCCCCGCTATCGCGGGGCTTTTTCGTTGATCTTGAAACCTGAAACCTGAAACCCACACTGACGACTTCTTCGAGAGATGATGCGCCGATGCGTGTTCGCTCCGGAGGACGGTTGCTCGTCGTGGCGCTCGCAGTCGCCGCGCTGCTCGTCGCCGGGCGCATGCTCCCCTTGCGCGAAGGGCTCGACGCATTCGGCCGGTGGCTCGAGGGCCTCGGCCCCGCGGGCTATGCGCTTTTCGTCGTCGCCTATGCGCTCGTGACGGTGCTGATGATGCCCGCCGTGCTCATGACGATCGGCGCCGGGTACTTTTTCGGCCTGCTGCCGGGCGTCGCCGTCGTGTCGGCCGGCTCGACGCTCGGCGCGGCCGCGGCCTTCCTGATCGCCCGCCACCTCGCGCGCGAGCGCGTCGAGCGGTATGCGGCCGCGAGCCCGCGCTACGCCGCGATCGACCGCGCCGTCGGGCAAAAGGGCTGGCCGATCGTTTTCCTGCTGCGCCTTTCGCCCATCGTGCCGTTCGTTCTTTCCAACTACTTCTATGGGCTCACGGCAATTCGCTTCTGGCCGTACGTCCTCTCGAGCTGGATCGGGATGCTCCCCCTGACATTCCTCTACGTCTCCTTCGGCGTTGCGGGCCGGGAGGCCACGGCGCCGTCGGCCGGCCCTGCGGCAGCGTGGAAATGGGGACTGCTCGCGGCCGGCGCTCTCGTCACGCTCGCCGCCACCGTGTATGCGGGGAGGGTGGTGAAGGGGGCGCTGGAAGAATCCGACGGCAGACGGCAGTAGCTACTCCGGTTTCCTCTTGGCCGCGTCGAGCGTCGTCAGCGTTTGGGGTTCGCGCTGGAGCACGTTGACGCCGTAGCCCTTCTTCGTGATGAAGACGATGTCCACCTGCAGGTAGGAAACGCCCTTCGGCAGGAGCTCCTTGCGGTAATGCCAGACCTCCTGGAAATTGACCTGGGACTCGGGGGCCACAGCGCCGGGGCTGGAGAACCGGTCGCTGGCCGTCGCGCGTTTGGCGCCAGACGGCTTGGTACCGCTCGAGGAGA
Organism: Thermoanaerobaculia bacterium; assembly: GCA_041483715.1. Taxonomy (GTDB): domain Bacteria; phylum Acidobacteriota; class Thermoanaerobaculia; order UBA5066; family Gp7-AA6; genus DAHUXD01. The sequence goes on from JBGPGG010000043.1 coordinate 10,023, forward strand.
GCGCGTGCTGCGCGATGTTAGCGTCCTGCGACCCTACGGTCGACATTCCGGCGTTGTCCGAGGCGTCGTCGCCGGCGCGCAGCGGCTTTCGCCCGCCGTAGGTCGGGGGCCCGAGCAGGACGAAGACCATCCCCCGATCCGTCAGGCTTCCGCGCTTCTTCTCGTCCTGGACGAAGTATGTGTCGGCGAACGCCACTCGCCGCTCGAACGACGTCCGGAAGGTGTTGTCGCCGGTCTCCGGCTTCGGGTTTCTCGCCTCCCAAAACTTCTCGACGAACTCGGTGCGCTCGCCGCCGCTCGAAAGCTGCGACCACGCGTTCTTCTCGTCGATCGTCATGATCCACTGGACGGGACCGTCCGCCCACTTCTCGTTCGGCTGCTCGCTGATGTTGGCCGGCGGCTTGAACTCCAGGTATGCGTTGAAGATCGACGGCGCTCCGGTCCCGACGCTCGAAGGGGGTGCGACGGACTTGCGGGCGTCCTCGAACGCCGCGACGGTTTTCTTCGAGTACAAGCTGGGATCGATCGAGGCATTGGGTTGCATGCCGAGAAACGTCGCGAAGTCGGCGCGCGCCTTATCCGGCTGATCGAGGTTCGTCTCGCAAACGCCGCGGTAGAAGGCGACGGGCCCCTCGAGCTGCTTGCGCAGGCCCTCGTTGGCCGGTTTCGCGGCCTCGACATCGAGCGCATCGATCGTCTTCAGCGCATCCTGCCACGAGCCCGCTTTCATCTGCTCCTTGGCCTTCTGGAAAAGCTCGGCCGCAGACTGGCCAGGGAGTGCACCGGCGGCGAGCGAAACGGCGAGAAAGAGAGCAATGCGCTTCATGGCGAAGCCTCCGCAGCCTGATTCTATGCCCGAATCTCACCTGGACTTCTCTGCCGGCCGCGGGCGCAGATGCAATATATTGGCGCCGCCGCCATGGCCCAGATCTTCCATCGCAGCACAAACACCATCTCGCGCGTGTCGGTCTTCGGCGCCGTGTTCTTCATCGCGCTGCTGCTCTGGCTCTTCGACGCCCTGAACCGCTCCCCCTATACGACCCAGCAGGGCGTCGCGCGCGTCCAGCCGGTCCAGTTCTCCCACCAGCACCACGTCGGCGCCATGGGGCTCGACTGCCGCTACTGCCACACCACGGTCGAGCGAGCGGCCTACGCCAACATCCCGCCGACGAAAACCTGCATCAACTGCCACGCGCAGATCTGGAACCAGTCGCCGGAGCTCGAGCCCGTGCGCGAGAGCTGGCGGACGGACCAGTCGATCGAGTGGGTCAAGGTCTACGACCTGCCCGACTACGTCTACTTCAATCACTCCATCCACGTCGTCAAGGGCGTGGGGTGCGAGACCTGCCACGGCCGCATCGACAAGATGCCGCTCGTGTCGCAGCACCCGAACCTGCAGATGTCCTGGTGCCTCGACTGCCACCGCGCGCCGGAGAAGCACCTGCGCCCGCGCGACGAGGTCTTCACGATGGGCTACGTCCCCGCCGGGAGCCAGGAGGAGATCGGCGCGAGGTTGAAGGCCGAGTACCACATCCGGCCGACCTTCGAGTTGACCGATTGCACGACGTGCCACCGATGAAGTCCACAGTCGACAGTCAACAGTCCACAGCCGGGGGACCGGACATTGCCGAGGCGCGGACGAAGCTCGGGCAGCTGCGCGGGCGCGAGTACTGGCGCAGCCTCGAGGAGCTGCTCGAGACGGAGGACTTCCGCGAGCACCTGCACCGCGAGTTCCGCGTTCCGATCGAGTCGGCCGTGAACCGCCGCGAGCTGCTGACGCTGATGGGCGCCTCGATCGCGCTCGCGGGCCTGACGGGCTGCACGCGGCAGCCGACCGAGCGGATCTTCCCGTACGTCAAGGCGCCGGAAGAGCTCGTCCCCGGCGAGCCGCTCTTCTACGCGACCGCGCACGTGCACGGCGGGTACGCGCGCGGCATCCTGGCCAAGAGCTACGAAGGCCGGCCGGTCAAGATCGAGGGCAACGAGCTCCACCCGGCGAGCCTCGGCGGCACCGACGTCTTCGCGCAGGGATCCATCCTCAACATGTACGACCCGGACCGCTCGCAGACGCTCACCGAGCGGGGGCAGATCCGGCCGTGGAGCGCCTTGCTCGCCGCCGCCCGGCTCGCCCTCGAGAAAGAGCGCGCGGGCCGCGGCGCCGGAATCCGGTTCCTGACGGGCACGATCACCTCCCCGACGCTCGAGAAGCAGATCGGCGAAGTCCTGGCGGCCTTCCCCGAAGCGAAGTGGGTCGCGTGGGAGCCGGCCGGCCGCGACAACGTCGCCCGCGGCGCGCTTCTGGCCTTCGGCGAACCGGTCGAGCCGCGGTACGCCTTCGACAGGGCCGACGTCGTCCTCTCGCTCGAGGCCGACTTTCTCGGCTCCGGCCCGGCCATGCCGCGTTACGTTCGCGACTTCGTTTCGCGGCGCAAGGCCGAGGGCACCAACCGCCTCTATGCCGTCGAGTCGACGCCGACCCTGACGGGCGCGAAGGCCGACCACCGGCGGCCGATGTCGCCCGCGGAGATCGAGGCCTTCGCGACTGCCGTCGCCGTCGCGGTCGGCGCGATCGCCTCCGCCGCTGTGACGAATCAGTTCGTCGAGGCCGTCGCCGCGGACCTCGAGGCGCACCGGGGGAGCGGGCTCGTGCTGGTGGGCGAGTCGCAGCCGCCGTCCGTCCACGCTCTGGCCCACGCGATCAACGAGACGCTCGGCAACGCGGGAAAGACCGTCACCTACTCGGGGCCCGTGGCCGGTGGCCCGGCGGACCAGGCAGAGGCGTTCGCCGGGCTCGTCAAGGACATGGAATCGGGCAAGGTCTCGACCCTCGTCATCGTCGAGGGCAACCCGGTCTTCACGGCGCCCGCGGATCTCGGCTTCGCGAAGGCCATGGAAAAGGTGGGCCTGCGCATCCACCTCGGCCTCTACGACGACGAGACCTCGCGCCTGTGCCACTGGCACGTCGCGCAGGCGCACCCGCTCGAGGCCTGGAGCGACGCGCGCGCGTTCGACGGCACCGTCACGATCCTGCAGCCGCTCATCGCCCCGCTCTTCGGCGGCAAGTCCGCGCACGAGCTGCTCGCCGCCTTCTCCGATCAGCCCGAGCGCACCGGCCACGACATCGTCAAGGACTACTGGAACGGCCGGCTCCCGGGCGCCGACTTCGAGCTCGCCTGGCGCAAGGCCCTCCACGACGGCCTCGTCGCCGGGTCCGCATATCCCGCGAAGCCCGTCCGCGTGCGCCAGGATTTCTTCAAATCCGAAATCCGAAATCCGAAATCCGACATCGGCCTGACCCTCCTCTTCCGCCCCGACCCCACCATCTGGGACGGCACCTACGCCAACAACGGCTGGCTGCAGGAGCTCGCGAAGCCGCTGACGAAGCTCACGTGGGACAACGCCGCGCTGATCGCGCCCTCGACGGCCCAGAAGCTCGGCCTGACGACCGAGGACGTCGTCGAGCTGACGCTGGACGGACGCAAGGTCGAGGCGCCCGTGTGGGTCATGCCCGGCCAGGCCGAGAACTGCGTCACCGTCCACTTCGGTTACGGACGCACGCGCGGCGGCCGCGTCGCCGACGGCAAGGGCTTCGACGCCTACGCGCTTCGCTCGAGCAACGCCCTCTGGGCGGGATTGGGCCTCGAGATCCGGAAGACCCTGCGCCGCGCGACCCTCGCGACGACGCAGCACCAGTACGGGATGGAAGGGCGCGACCCCGTCCGCGCCGTGACCGCGGAGGAGTACCGCAAGGACCCCGCGGTCGTCGCAAGGATGGGCGAGCAGCCGCCCGGCCCGAAGGACACGCTCTATCCGACGCTTCCGACCGGCAGCTACGCCTGGGGCCTCTCGATCGACCTCTCCTCCTGCGTGGGCTGCAACGCCTGCGTCATTGCCTGCCAGTCGGAGAACAACATCCCGGTCGTCGGCAAGGAAGAAGTCGCGCGCGGCCGCGCGCTGCAGTGGATCCGAGTCGACCGCTACTACAAGGGCGGCCTCGACAACCCCGAGACCGTCCACCAGCCCGTCACCTGCATGCACTGCGAGAACGCTCCGTGCGAGGTCGTCTGCCCGGTCAACGCGACGGTCCACAGCGCCGAAGGCCTCAACCAGATGGTCTACAACCGGTGCGTCGGCACGCGGTACTGCTCGAACAACTGTCCGTACAAGGTGCGGCGCTTCAACTTCTTCCTCTACACCGACTACACGACCGAGATCCTGAAGATGGTCCGCAACCCCGACGTCACGGTGCGCAGCCGCGGCGTCATGGAGAAGTGCAGCTACTGCGTGCAGCGCATCAACCGCGCCCGCTACGCCGCCGAGAAGGAGGACCGCCCGATCAAAGACGGCGAGATCGTGACGGCCTGCCAGCAGGCCTGTCCCGCGCAGGCGATCACCTTCGGCAACGTCTCGGATCCGGAAAGCCGCGTCTCGAAGGCGAAAGCCGAGTCGCGCAACTACGGCCTCCTGACCGAGCTCGGCACGCGGCCGCGCACGACGTACCTCGCCTTGCTCTCGAACCCGAATCCCGCTCTGCCGGCGGCGAACAAGGCCGGGGAAGGGCACGGCGGCCATGACTGAGCGCACTCCGACGCCCCCGGCCGAAAAGCCGGCCACGCCCCCGGGAGCGATCCTCGCGCCGGGCTACACGTTCACGACGCTCACCGACAAGCTCGCCTCCATCGCGCTCTCGCGCCGCACGCCGGTCGTCTGGTTCCTCGGCGCGGCCGTCGGCTTCGGCCTGACGATGATGCTGCTCGCCACGATCACGTACCTCGTCTTCAAGGGCGTCGGCATCTGGGGCGTCAACGTCCCGGTGGGCTGGGGCTTCGACATCTTGAACTTCGTCTGGTGGATCGGCATCGGCCACGCGGGCACGCTGATCTCGGCGATCCTGCTGCTCTTGCGCCAGCCCTGGCGCAACTCGATCAACCGGTTTGCCGAGGCGATGACGATCTTCGCCGTCGCGTGCGCGGGCCTCTATCCCCTGCTCCACACGGGGCGGCCCTGGCTCGACTACTGGCTGCTCCCCTACCCGAACACGATGGGGATGTGGCCGAACTTCCGCAGCCCCCTGGTGTGGGACGTGTTCGCCGTCTCGACGTACGCGACCGTGTCTCTCCTCTTCTGGTACGTCGGGATGATTCCGGACCTCGCGACCCTGCGCGACCGCGCGAAGAAGCTCTGGGCCAAAGTCCTCTACGGCGCGCTCGCGATGGGCTGGCGCGGCTCGGCCCGGCACTGGCAGCGCTACGAAACGGCGTCGCTCTTGCTCGCCGGGCTCGCCACCCCGCTCGTCATCTCGGTCCACTCGGTCGTGTCCTTCGACTTCGCCGCCGGCGTCGTCCCGGGCTGGCACTCCACGATCTTCCCGCCCTACTTCGTGGCCGGCGCGATCTACGCCGGCTTCGCCATGGTGCTCACGCTCGCCATTCCGCTGCGGAAGGTCTACGGCCTCGAGGACTTCATCACCATGAAGCACCTCGACAACATGGCGAAGATCCTTCTCGCCACGAGCCTCATCGTCGCGTATGGCTACGGGGTCGAGGCCTTCATGGCGTCTTACAGCGGAAACGTCTACGAGCGCTACGTGATGTGGAACCGCATGAACGGTCCCTACCACTACATGTACTGGGCGCTCCTCTTCTGCAACGTGATCGCGCCGCAGGCGCTCTGGTTCCGCAAGGTGCGCCGCAACATCCCGGCGCTCTTCTGCCTGGCGATGATCGTGAATGTCGGCATGTGGCTCGAGCGCTATGTCATCATCGTGGTCAGCCTGTCGCGCGACTTCCTGCCGTCCTCCTGGGGCATGTACCACGGGACGCGGTTCGACTGGTCCATGTTCCTCGGCACGATCGGGCTCTTCATCGCGCTGCTCTTCCTCTTCATCCGGATGCTGCCGATGATCTCGATCTTCGAGATGCGCGCGATCCTGCCGGAGGCGAAGATCCGCGAGGAGGAGGCATGAGCGGGGCGAAGCTCTACGGCCTGATGGCCGAGTTCGAGGACCCGACCGCGCTCGTGGACGCCACCCGGCGCGCCCGCGAGGAGGGCTTCACGAAGCTCGACGCGTACTCGCCGTACCCGATCGAGGCGCTCACCGAGGCCCTCGACATCCACGACCGCAAGCTGCCGGCCGTCGTCCTGGGCGGCGGGATCCTGGGTGGGCTCGCCGGCTACGCGCTCTGCTACTGGTGCTCGGTCATCGAGTACCCCCTGAACGTCGGCGGCAAGCCGTTCCACAGCGCCCCGGCCTTCATCATTCCGACCTTCGAGACGACGATCCTCTTCGCGGCTTTCGCCGCCGTGCTCGGCATGCTGGGCTTGAACGGCCTCCCCATGCCCTACCACCCGGTGTTCAACGTCCCGCGCTTCGCGCTCGCCTCGCGCGACCGCTTCTTCCTCTGCATCGAGGCAAAAGACCCGAAGTTCGACCACGACGACACGTGGGCGTTCCTGACGAAGCTGGGGCCGCGGGTCGTGATGGATGTGGAGGAGTAGGTGCGGAGATTTACATTGCTGCTCGTCGCCTCGACCGTGCTCAGCCTCGCGGCGTGTCGCAGGGACATGCAGGACCAACCGAAGTACAAGAACCTCCGCGGCTCGGCGTTCTTCGACGACAAGCGCTCGGCGCGGCCGGTGGTCGAGGATACGGTGGCGCGCGGGTTCCCCTATGCCGACCAGCGGTTCCTCACGGGCAAGGACAACGGACAGCCGATCGCGAGCCTGCCCGTGCCGCTGACGCGGGAGCTGCTCGAGCGCGGGCGGGGGCGCTTCGGCATCTACTGCACGCCCTGCCATGGACTGACGGGCAACGGCCTCGGCGTGATCGTGCAGCGCGGTTACCGCCAGCCCCCGTCCTTCCACATCGACCGCCTGCGCGAGGCCCCCGTGGGCTACTTCTACGACGTCCAGACCCGCGGTTTCGGTTCGATGATGGACTACGCGGCGCAGATCCCCCCCTCGGACCGCTGGGCGATCGCGGCCTACATCCGCGCCCTGCAGCTGTCGCAGCGCACGACGATCGCGGACGTGCCCGCGGCCGCGCGTCCGGCGCTCGAGAGCGCCTCGGCCCCCGACCGGGCGCAGCCCTTCCCGATCGGCGCCGACGACTGGAGGCACGCCGTGGACGAGGCGAAGACGGACCCCGGGCTGAGGAAGGACCACTGACGGTGGAGCTCGAGAACGATCCGGGTCTGCCGGAGGCCGTCGGGGGGTTCGCGCAGCGCGCGCTCGCGGTCGGCGTCGTCCTGCTCGCCGGCTCGGTGGCGGGCGCCATCGCCAGGCCGGACCAGTTCTTTCGCTCCTACCTCCTGGCGTTCGTCTTCTGGAACGGTCTTGCGGTCGGCTCGCTGGCGGTGCTGATGCTGCAGTACCTGACCGGCGGCGCCTGGGGCATCTCGATCCGACGCGAGCTCGAGGCCGCGACGCGAACCCTGCCGCTGACCGCACTCGCCTTCCTCCCGCTCGCCTTCGGCATGCACCGGCTCTACGAGTGGACGCACGCCGACGCCGTCGCGCACGACGAGCTGCTTCGGAAGAAGACGTTCTACCTGAACGCGCCCTTCTTCCTCGCGCGCACGGCCGCGGCGTTCGCGGTGTGGATGCTGATGGCGTACTTCCTGAACCGCTGGTCGCGCGAGCAGGACACGCACGCCGATCACAAGGCCATCGATCGCAAGCTGCAGATGCTCTCGGGCGGCGGCCTCGTGGCCTACGCGCTGACGACGACGTTCACCTCGATCGACTGGGTCATGTCGCTCGAGCCCCACTGGTATTCGACGATGTACGGCGTGACCTTCATGGTGAGCCAGGCTCTCGGCGCCCTGGCCCTCGCGACGCTCGCCGTGGTCCGGCTCTCGGACCGGCAGCCCATCGTCGAGTTCCTCGGCGGCCGGCACCTGCACGACCTCGGCAAGATGCTGTTCGCGTTCACGATGATCTGGGCGTACGTCAACTTTTCCCAGTACCTGATCGTCTGGTCCGGCAACATCCCCGAGGAGATCTCCTGGTACCTCGCGCGCTTCCGCGGCGGCTGGGGCTGGGTCGGTCTGGCCGTGCTGCTCTTTCATTTCGTGGTGCCCTTTCTCCTGCTCCTCTCGCGCAGGGCCAACCGCGATCCGAAGACCCTGACGCTGGCCGCCGTGCTGCTCGTCGCGATGCGCTTCGTGGACATCTCCTGGCTCGTGCTGCCGGCGTTCTCGAGGGGCGTGTTCCGGATCCACTGGATGGACCTCTCGGTCCCGCTCGGGCTCGGCGGCGTCTGGCTCTGGTTCTATGCCGAGAACCTCGCCGCCCACCCGCTCCTGCCCGTCAACGATCCCGGCTTCGAGGAGGCTCGCGCGCATGGACGCGAATAAGCCCGCCCGGGAGAGCCACGGCCACGGCGTCGCCGCCGAGCCGGACCGCATTTCCACACGCATCGTCGTGGGCTTCGGCGTCGTCGTGCTCGGCATGGCTGTCGTCGCGGCGGTCCTGATGGCCGCGCTCTTCCGGACGCTCGATCGCGGCGCCGAAAAGAAGGACGAGAAGGTGATCGCCGCGGCCGGCCTCGAGCGGCGCGAGAGCGGGCCTCCCCCGTCGCCCCGCCTGCAGATCTACCCGGTGAAGCACTGGAAGGATTTCCAGACCGCCGAACGGGAACGCCTGACGACCTACGGCTGGATGGACCGCGCGACCGGCGTCGTGCACATCCCGATCGACCGCGCGATCGAGCTCATCGCCGAAAGGGGCGTGGGGCCGTTGCCTCAGACCCCGATGGCGGTGCCCGGGGCGCGGGAAACGGAAAACGGGAAACGGGAAACGAAGCCTTGAAGCGCACGGCGCTGTTCTTCCTCTTCCTGGTAGCAGCGGCCGCCCTGCGCGCCCAGTCCATGGAGCCGCCGCAGGGCGGGATCGTGCGGGCCGACGAGAAGCCGGAGATCTTGAAGCAAATCGGCATCGACCAGCGGCTGAACGAGATGCTGCCGCTCGACGTGCCCCTGCGCGACGAGGCCGGCCGCGCCGTGCGGCTGGGCGACTACTTCGGCCGCCGACCGGTGATCCTCGCGCTCGTCTATTACAACTGCCCGATGCTCTGCACGCAGGTCCTGAACGGCCTCGTGGGCGCGCTGAACGTGATGTCCCTCGACGCCGGCCGCGATTTCGACGTCGTCGCCGTCAGCTTCGACGCACGGGAGACCCCGGCCATGGCGGCCGCCAAGAAGGACGCGTACCTCTCGCGCTACAAGCGCCCGAACGCCGCGGCAGGCTGGCATTTCCTGACCGGCGACGCCGCCTCGATCGAGCGGCTCACGAAGGCCGCGGGATTCCGCTTCCGCTACGACGAGAAGCGCGACCAGTTCGCGCACGCCAGCGCCGTCATGGTCGCCACCCCCGACGGCCGCCTCGCCCGCTACTTCTACGGGATCGAGTACCCGCCGCGGGACCTGCGCCTCGGGCTCGTCGAGGCTTCGGCCGGCCGCATCGGGACGCCGGTCGACCAGGTCCTGCTCTACTGCTTTCACTACGACCCCGCGAGCGGAAAGTACGGCCCGGTCATCGTGAACATCATCCGGCTCGCCGGCGTCGCCACGCTCGTTTTCCTCGGCCTGTCGCTCTGGATGATGTCGCGCCGCCGGGCGCGGCTGCTCGAGCAAACGACCGGAACGGCCCGATGACGCCCCTGTTTCCCGAGCAGGCCTCGACCTTTGCGGGCCACGTCGATGCGCTCTACCTGTTCCTGATCGCCGTCACGGCGTTCTTCTCGCTCCTGATCGGCACGCTCGTCGTCGTCTTCGTCATCAAGTACCGGCGCAAGTCCCCCGACGAGGTCGCGCTCGAAGTGCATGAGTCGGGCCTGCTCGAGATCGTCTGGACGGTCATCCCGTTCGGCCTCGTGCTCGTGATGTTCTTCTGGGGCGCGAAGGTCTTCTTCCAGATCACGCGGCCGCCGGCCGACTCGATCGAGATCTACGTGACGGCCAAGCAGTGGATGTGGAAGCTGCAGCACACCGACGGCCGCCGCGAGATGAATGAGCTGCACGTGCCCCTCGGCTCTCCCGTGCGCCTGACCATGGCCTCCGAGGACGTGATCCACAGTTTTTTCGTGCCCGCCTTCCGGTTCAAGCGCGACGTCGTGCCCGGCCGCTTCTCGACGGCCTGGTTCGAGGCTACGAAGCCCGGCAAGTACCACCTCTTCTGCGCCGAGTTCTGCGGCACGCGGCACTCGAACATGATCGGGTGGATCTACGCCATGAAGCCCGCCGACTACCAGGCATGGCTCGCCGGCGGAACGCCCGGCGAGACGCTCGCCTCCGCCGGCGCCAAGCGCTTCGTGGAGCAGGCCTGCAACACCTGTCACGGCGAGCAGAAGGGCGCGCGCGGGCCCACGCTCTTCGGCCTCTACGGCAAGACCGTGCGCATGCAGAGCGGACAGACGCTCGTGGCCGACGAGGCCTACATCCGCGAGTCGATCGTGAACCCGCAGGGGAAGCTCCTCGAGGGCTATCCGCCCATCATGCCGACCTACCAGGGCCTGATCAGCGAGGAAGGGCTCCTGCAGCTGACCGCGTACATCAAGTCCCTGTCTTTGGCTCCGGCCTCGGGCGGCGCTCTCGCCGCGCCTCCGGCGCCCTCCCCGGAAAGGAAGTCCACGAAGCCATGACCAACGCGAGCGCATCGGGCGGAGAGCGCGTCAACTACCTGAACGCCGGGTACGGCGTGCGGTCGTGGCTCTTGACGACCGACCACAAGAGGATCGCCATTCTCTACCTGATCGGCGTCACGGTGTTCTTCGCGATCGGCGGGCTCGCGGCCGCGTTCATCCGCCTCGAGCTGCTCACGCCGGCCGGAGACGTCTTCCAGGCCGAGACCTACAACAAAATCTTCACGACGCACGGCGTCATGATGATCTTCTTCTTCATGATCCCGGGCATCCCGGCGGTCCTCGGAAACTTTCTCGTCCCGCTCATGATCGGCGCCAAGGACCTGGCGTTCCCGCGGCTGAACCTGCTCTCCTGGTACCTCTACATCATCGGCGGGCTGATCGCCCTGTGGGCCGTCGTCCACGGCGGCGTGGACACCGGCTGGACCTTCTACACGCCGTATTCGACCGTCTACTCGAACGGCTGGGTCGTCGTGACGGCGGTTGGCATCTTCTTCGCGGGGTTCTCCTCGATTCTGACCGGCCTGAACTTTCTCGTCACGATCCACACGATGCGCGCGCCCGGCATGACCTGGATGCGGATGCCGCTCTTCTGCTGGGGCATGTACGCGACCGCCATCATCCAGATCCTGGGCACGCCGGTCATAGCGATCACGGTGCTGCTCGTGGCGGCGGAGCGGCTCTTCCACCTCGGCATCTTCGACCCCGCGCAGGGCGGAGATCCGGTGCTCTTTCAGCACCTCTTCTGGTTTTACTCGCACCCGGCGGTCTACATCATGATTCTGCCGGCCATGGCTGTGATCAGCGAGCTCGTGACGGCCTTCGCGCGCAAGCCGATCTTCGGCTACAAGTTCATCGCGGGCTCCTCGGTCGCGATCGCCGTGCTCTCGTTCCTCGTCTGGGGCCACCACATGTTCGTCTCGGGGCAGTCGGTGTACGCGGGCCTGATCTTCTCGATCCTCTCGTTCATGGTCGCGATCCCGTCGGCGATCAAGGTGTTCAACTGGACGGCGACCCTCTACAAGGGGTCCATCTCGTACCAG
>JBGPGG010000044.1:0-21689 GCA_041483715.1 Thermoanaerobaculia bacterium
CTGCCTCCCTATTTGGCCTTGCTCCGCATGGGGTTTACCGTGCCCCCGCCGTTGCCGGCGGGGCGGTGCGCTCTTACCGCACCGTTTCACCCTTGCCGTCCTTTCGGAAGGCGGTTTGTTTTCTGTGGCACTTTCCTTCGCGTCACCGCGACCGGGGATTACCCGGCATGCCGCCCGTATGGAGTTCGGACTTTCCTCCCCGATTTCTCGGGACGATCACGTGGCCCGCTCGGAGCCATACCGAGATTAACACGGGGTAAGGCTTTAGCCTGACCCCGTCTCCAAATTTAACAGCGGACCTGGAGACTCGCCTCACTCCCTGTTCGTCTCATCCTCGAAATACCGCATCCATTCCTCGACATCGACCTTCCCGGCCGGCTCGCGGCCCGCGGGCAGGCCTGCCGGGCCGGCTCCAAACCGGGCGAAGAACTCGTCGGGCGAACAGACTTTCGCTCCCGCATCGCGGCACCGGCGAGCCAGGCCGCGGTCCGCCGTCACGATGACCGCTTCTGCGGGTGCAGCCCCCCGCTCCACTTCCCGGACGATCGCGTCGTCGGCGCTGGCGCCCGTCGCGACGCGGACAGTGAGGCTTCCGAGGGAGGCCATCCGCTCCCCCGCGGGTCCGTCGAAGAAGATCGTGGCCCGCGCGCGCGTTCGGCGCAACCGGCCGGCGATCTCGGCGATGAGCGCGGAGCGGTCTTCCGCGGAGGGCCGCGAAGTCCGCCGGACGAGACCGATGAGGTTGTTCCCGTCCAGGAAGTAGGGCATCCCCGTCCTACCGTCTATCGTCGGCGACGAGAGCCCGCCGCGGATGCTTCAGCCGGAAAAAAAGCACGCCCATCGCCCGCCAGACTCGGCGACGGTCGAGCACGAGGAGCACGAGCAGCGCCCCGACAAAGAGGGCGGTGAACCAGGGCACGAAGAACACGAGAGCCCCCAGCGCGAGGGCGACGGCGTCCTCGGCAAGCGAGAGCGCCATCTGCGCCATGCCCCGCGTCGCCGCGGTCGAGGTCAGCCGGGTGGTCGCCTTCACGAAGTGCGTGGCCAGCGTCGCGGTCGCCCCCGCCGCGATCAACCCCACGCGCTCGGCCGCCGAGGGATCGGGCACGGCCGCCAGCATCAGAAGGGCCCCGACGACGGGCCGCAGGAGCGTCTGCGCGAGGTTCCAGAGATGGTCGACGATCGGGATCTTGTCCGCGACAAACTCCGCAAGGAAGAGCACGAGCGCGGCGGTCACGGCGAAATGGCTGGAAAGAAAACCGGCGGCCGGGCCCGGGAACTCCTGGGGCAGCACGAGGAAGAGTCCGTTGAAGAGGAGGAGGATCGCCCACGCGTTCAGGCCGGCCGCCGCGGACAGGCCGAGGCCCGTGAGGATTGCGGTCAACCGCGGTGCCGGAACAGTCGCGAGAGCAGGCTCGAGGGCTGGGCCGCGGGAGCGGGCTCCGCGGCAAGAACTTTCTGCGCGGGGGCACCCGGCTCGGCTGGCCGAGCCGGCTCCGCCGCCTCCGCATCGAGGACGCGGCGGAGCAACTCTTCGTTCTCCGGGGACGGGTCGAGCGAGACCGCGCGCCGCGCGAACGGTTCCGCCTCGTGAGGCCGTTTGTGCTCGAGCAGCGCGCGCGCGGCCTCGACCGAAAAGGCGACGCGGCGGCTGTCGAGGCGCGCCGCCTCCTTCAGGTTCGCGAGTCCCTGGTCCGTCCAATTGGGGTTCTTCAGCTCGACCTGGGAAAGGACGTACCGGAATTCGGGGTTGTCGGGGACGAAGCGCACGGCCTCCCGGAGCATCTCGACGGCCGGGTGGTAGTCCTTGTCCTCGATGAGCTGGCGGGCGCGCCGAAAATTGTGCGTCGCCAGCTTCCTGCGCATCTCGGGGTCGGTCTCCGCCGTGAGCACCGGGGCCGGGGCCGCGTCGAGGCTCTGGTCGTATAGGGCCCGCTTGTCCGCGTCCGAGAGCGTCTCGTACGCCCTCTTCATGCGCTCGAAGACGGCGGTCAGCTCCTTTTCGAAGTGCGCCAGGTCTTCGCGATGCCGCAGGTCGGGGTGGAAGAGGCGGCTGCGCTCGAAGTAGGCCTCGGCGATCTTCTCCGGGGGCGCCTCGCGCACGACGCCGAGCAATTCGTAGTGCGTCAACCAGTCGATGCGCCGATACGTGTTCTTCACGAGCTCCGCGTGGCCCGGCGAGCGGTCGGAGGGCTGCGCGGCGACCTCGACGTTCAGGCCGTGGAACCCGCCGCGGCCGCTCGCCGGGCGCACGGCGCCTTCCTGCTTCCATTCGACGATCCCGCAGGAGACGAGGCCGTAGAGGATCTTGGCCATCGCCGCCCGCGACGTGCCCGTGATCTTCAGGAGCGAATCCACGTCCAGGATGCCGTCCACGCGGGAGAGCAGGTACGCCTCCTGCGGGGCGAGCGGGAGGTACTGGTAGCGCGACATCGGGTCCGTGGCCAGCATCGGGACGCGGTGGCCGTCGCCCAGCCGTTCGCGGAACAACTCGGATTCCGGCAGGCGGCGGATGCCCTCGACGATCACGGCCGCGGTCGAAAGCGTCAGGGCGACGTCCGGATCGAGTACGCCGGCAGACGCCTGGAACTTGTACTCGCCCGAGTCCCAGGCGAAGGTCGAGAACACGATCTCCTCGACCAGCCTGCGCATTTCGGCGTCGAGCACGGTGCGGGAGACGAGCCCGCGCTCCACGAGGATCTTCCCGAGCCGGGCGCGCCCCTGCTTGGCGACGGTTTCGAGCGCCCAATTGAGGTCGGTGTCCGTGATCCAGCCCCGGCGCTTCAGAAATGCGCCGATGCGCTGCCCCTCGCGGGAAGACGTCGCCGTGCGCAGCTCCCCTTTTTCGAAAAACAGGTGGCGGGTCTCGTCCCCGTGGACGAGCGAGAGCGTGCCCTTGAGTCCTTCGAGGAAAATGCGCCTCAGGACCTGGGGCAGCGGAGTCTCGGACAGGGACCCTCGAAACCCTGCCGCTGTCTGTGGCGTCGTCATCGGGTCGTTCAATCAGGGTAGCAGAAAGCGGCCCGTCAGTCCGGCCTATCGCACGGCCGTGACGGCCGGGTGGTTCCTCGGCGTCGAAAAGAAAGCCGGGGCGCCGGACAGCGCCCGACGGCCCGCTTCCGGCGTCGCGTAGTGCCCCCAGAGCACGCGGAAACACGTCTTGCCCTGGAACGGCGTCGTGACGACCCACATGTTTCCGCCCCGGTCATGCTGGAAGGCATCGACGAGAGAGCCGACTTCGCAGGCGAGCTCGAGCTGGATGGCGTAGCGCTTCTTTCCCCCGGCGAACCGCTTCTCGTCGCGCGCGGAGCGATCCATCCAGTATTGCCGCGAACCCGTCGAAGGGGGCGCCGCCGCGGCCGCGACGACCGGCGCGGGGATCGGGTTCCTGGCGCGCGCCGGCTTCTCCACGCGGAGCGCCGGTGTCGCGACAGCCGTTAGCGTGGGCGCGGCCGGGGCCGTGGCCACCGCGACGGGCGCAGGCTGCTCCGTCGGTACGATGTCGGGCGC
Organism: Thermoanaerobaculia bacterium; assembly: GCA_041483715.1. GTDB lineage: Bacteria > Acidobacteriota > Thermoanaerobaculia > UBA5066 > Gp7-AA6 > DAHUXD01. Next base: position 3,511 of record JBGPGG010000044.1, read on the forward strand.
CGCGGTCGCCGTCTTCGTGATTGCCGCCGCGACGGCTTCAGGCGCCGCGGGCGCCCGGCTGCGGAACCAGATCAGCCCGACCACCAGGACGGCGAGGACCCCGAGCGTCCAGAGGAGCGGAGAGCCCGAGCGCTGCCGCGGCCTTTCGAGCGACCCGATACCGGTGGTCGTGTCGAGAGGGCGCTCGAAGGCTGGATCGATCTCGCGCGGCTCCTGATCGAAACCGTCGAGAGCGGTGAGGTCTTCTCCGCCGGCCTCCGGAATCGACGACGATCCGAAGTCGTCGTCGAGCGGGCCCCCGTCGAGGGCCGCGTCCGTCATCGCCGCGGCGGCGGGCTCGCCTTCCATCTCGCCGTCGCGAAACTCCGGCTCATCCTCCTCGTGTGCCTCCCGAGACTCGGAGTCGAGATCGGCGGCCCGCTGCCCGATCGGCTCCTCCTCCCCCGACTCCGTCGCGTCGGGGGCCGCCACCTCGGCGACGGGCTCTCGCTCGTCAGAGCCTTGCGTTTCTTCTTCCTCTTCGGGTTCGGAGGGCGGCGCCGCCGGCGGCCGCGCCGCCCCGGCCCCGAACTCCGGGTGCACGAGCCCGAGCGTCACGAGCGCGGCGAGCAGTTTCTCTACGGCGAACGGTTCGGCCGGCGCCTCGCTGGCGATCTCGGCCGCGCTCGACTTCCCGTCGATGAGGCTCACGACCGACTCGGCGTCGGCCGTCAGCCCGAACGTCGCGAACTCCTCGTCGAAGCTCTCGGCCCGCGCGATCGGCACGTCCACACCGCCGAGGTAATGCAGGACGAGGCTGCGGTCCCGGGAGCGCAGGAAGAGCTCGAGGATGAGCCGCGGAATGGGCAGGCGCGTGTCCGGGGCCTCCTGCTCCGCCGTCCGGAAGAACCAGTACTCCCCGTCGAGCCACGTGAGCAGGTCCGAGAGGATTTCGACGGCCCGGATCTTCTCGCCCCAGCGCCACTCCCGCCGCGTCAGCACGCCGGCCTGCAGCGCGAGCAGCGCGCGGTCGCCGCCCTCAGGCGAGGCGAGGCGCTCGAGCGTCGCGGCCTCGAGCTTGCCCGCCCGGACCAGGATCGATGCCGTCTCGAAGCGTTGGTCCGAGGAGGAACTCGCCACGAGCTCTCCCCGGGCGAGCTCGAACCCGGCGGTGGCGCCCGAACGCGAGAACTGGAGCGAGCCGCTCGCTGCCTCCCGCCACAGCGCGACGAGGCCTGCCAGAAGATCCGTACCGCGAATGTCGCCCTCTTGCTCGAAAGTGTTTCTCATGCGCTGCGGGCCCCTTCTTGCCCGAGGTAATCCGCCACGGCGCGCGCGGTCGACGGGCCTACCGCCGCCGCGATCTCCGTGGGATCGGCCCCCCGGAGCCCCTTGACCGATCCGAACCGGCGCAACAGCAGGCGCGCGCGGGCCGGCCCAACTCCGGGAATTTCTGTCAGTCCCGTCTCCCGCATCCGCTTGCCCCGCCGCTGGCGGTGCTTCGTCACCGCGAAGCGGTGCGCCTCATCGCGAACGCGCTGGATGAGCTGCAGCGCCGGGTCCCTTCGCGAAAGGCGAATCGGCTCGGGCCGGTCGGGCACCCAGATCTCTTCCTCGCGCTTGGCCAGGCCCACGATCGGCAGCTCGATCCCCAGCCGGTCGAGCGCCGTGAGGGCGGCCTGCAGCTGCCCGCGGCCGCCGTCGACCAGCACGAGGTCCGGCAGCTGCTTGCCTTCGGCCTGCAACCGCCGGTACCGGCGATGCACGGCCTCGGCCATGCTCCGAAAGTCGTCGGGCTCGAGCAGCTGCTGTGCGGCGATGTTGAACAGGCGGTAGTCGGCCTTGCGCGGCTTTCCGTCCTCGAAGACCACGAGCGAGGCAACGCTGTCGGTGCCCTGCGTGTGCGAAATGTCGAAGGCCTCGATGCGGCGCGGCGGGACCTCGAGCCCGATGGCGCGGGCCAGCTTCTCCACCGCCACCGCCTCTTCCCCGCCCGTCGCGCGGAAGCGCACGCGGTGCCGCTCGCGCGCGTTGAGCTCGGCCAGGCGGAGGCGATCGGCCGCGGGCCCCCGCTGCGGATTCCGGACGGTCGTCTTCGCGCCGCGGCGCGCGGCAAGGTAGTCCTGCAGGAGATCGGCCAAGGGCAGCGCGACGGGCAGGTGCACCTCGTCCGGAAGGAAAGGGTTCGTGTCGTAGAACTGAGGCAGGAACGCCTCCAGGAACGCGGCCGGATCCAGCTCCTGCGCCTTCTCGAAGAAGAAGTCCCGCCGGTCCTGCAGGGTACCCCCGCGCACCACGAGGATGCAGACGGCCACGTCCTGGCCGGACTCGAAGAAGCCGAAGACGTCAACGTTCTCGCCCTTCATCGACTGGACGACCTGGCGCTCGGCCACGTCCCGAACCGTCCTCAACGCGTCCCTGTAGGCCGCGGCCATTTCGAAGCTCTCGGCGTCGGAAGCCGCCTGCATCTTCTGCGAGAGGCTCGCCTCGAGCTCCCGGTTGCGGCCTTCGAGGAAAAGCACGACGTCGGCGACGGCCTCGCCGTAGGCCTCCTTCGTCGTCAGCCCCGCCACGCAGGGCCCGAGGCACGCATGGAGGTCGTAGTAGAGGCAGGGCCGCGGGAGCTTTCCATCGATCTCGAGCGTGCAGGTGCGGATCTGGAAGTGGCGCGTGATCATGCGCATGATCCGTCGGGCCAGGCCGCCCCAGAACGGTCCGAAGTACGAGTGGCCGTCGTCCTGGACCCTGCGGGTCACGAGCGCCCGGGGCCATGCCTCGCCGGTCGTGATCTTGACGTAGGGGTACGTCTTGTCGTCCCGCAGGCAGACGTTGTACCGGGGACGGTGCTTCTTGATGAGCGTGTTCTCGAGCAGGAGGGCCTCGAGCTCGGTGTGGGTCGAGATCGTCTCGATCTCGTGGTGGAGGCGCCGCAGGGCCTCCTCCTTCGCGCCCCCCGCGCCGGCATTGAAATACGAGGCCACTCGCTTGCGGAGCGACAGGGCCTTGCCGATGTAGAGAATCTTGCCGCGGTCGCCGCGGAAGATGTAGACACCCGGGGAATCCGGCAGATTCTCCGGCGGGCGGCTGGGCTCGACCACAGGCTGAGTTTAACTCGACCGGCCGCGCGGGGGGAGCCTCGACGCGGCAGTATGATGGCGTCGTGCCGATGTACGAGTGCCCCTACTGCTACACACCGGTCGAGCCGGGCACTCCTGTCTGCCCGAAATGCGGGCGCGAGCTCGAGCGGTGGCAGACCGGCTTTTACACCCGCCAGCGCCCCCTCGCCACCAAATCGCGCACGGCGGTCTGGGCCGCAGCGGTCGCCGCACTGCTGCTCGTGCTCGCCGGCCTCGCGCGTGCGTGCCACTGGCTATGAGACGCGCGGCGCTCGTCGGCCTCGCAGCGTTTCTCGCCCTCGCGGCGGGCGCCGCGGCGCAACTCGTCCCCGTTTCGACTTGCCATGCGGCCCTGCCCTGCTCGATTCCGTACGGATTGCGGCCGGCCGACTCGCTGGCCAACAATCCCTACGGCAGCGTGAGCAACACCGGCCCGGTCGTCGCGACGAGCATCGACCAGGGATTGAAGCCGAGGCTCGTCGTGAAACCCGTTTCGGAGGACCCGGCTGAGTACGCCGCCCGTGTCTTCGTCCGCAAGAATCCCCACCTCGCGAAACCCACCCTGGCCCCGACGCCGCGCGTGCCGTAGGGGCGGGGGTTACCGCCGGCCCCAGGCCGGCGTTGCCTACGGCGAGTCCCCGCCCGCGGGCGGCCGCGAGGGCCGCCCCTACGTCCGAAAGATCTCCAGCTCCCGCAGTCCGCGGATCTCGTCTCGGAGGGACGCAGCCTTCTCGAAGTCGAGCTCCCTGGCCGCCGTCTTCATCTGCTTCTCGACGTCCGCGATCCGGCGGCGCAGGGAGTCGGCGTCCGGCAGGTCCGGGCGCGCCGAGTCCTTCGGCACTTCGTAGTAGTCGAGGTTCGCCATCCGCACGAGCGGAGAATTCACCTGCTTGACGATGGACGCCGGCACGATTTCGTGCTCGGCGTTATAGGCCTCCTGGATGGCCCGCCGGCGCGCCGTCTCCTCGATGGCGCGCCGCATGGAATCGGTCACGGCGTCGGCGTAGAAAAGTACGCGGCCGTGCAGGTTGCGCGCCGCGCGGCCGGCCGTCTGGATGAGAGCGGTCTGGCTCCGGAGGAAGCCCTCCTTGTCGGCGTCGAGGATCGCGACCACCGCCACTTCCGGAAGATCCAGCCCTTCGCGCAGCAGGTTGATCCCGATCAGGCAGTCGAACACGCCGCGCCGGAAGTCCGACAGGATGTTCACGCGCTCGAACACCTCGATGTCCGAGTGCAGGTAGCGGCACCTCACGCCCACCTCGGTGAAGTAGTTCGTAAGCTCCTCGGCCATCCTCTTGGTCAGCGTCGTCACGAGGACGCGCTCGCCTGCGGCCGTCGACTCCCGCACCACCGCGAGCAGGTCGTCCACCTGTCCCTTGACCGGCCGGATCTCGATCGGCGGATCCACCAGGCCGGTCGGACGGATGACCTGCTCCACGATCTCGCCCCCGGAGCGCTCGAGCTCTTCCGGGCCCGGCGTGGCGCTGACCGCGACGAGCTGGTTCAAGCGCTCGCGGAATTCCTCGTAGGTCAACGGCCGATTGTCGAGCGCGGACGGAAGGCGGAAACCGTAGTCCACGAGCACTCCTTTGCGGGAGCGGTCGCCGTGGTACATGCCGCGCACCTGGGGCAGCGTCACGTGCGATTCGTCGACGACGAGCAGAAAGTCCTTCGGAAAGTAGTCGAGCAGCGTCGGCGGGGGTTCGCCGGCGCTTCGCCCCGAGAGGTGGCGGGAGTAATTCTCGATCCCGTTGCAGTAGCCGAGCTCCTTCATCATCTCGAGGTCGAACATCGTGCGCTGGTGCAGGCGCTGGGCCTCGAGGAGTTTGCCCGCCGCGGTGAGCTCGGCCAGGCGCGCGTCGAGCTCCACGCGGATCGTCCCGATCGCGCGCTCGAGCGTCTCCCGCGGCGTCGCGTAGAACGTGCGCGGGTAGAGTGCTAGCCGGTCCACGCGCTGGAGCGGTGTGCCCCGCAGCGGGTCGGTCTTCGTGATCTTCTCGATCTCGTCGCCGAAGAACTCGACGCGCACGGCCGTGTCCTCGTAAGCGGGCTGGATCTCGAGCACGTCGCCGCGCACGCGAAAGTTCCCGCGCGCCAGGTCCAGGTTCGTCCGCTCGTACTGCATCTCGACGAGCCGGGCGATCAGCGCCGGCATCCCCTGCGTGTCGCCGGTCTCGAGGTAGGCGAGCATGTCGTAATAGGAGTCGGGCGCACCGAGGCCGTAGATGCACGACACGGAGGCGACCACGATCACGTCGCGCCGCTCGAAGAGCGCCTTCGAAGCCGCCAGGCGCAGCTTGTCGATCTCCTCGTTGCGCGAGGTTTCCTTCTCGATGTACGTGTCGCTCTGCGGGATATAGGCCTCGGGCTGGTAGTAGTCGTAATACGAAACGAAGTACTCGACAGAGTTCCCCGGAAAGAAGCTTCGGAACTCCTGGTAGAGCTGGGCCGCGAGCGTTTTGTTGTGCGAGAGCACGAGCGTCGGGCGGTTGATCGTCTCGATCACCTTCGCGATCGTGTAGGTCTTGCCCGACCCCGTGACGCCGAGCAGCACCTGGTCTTTGCGGCCCTCGCCGAGGCCGTTCACGAGTTTCTGGATCGCCTGCGGCTGGTCCCCCTGCGGCGTGAAGTCGGTGACGAGACGAAACTGCCCGGTCGCGCGGGACTGCGCCTCGGCGTAGCTGGCGGGTTTGGCGGACGGGGAGGGCCGGCGTTGGGAGTGGCGCGCCATGGGGTGAGCCGCCGCTTATAGCATAAGCGCGGCGAATGCCTCACAATCCTGGCGTGAGGAGTCTCACCCGGTTCGCGGCGCTCGTTCTGCCGCTCGGCGTCATGGCGCTGCTCGGCTCGGTTGCCGGCTCTTTCGCGACCAACTTCGTGCGCGTGCCGCGCGTCGCGGAGCTCGCGACGTACCGCCCGGACATCGTCACGCAGATCGTAGCGCGCGACGGTTCCACGATCGCGCGCTACGCGATCGAGCGGCGCACGCTCATCTCCCGCGCCGACATCCCGGCCGTCCTCCGCAACGCGCTGATCGCGACGGAGGACAAGAACTTCTTCCGGCACGGCGGGGTGGACGTCAAGCGCACGGTCTCCGCCCTGGTCGCGAACCTCCAGCAGGGCGGCTACGCCCAGGGCGGCTCCACGCTGACGCAGCAGCTCGCGCGGGCCATCTTCCTCTCCCCCCGCAAGACCCTTTCGCGCAAGGTCAACGAGGCGCTCGTGTCCTTCGAGATCGAGCGCCGGTACTCCAAGGACCAGATCCTCACGATGTACGCCAACGAGATCTACCTCGGCCACGGCAACTACGGCGTCGAGGCCGCGTCCCGGTACTACTTGGGCAAGAGCATCAAGGACGTCACGCTGGCCGAAGCCGCGCTGCTCGCCGGCATCGTCCAGCGGCCCGAGGATCAGTCGCCCTTCCGTAACCCGGCGCTGGCTCGGGCGCGGCGTTCCACCGCGCTGCGCCGGATGCGCGCCGAGGGCTACATCAGCGAGGCCGAGCGCCAGGCCGCGGAGGCCGAACCCCTGCCCGCGGCGCCGTCGCTGCCCGAGTCCATCGTCGGGCCGTACTTCTCGGAGGAGATCCGCCAGTACCTCGAGAAGACCTACGGCGAAAAGGACCTCTACCGCAGGGGCCTGCGCGTCGAGTCCACTCTCGACCCAGAAATGCAGGCGTGGTCGGAGGAGGCGCTCGGATGGGGGCTGCGCCAGTTGAGCCGCCGCCACGGTTTTCACAAGCCCCGTAACCTCGCCGAAAGCGGCTACCGCTCGCTCGAGTCGTACATCGATCCCTCGTGGGAAGGGGCGAAGGTCGAGGAGGGATCGGCCCTGCGCGGCGTCGTCCTAAAGACGACCGCCGGCGGGGCCGAGGTGCGCATCGGGAGGCAGACGCTGGCGCTCTCGAACGCCTCCCTCGCGTGGACCGGCGCCGCGGGCGCCGCGAAGATCCTGAAGCCCGGGGACCTCGTGACCGTGACCGTCCAGAAGGGCAAGGACGGGGCGCTCTCGCTCGCCCTCGACCAGGAACCACGCGAGCAGGGGGCGGTCCTCATCCTCGAGAACGCGAGCGGCGCCGTGCGTGCCATGGTCGGCGGATCCGACTGGACCCAGTCCAAGTTCAACCGGGCGACGCAGGCGCTGCGGCAGGCGGGCTCGGCGTTCAAGCCGTTCGTGTACCTCACCGCCCTCGAGCAGGGGTATACCGCCGCCGACACGGTGTTCGACGGCCCGCTCTCGATCGTCATCGACGAGCACCAGCCGCCCTACCGGCCGAGCAACTACGACTCCACGTTTCACGGCATCGTCACGTTTCGCAAGGCGCTCGAGCACTCCTACAACATCCCGGCCATCCGCGTCGCCGAAATGGTCGGGCTGCCGCGCGTGATCGAGACCGCGCACCGCCTCGGGGTCCGCCAGAACCTGAGCGCCTACCCCTCGCTCGCGCTCGGGGCGTTCGAGGTGACCCTCGTCGAGCTGACGTCGGCGTACACGGTCTTCGCCAACCAGGGCCTCGCGTTCACCCCCTACCTGATCGAGAGGGTCACCGATTCCAACGGCGACGTGCTCGAGCAGACCCACCTCGACGCACGCGAGGTCGAGAGCCCGCAAGCCGCCTTTCAGCTCCTCCAGATCCTGCGCGGCGTCACGCAGCGCGGGACCGGGATTTCCGCGGCCCGCCTGAAGCTCAACATCGCCGGCAAAACCGGGACCACCAACGACTTCACGGACGCCTGGTTCATCGGGAGCACGCCCCGGTACACGATCGGCGTCTGGGTTGGCAACGACCAGAAGACGCAGACGATCGGCAAGGGCGCCGACGGCGCGCACGCGGCGCTCCCGATCTGGATCCGCATCCTCGAGAAGATGAAGGGCCACGGGCGCATCGATCCCCAGGAAGACTTCGACGTCCCGGCGAACATCGTCTTCACCCCCGTCGACTACGAGACGGGGCTCAAGGCCACCGCGGACACGCCGCTGCCCGTGCTCGAGGCCTTCGTCAGCGGTTCCCAGCCGACCGAGGAGTGGAATTCGCGCTCGCAGGAGATCGCGAAGCTCCCCTGGTCGCTGCAGCAGCCGTTTTACGTGCCGAAGAAAGGAGAATTCGGCGAGGCGCAACCGGCTTCCGGCAGGCCGGCGCCGACGCCCAGGCCCTGATCAGAACTCCGCGAAGGGCTCCGGCAGGCGCTTCCTGCCTCGGGCCGACCCGACCGCGTGCGCAACCGTGAAGTAGAGGAAGAAGAGGATCGAAAGCGGCAGCCGCCATTCCGGTATTCCTCCCGGCCGGCGCAGTTCCCAGAGCCGACGCCCGAGCACACGCATGCGCCCGATTCCCTCCCAGAGCAGGTTCGGGTGTTTGCCCCCACGGAAGCTTCGGAAGACCGCGTCGGCGTAACCGATCACCACGAAGTGTTTCCAGAGCTGACCAAACCGCTCGGCGTAGTTGTGGGTCGCGCGGAGACGGGGCTCGTAACGGACGCGATATCCCGCGGCGATCAGCCGCTGGGCCAGGTCGGTGCTCGCGCCCAGCCTCACGTGGCCGCCCTCGAAGCCGACCTTATGGACGATCTCGGTGCGCAACAAGGCGTTGTGGGCAAGGAAGTGAGTCGTGTCCCTCGCCGAGTCGTGCTGGTTCGGGAGCTGAGCAATGGTGACCTCCCGAGAGAAGGGTCCGGGAAGGTAGCGTGTCCTTCCCGTGACCAGCGCGATCCTCGGATCGCCTCCATCCAACACTTCGAGAGCGCGCTCGAGCCAGTCGTCGTCCGGGCGCGCGTCCGAGTCGGCGAGGGCCAAGTACCGGCCGCGGGACTCCAGGACTCCATGCCGCTTCTGGTCGAAGTACCGAAGGTCCCCGCGCTCGATCCAGCGAACGGGAACGCCGTCCATAAGAAGCTCTTCTTCCACCGTCGGACGCCGCGGCGCAACGATGATCCACTCGAGGACTCGCTCGGTGCTCGTCTGACGCCTCCAGGCCGCCATGACGTCGGCGAGACGGATCCGCCGTTTCGGCCCCTCGTTCTCGGTCTCGAAGACGACCGAGACGTCTGCCCGGGAGGTCATGATCAGCTCTGGCTCCTCGGCTCGGATTCCCCGACGAGACGGCCCGCCAGATGCGCCGCGCGGCGCAGCCCAGAGAAAGCCCGATACCCCAACTCGCCCGGAAGGACGGCGCTTGCGGCGCCCATAAGCGAAGCGGCGGCGAGGATGCCGGTGGCGGCCGTCGCTTTCGCGAGACGACTTGACGGCAGCGCTTCGAGCAGCCGCGCGCCCGGGCCGCGGGCGCTTCCGGGCTCTCGCTGGCCAAAGAGGTCGTAGCCCTCGTCCCGCCATAGCGCGCCGTAGCGCCCTTGATCGAACGCCGCCCTCGCTTCACGCCACCGTGAGAGCGGATGCCGGTGCAGAATCACCCAGCCGGCGTCGTAGCGGATCGGCACGCCGGCGCGATCGAGCGCGAGGCCGTAGACGGCGTCGCCCCCGCGAGGAAATTTCTCGGGCAGCGGCGCGGCGAGCACGATCTCCCTGCGGATCGCGAAATTCCGCGTGTTGCAGAAACGGCGAAAGCCGAGCGCCCCGTGGGACGCGACGTAGCGCTCGTACTCCCTCTGGATCCACCCGGAGAGGCGCGACGCCGTCGCGGGCGACGAAGCCCCCTGCAGCGCCAGCGTGGCCGGGTCCTCGAACCGCGCCGCCGCCAGCCTGAGCCAGTCGGAAGGGCAAAGGCAGTCGGAATCCGTGAACGCAACGACTTCGCCGCGGGCCTCGCGGACCGCCCGGTTGCGGGCGGCGTACGGCCCCGCCGGCGGTCCCTCCAAGAGCCGCGTGGCCAGCCCCTTTGGCACCTGCGGGGAACGCGTCGCGCCGTCGAGGGCGACGAGCACCTCAAAAGGCGGCGCTGCCTGCTGCGCGGCCAGGGACGCGAGCAGGCCGTCGACGCGCTGGTCGTTGCGCACGGGCACGATCACCGAAAAGCGGGGAGCGCTCACACTCGCCCTCACGCCCCGCTCCCCGCCGCTTCGCTGCGGCGAAACACGCGGACGACCAGGCCCGCGAGCAGGCCGTAGCTCACGAGCGACGCCGCCGAGGCGCCGAATGCGCCAAGTCGCGGGATCAGCGCGAAGCAGAGCGCGAGGTTCGCGCCGAGGGCCAGGAACTGGCAGACGACCATCACCCTGGCCCGCCCGGCGACGTAGAGGTACGAGGCCGCCGGCCGCGTCGCTCCCCAGGCTGCCACCCCGAAGAGAATGGCGGGCAACAGGATCGCAGCACCCGGGTACCGCGAACGGAAAACGAGCAAGAGTACTGCCTCGCCGGCGAGAAGAATCGCTCCCGCGGCCGCCATCGATAGGGCCTGGAACCGGCGCAGCGCCCTGTCCGCGATCACGCGAGCTTCGCCGCGCGGGCGGCCGGAGAGTTCGACGAAGAGTCCGGCCTCGAGCGAGTCCGTCAGGATCCAGAGCGATTCGGCCACGGCATACGCGAGCGCGTACGCGCCGATCTCGCTCGCGTGGCCAAGCCGCGAAAGCAGGAAGACGTCCGCCCGCCGGTGCACGGCCATCAGGAGCCCCGCCAGCGCAACCGGTGTCGCGAACCGTAGCGCGGGACCAGCCAGCCCAGGAACCGCGGCCCAACTCGGCCTCGCTCCCGTCGCGGCCACGAGTCCGCACGCCGCAGCCGCATTGACCGCCAGGCGGCCCCAGAGCACCCATGCGAGGCGGTCGGACGACGCGAGGCTCGTGACAAGGACGAGGCCCGAGGCCAGCGTCCGCCCCCACAGAAGAAACGCGTAGAGCCGTTCGCGCCGCTCGGCGAGCAGCGTCGCCGAAAGCGAGTCTGCCGCGAGCAGGAACGGAAGCGGCGCCAGCCCGATCCAGAACAGGTTCGCGGGCACGAATCCGAACCAGCGGACGCGCAGCGCCGGAAATGCGGCGAGCACGCCTGCCGCGAGCATGCAGGGCACAACGGCCAGAACGAGGAGCCAGCCGAAGAGCGAGCCGCGCTCGCCGCGGCGGTGGAAATAGACGGCCGCGCGCGGAGTGCCGAGCGCGAACAGGGCCTGCCCCGTCGCGAGCGCCGCCGTGAGCAGGGCGTAACGCGAAAAGTTGGGACCCGTCAGGACGAGTGCCGTCGCCGGAAAGATCGCGATCCGCAACAGCGTGTCGCCGCCGCGCGCCGCGAGGATCGAAAGGCCCCGGCGCCACCATCCGGTTCGCGCGCCCTCGGACGAGCTCATGAGCTCAAGAGTAGTCGCGTCGCGTATCGAAGAAACCGCTGAAGAAGGCGCCGCGCGTCATCAGGTCCCAGTGGTCGGTGCGGCGGCCTCGTCCGGTGAGCGTGCGCAGCCCGTGGCGCGCCGCGATCGCCGCGCCAACGGCCAGCGGCTGGAGGACCGTCCGCCCGAGCATCGCCGGGTGCTGCCGGACCGAGTACCGCGCGGCCTGTCCCGCCCTGCGCTGGCGGGCGAGGAAGGAGTCGAGGCTCTCGTAGAGGTGACGGTGTCGGCAGACGGCCGAGGCCGCGAAGAGGACCCGATGGCCCTTGCGCTTCCAGCGGTACGCGAGCTCCGTGTCTTCGAAGGCCGCCGCGGGAAACGCCTCGTCGAACGGGTCCTCGAGAAACCAGTTCCGCGGGGCACAGAGGTTGGACCCGAGGACCGCCGTGTAGGGAATGGCGCGGCCAGACTTCAAGCCCTTGAAGTAAAACTGCGGTCCGGCCGGAGCCAGAAAGTCCATCACGGGCGTCACGCGCCGCTCCGGGTCCCATTCGATCGGCCCCTGCGTGCCGACGTCGGAATCCGCGGCGGTCGTGAGGTGCGCCGCGAGCGTGCCGCTGTACGGCGGAGTGTCGTCTCCGAGCAGCAGGATCCGCACAGCGGTGGCGAGAGCGATGGCGCGGTTCCGTGCCGTGGCGGGGCCCGCCCCGGCCAGCCGCACCGAGCGGAGCTGGAACGCGGAGGGCCGCGAGGCCGCGAGCAACTCCGCCGTGCCGTCCGAGGAGCCGTCGTCGGCGACCACGACCTCGAGCTCTCCGGACTCGAACCCGTCCTGCTCGGTCAGAGCCTCGAGGGTCGACCGGAGCAACTCCCTCCGGTCCCGCGTCGGGATGACGACGGACAGCCTCGGGGCGCTCACGGCTCGGCTCTCAAGGATCCGACTCGCGCTCTCCGGAAAGCCTAGGAAGCGGGGGCGTTCAAGGCCTGGACGTCGACCGTGAGCGTCGCGACGACGTCGCGGTGCAGCCGCACGTGCACTGTGTGCGAGCCCAGCCGACGGATGGGCTCGGCGAGCTCGATGCGGCGCCGATCCACCTCGATGTTCTTCGCGGCGAGCGCGTCGGCGATCTCGGATGCGGTGACCGAACCGTAGAGGTGCCCCTCTTCGCCGGCCTTCTTCGCGATCGCAACGGTGAGGCCTTCGACCTTCTTGGCGGCCTCCTCGGCGACGGCCTTGCCCTGCAGCATCTTCTCGTCGTACTTCTTCCCCTCCTCCCCGAGGCGGCGCACGTTGGCCGCGGTCGCCTCGTAAGCGAATCCCTGCGGCAGGAGGAAATTGCGCGCGTAGCCGGGCTTCACGGTCACGGTCTCTCCGCGGTGCCCGAGACCGCGAACATCGTCGGCCAGAATGACTTTCATGACTTTTCGACCACTCCCTCGCCCCGTCGGCGAAAATCCACGTACCAATCGAAGAGCCCCAGGAGCGCCACCCCGATGTTGATCGGAAAGTAGGCGGCCAGGGCATACAAGCCGATTCGGAGAATCCGAGCCCGGAACCACCTCCGGAAGAAGTGGCAGATGATAGAGAGACCGGCCACAAAATACAAGGCCAGAAGAGGCAGCAGGAGGTTCGCCGCCACCCTCCTCGCGTCCCCCTGAAAAAGGCCGAATCCCGCCCCGGCAGTCACGAAGAATCCCGCGCCGGCAGCAGGCACTCGGAGGTCTCCGAATCGGGCGGAATCGGCCGTCGCCCCGGGCCGGGCCAGGCGCGCCCCGAGATAGAAGGCGATCGCTCCCCCGAGGACCCAGAGCACCCCCAGGATTCCCCAGAGGCAGTACTGGGCGAACTCCCGTGCGGCCTCGAGGGTCCCGCGCATCCGCGCCACGGTCTCGGTGTCGGCCCCGGAGCGCGCAAAGGAGTCCATCGCGGCTGGAATGAGCCGGTCGAAGCTCGAGGCCACCTCTGCGCTCAACGAAGGCCCCGGCCCGCCCATTGCCGCGGCAAACGCGGCCCCGAGGAACGCGCATCCGGCGATGCACAGCCCTAGATAGCACCGGGAGGGCTCGGCGCCCGCCCGCAGGAAACCGACCGAGGCCGGGGGCAGAGTCGTGACGCCCGCCCCCACGAACGCCAGGGCAACTCCGGCGCCCAGGCCCCCGAGCGCCCAGCCGAGGCCGAATAGAAGCGCGCACGCCACGCCGCAGGCAGCCAGCGCCGCCACGAGCCCCTGGCGGTGGGCCAGCCTGACGAGAGGAACCGACGCCAGGGGCAGGCCGACGACGCCGAAGAGCGGAACGAGGAACACGGCCGAGAACGCCGCGGCCGCCACGACCGCGGCCAGCGGCGCCTCGAATCGTCCCAGCGGGGGCGGCAGGGGCGCCGCCACCGCTTCCGGAGAGGTCATCCCCTCCCTGCTAATCCGTGGCGTACGGCAAGAGCGCGATCGAACGGGCGCGCTTGATTGCCGTCTGGAGCTTGCGCTGGTGGAGCGCGCAGGTCCCCGAGATCCTGCGCGGAAGGATCTTGCCGCGCTCGGGGATGAAGCCCTGCAGCATCTTCACGTCCTTCCAGTCGATGTACTCGATCTTCTCCGCGCAGAACTTGCAGACCTTGCGCCGGCGGACGAAGAACTTCTTGCGCGGGCCGCCCTTGGCATCCTTGCCGGCCGCGGCGCCGCGGGCGCCGGACGGCCGCCCGGACCCTCCACCCATTCTCATGACTCGCTCCTTTCGGGCGCCGCAGGCGATGCCTCACCGGGCGCCACGGTCGCGGACGGCGGGCGCGGAGGCCGCTTGATGGCCTTCAGGCGCAGCCGCTCGGCCATCTTCGCCGCGCGCGTCAGCTCCTCGTCGACGCGGACCGCGAGGTGGCGGAGCACCTGGTCGGACAGCCTCATGCGGCGCTCCGCCTCAACCACGGCGGCCGGGGGCGCCTCGACCTGCCAGTAGTGGTAGTGGGCCTCGCGCTTGCGCAAGATCGGGAAGGCGAGCCGCCGCTTGCCCCACGGCTCTTCCTTGACGACGTTCGCCCCGCCGTCCACCAGGACCTTCTTGTATTCGGCCGCGACCTTCGCCGCGTCCTCGTCGCTCAGGTCGGGCGTGACCAGGACGACGATGTCATAGAGCCTCATCTGCTCCTCCTCATGGATGTCAATCCGGACTGAGCTCGTCCGGAGAGGAAGGTAAAACATTCGCTCGCCGCATCGCGGCGTCGATTCCTTGCGTCAACCAGAGCCGGAGGACCTCCACGGCCCTAACCGTGCTCTCTTCGAACTGTTCGCGTTCGGCCTTCGCGAACGGCTCGAGGACGTAGTCCGAGAGGTCGCGATGGCGCGAGTACTTCTCGCCCCGGATCCCGACGCGCAGGCGCGCGAAGTCCGTGGTGCCGAGATGCGCGATGACCGATCGGAGCCCCTTCTGTCCTCCCGCGGACCCCCGCGCGCGCATGCGCAGGGAGCCGAGGGAGAGGTCGATGTCGTCCACGACGACGCAGAGCTCCGATGGGTCGACGCTGTGTTTCTGGCAAAGAGCGCGAACCGCCTCGCCCGAGGCGTTCATGAACGTCTGCGGAAGGGCGAGGAGTACCGCGGTCTCCCCGACTCTCCCCCGGCCCACGCGCGAGGAGCACTCGCGCGACCGGATCCGAACTGCTTCCTCTTGCGCGAAGGCCTCCACGACGCGAAAACCCGCATTGTGCCGCGTCGTCTCGTACTCGGCGCCCGGGTTCCCGAGGCCGAAAATCGCGTGCAGAGGCTACTTCTCCTTTTCCTTCTCCTTCTTCTCGTCCCCGCCCTCTTCCTCCGGCACGACCTTGCCCTTCTTCAGGACCTCGGGCTCGGCCGGCTCGGCGGCCACCTCGGCGGCGGCGACCGGCTCCTCCTCGCGCGTCGGGTGGGCGACGTGGACGACCACCTTCTCCGGGTTGTCGACGATCCGGACGCCCTCGAGCACCGGAAGCTCCGAGACACGGATGGCATCTCCGATTCCGAGCTCGGCCACGTCGACCGCTATGTGGGCGGGGATGTTGGTCGGGAGACACTCGATCTCGATCTCGCGGGTCACGAGGTCCAGGATTCCGGCGTCGACCCTGACGCCGCGCGCGATCCCCACGACCTCGATGGGCACCTTCAGGGTGATCTTCACGTCCATCAGGACGCGCACGAAATCGATGTGCAGGGGCTTGCGCGAGACCGGGTCCCGCTGCATCTCCTTGATCATCGCGTGCCGGCTCTGGTCCGAGCCCGCGAGCTTCAACAGGAAGATGGCGTTTTCGCCGGCCCCCTCGCGGAAGACGTCCGCAAGGGACTTCCGGTTGACGGAGATCGGGACGTTCGCCTTGCCCGCGCCGTACACCACGGCCGGGATCCGCCCCGCCACGCGGTCGCGCCGAGCCTCATTCTTTCCGGTGGTCGAGCGCTTCTCGACGCTCAATTCGATCGTTTTCATCGCCTACCTCGCGCGGGATCCCCGCGCAAAGAGGCGGATTCTACACAAAAAGCGAAGAAACGGAAGCCCCGTCGTGAATCCGCTGGATGGCCTCCCCCAGGAGGGGGGCGACCGAAAGGGCTTTGATACGGGGGCAACGGGCCATTGCCGCCTCCACGGGGATGGTGTTCGTGACCAGCAAAGACTCCAACCCGGAGGCCTCGATGCGCTCCATGGCAGGCCCGGAAAAGACCCCGTGGACCGCGGCCGCATAGGTGCGCCGGGCCCCCTGCCTCCGCAGGGCCGCCTCGGCCTGCACGAGCGTTCCGGCGGTGTCGATGATGTCATCGAGGATCAGCACGTCCTTGCCCTCGACCTCGCCCACGACGTTCAGGATCTCGGTCTCGTTCTTGCCCGTGCGCCGTTTGTCGATGACGGCGAGCGACGCGTCGAGCCGCTTGGCGATGGCGCGCGCCCTCGTCAAGCCGCCCACGTCCGGCGAGACGATGACGAGTTCCTCGGGAACGAGCTTCCGGATCGCATCCAGGATGACCGGGGCCGCAAAAAGATGATCCACCGGGATGTTGAAAAACCCCTGGATCTGAGCCGCGTGGAGGTCCATCGTGAGGATCCGGTCGGCGCCCGAGGCCGTCAGCAGGTCCGCCATGAGCTTCGCGGCGATCGGAACGCGGGGCTTGTCCTTCTTGTCCTGCCGCGCGTACCCGAAGTACGGGAGGACGGCCGTGATCCGCGAGGCCGAAGAACGGCGGAAGGCGTCGAGCAGGATCAGAAGCTCCATCACGTGGTCGTTGACGGGCGAGCACGTCGGCTGCACGACGAACACGTCCGCGCCCCGCACGTTCTCGTCGATCTGGCAGTAGACCTCGCCGTCGGAAAAGTTGAAGAGCGTCAGCTCCCCGAGCGGCATGCGGAGGTACGCGCAGATCTCCCGGGTCAGCGCCGGGTGCGCGCGCCCCGAGAAGATCTTGAGGTCTCCGTAGTTGAACGCGTGACTCGTCAAGCGAGCGGGATTCTACGCGGGAACACGTCGGCAGTCGACCCGGGTCGATCCTTCAACGCGCCGGGAAGGCGAACAATTCTCTCCCGCGTCAATCTCGGTTTCTCTGCGAGCCGTCTCTCCGCGCGCGCTCCGCATCCGCTCGGGCCGCGATGGGCACCGATCTTGCACTTCGACTACGGTCATGAGGCCGCACAGGATTGTCCTCGCTCTTTTAGCAGCAGGCCTCATGCGCCCGAACGGGGCGGCGGCGGACGGAGAGCCCGAGCGCGAGCTTCGGCCTCCAGACGCCATCGAAACCGAGGAGCCGGAAGACATCCAGGAGCGAATCGAGCTCTATCTCGCCCAGCATGGGGATGATGGACGGATCGACCCTCTCCGGCGGCTGGGACGGCTACGGCAGGAGTACGAGCGCCGCCGGCGCGAACGCGATGGCCTCGAATCGAAGGCGATGGGCGAGCCGCGCTGGGTATCGCTCGGTCCCACCAACGGCGCCGGACGGATGACCTCGATCGCTCCTCATCCCACGATCCTCGGGACCGTCTACGCGGGCGCGGCGGGAGGCGGCGTTTGGAAAACGGAGGACAACGGGGCGAGCTGGAAACCGCTGACGGATGACCTCCCCGACCTGGCCGTGGGGGCGCTCGCGATCGCACCCTCCTCCCCCGATACGATCTATCTCGGAACAGGCGCGCCCATCGGCTGGCCGGGAATAGGGTTGCTCACGTCGAGCGACGGAGGGGCGACGTGGGTCCTGCCCGAGGCCGTGATCGCCAGCGCTTTTTATCGAATCTCCGTGCACCCCAGCCGTCCCGGCGAGCTCGTTGCGGGTACGCCCGAAGGGGGCCTTCGGTCGGTCGACGGCGGCCGCACGTGGACGAGCTTTATCGCTGGGGTTGCCGTCACAGACGTGGTCCGCTCGGGGGCGGATCCCGGCGTTCTCTACGCGGCGACCCAGTCCTCGCAGATCTGGAGGTCTGAGGACGGGGGCGTCAGCTGGGATTTGCGGAGCGCGGACATTCCTGCCGCAGGAGTCCGTCTGTCGCTCGCAATCAGCCCCTCGCGCCCGCAAACGCTTTACGCTGAGTGCGAGATTTCCGGCATCGCTCACATCTACAAGTCGACCGACGGCGGAGCTACGTGGGCCGATCTCGACTCCGTGCGGGGCGATCCGCGATTCCAACGCTTCATGGGCCGCCTTGGGGGATGGGCGAACACCATCGTCGTTTCCCCCGAATCGCCGGACCTCGTCATCGCCGGCGGCGTCGCCGCGATCCACTCGGAGGACGGCGGCGCCACCTGGAGCAACGTATCCCCCACCCACGCGGATTTTCACGATCTTCAGTACCAGGGTTCGACCCTCTGGCTCGCCAATGACGGCGGGATCTGGACGAGCCCCGACGGCGGCGCCACGGTCGCCGAGCGGAACTCC
>JBGPGG010000045.1:0-21689 GCA_041483715.1 Thermoanaerobaculia bacterium
ATCGGCGCCCAGTGGATTGCGACGATGAGACCGACCAGGGCCCCGCTCACCAGGTATTGCGGCGCCGACAGGAAGTCGATCGCGTTCTTGATGAACTGGATCAGGAACATGGGCTAGGCTGCGTCGCGGCGGATTACGCTCGCGGCGCGAGGAGTCTCCCGAGGGAACCGAGGGAGGAGCGTCGCGCTGCGGGAGCGAGCGCGCGGCGAAGGGACCAGGCCCGCGGTCGAGCCCGCAACCGGGCGAGCCGCGGGCCGGTGCGAAGCAGGTCCCGAGCAAGCGCGAGCGACGGTCATACCGGCCCCGAAATCCCGCCGTCCTTGCGGACGCGCCAGAAATGCACCGCCATCAGAAAGGCCGCGATGAGCGGAATCCCGACGCAGTGCAGCACGTAGAACCGCAGCAGTGCGCCCGCGCCGACGAAGCGGCCGCCGAGCAGGCCGAACCGGGCGTCATTGGTCGAGGTCACGAGCTGGATGTCGCCGATCTTGAGCAGGTTGGTGCCCGGCCCCTGGATGCCGATCAGCGGCGTGGCCGAGGCCATGTTGGATCCGACCGTGATGGCCCAGATCGCGAGCTGGTCCCAGGGAAGCAGGTAGCCGGTGAACGAGAGCAGCAGGGTCAGCACCAGCAGGGTGACGCCGATGACCCAGTTGAACTCGCGGGGCGGCTTGTACGAGCCCGTCATGAAGACGCGGAACATGTGGATCCAGACCGAGATGACCATGGCGTGCGCGCCCCAGCGGTGCACCTCGCGCATGATCCCGAACGGCACCTGCTCGCGCAGGTCGAGGATGTCCACGAAGGCGTATTCGACCGTGGGCCTGTAATAGAACATCAGGAGCAGGCCCGTGAACGTCAGCACCAGGAAGAGGAAGAAGGTCACGCCGCCGGCGCACCACGTGTAGCGCATCTTGACGCCGGACTTGCGGGTCTTGACCGGGTGCAGGTGCAGGACGACGTTGCCGAGCATCGCCAGAACCCGCTTGCGGTTCGTGTTCGGGATGCCGACCCGAAAAATCGATCTCCAGAACTGGCTCGAGACGATCGCCTGCTGTATGTCGCGCCAACGAGAACCCAAATCGAACCTCCGCCTGCGTTCGGGGATGCCGGAGAACGGGCCTAGGCCATCTTGATGAAGGCCTTGGCGTCACTCCACTGGCCGCGCTCGTACAGGAACCGGGTTGCCTTGTCCACGATGATCTGCCCGTCTTCGCCCGAGACCTCGATCTCCGCGCGCTCGAGCGGCCGGGGCGCCGGCCCTTCGAAGTTGATCCCCGAGATGTAGTAGCCCGAGCCATGGCACGGGCACTTGAACTTGTTCTGGGCCTGGAGCCAGTTGGGCGTGCAGCCGAGGTGCACGCAGACGGCCACCAGAGCGTAGATGGAGTTGGTGTTCCGCACGATCCAGACGCCGTACTTCTCCTTCCAGCGCTCGTCGACGCCCGGGGCATAGCTCGACGGGTCCCCCGCCTTGAACCGCGTGGGCGGCTCGAAGAGGACGTTCGGGAAGAGAAACCGGATCGTCGCCGTCAGGCCGGCGGCCGTCGCCGCGGCGAAGCCGGTCCAGGCGAGCGCCATCCACTTCAGGGTGGAACGCCGGGTGACCCCGTCGAGCTCGACGTCAGGCAGGGACGACGGGAGAGAATCAGGCGCGGTCGACATTAATTCTTAGGGCGTCAGCCTACCAAAACGGTGTTCAAGCGCTCAAGGCGTTTCGACGATTTCGGGCGGATGGCCTCGGAGGCCTTGCGCGCGGCGTCCCGCACCCGCAGGTTCGGGTCCTCCCGGGCGAGCATCTCGAGGGTCGGCAGGCTCTCCGCGTCGCGCAGCAGGACGAGGGCCTTCAGCGCGTTGATCATCGCCCCCTCCGCCTGTTCGCTCGAGATCTCCGCCTGGCGCGCGAGCGCCGCGCGGTCGAGCATGGACCGCAGCACCGGCAGGCCCGAACGATCGCCGAGCTGGGCCAGGGCGATCGCCGCGTTCCAGCGCACGTCGGCGACGCGATCTTCCGCGAGCACCTGGAGGCGGGCGACGGCGCGCGGGTCGCCGAGCGATCCGAGCACGTAGGCGGCCATCTTGCGCGCCCCGGCGTCCTCGGACCGGGAAGAGGCGAGAACGGTCTCGAACCCCGCGGGGCCACCGATCTTTCCGAGCGCCCAGACCGCGTACAGGCGGGTGTCCGGGTCCTCCGCCGTCGCCGCCTTGACGAGCGCGGGCACCGCCACCTTCTCGCCGAGGCGCCCGAGCACCAGCACGAGGTAGCGCCGGACCAGCAGATCGTCCGGCCTTTTCAGGGACAGCGTCTCGAAGACGCGCAGAGTCTCCGCCGTGAGCGCCGCGCGCTCGGCGGGAGGCAGGCTCCCGAGCGAGCGGGAGAGCTCGAAAGCCGCCTGCCAGCGGCGGTTCGCCGCGCCGCCGCGCACTTCCTGCAGGTAGTCGCGGGGGCCGCGGCGCTCGAAGGTCATGTAGTTGAAGACGAGAAAGATGCCGACCGCCGCGAGCACCACCGCGAGAGGCAGCAGGAAGAACCGGAGGATGAGCTTGCCGGCACCCCGCGGTTCCTCGGTGAACTCGTCGTCGCCGGGCGGCGGTGCGTCCTTCGGTGTCTCGGTCACAGGACGGGAAGGTACCGCTTCGCCTGGGTGATCGGATTGGGGACGAAGATCGCGTCCTTCTCGCAGACCGTCTCGCACAGCCGGCAGGAAACGCAGGGCGCGGCGTCCACCTCGGCGATCTTGTGGAAAGTCTCGTGGAGCGGGTCTTCAATCAGGTAGATGCAGTCGAACGGGCAGATGTCGATGCAGAACTCACAGCCCGTGCAGAGGTCCCGGTCCACGATCGCCTTCGGGATGTCCTTGGGCCTGACCTTCTCGACGAGCTCGCCTTTCTGGTCCTGGATGCAGGAGACCGGGCAGTACCGGGCGCAGACCGAGCAGTCGATGCAGCGGTCGTGGTGAATGACGTACTTCTCGGCCTTGTCGCCGGTGATCGTGTGCGTCGGGCACTTGATCTCGCAGACGCCGCACCCGATGCATGTGTCGGTGATGAAATGAGGCATAAAGCTCGTTTGCACAACCCCTTGCGGGGCGCTCCCACAGGGCAAAATACCACAAGCGGACCGGCTCGACGAGCTTCCCGGCGGCTGAACATTCCGATCGCGCGTGCGTTAGGAACGGTGGGAGACTTGTACGCCATGAGCAAAGAAGTCCGCGCCGTCGTCCTCGGCCTCGTCGTGGTCGTCCTCGCCGCCATCGCCCTTTCGTTCTGGCGGCGCCCGGCGGCGGAGTTCAGCCGGATCAAGGGGTTCCGGGTCGAGGTCCACGCGAAGGACGGGGACGCGACGCGGAACCTCTCCTTCAACGTCCCGGCCAATCTGGTCGCCCGCGTCGCAAAACTGGCTCCGGTGGAATCGCTGGGAGGCGACATCAAGGCCAACTGGGGCAAGGGCTACGTCACGCCGCAGGAGGTCCTCGACGCGGCCGAAGAGAGCGCTCCGGGCAAGCCCGGCATCATCAAGAAGGACGACGAGACGATCGAGGTCGTCGCCGACGGAGAGGTGCTGGAGATCGACATCAAGGACGAGTGGGACAAGCACGTGCACATCCGCCTCCCGCGCGTCCTGATCGAGGCCATGTCGGAGGGGGGCAAGATCTCGACGAGCGACATCCTCCGCAAGCTCGACGAGCTCGGCCCCGGCGACGTCGTGACGATCAAGGACAAGGACAACGAGGTGACGATTACGGCCGAGCCGCGCAAGGGCAGGGGGCTGCATATCTCGTAAAACCCCCTGAAGTCTCACCGGGCCTGAGAGCGATATCCTCCGCGGATGCCCAACCGCCTCTCGAACGAATCCTCCCCCTACCTCCTCCAGCACAAGGACAACCCGGTCGACTGGTATCCGTGGGGCGAAGAGGCGTTCGCGCGCGCGCGGGCGGAGGACAAGCCGATCTTCCTCTCGATCGGCTACTCCACGTGCCACTGGTGCCACGTGATGGAGCACGAATCCTTCGAGAAGGAAGAGGTCGCCGCGGCGCTCTCGCGCGGCTTCGTCGCGATCAAGGTCGACCGCGAGGAGCGGCCCGACGTGGACGACATCTACATGCAGGCCGTCCAGCTGATGACGGGCCAGGGCGGCTGGCCTCTCTCGCTCTTCCTGACGCCCGACCGCAAGCCGTTCTACGGAGGCACCTACTTCCCGCCCCTGCCGCGCTGGGGCAAGCCCGGCTTCCCGCAGCTGCTCGCGAGCGTCGCGACGGCATGGAAGGACCGCCGCGAGGAGCTCGAGTCCTCCGCCGCCGAGATGGTCGCTCGCCTGGACACCGGTACCGGGGCCGAGCCTTCGGCCGCGGGCGCTCCGGCGCCGGGGCTCGTGGCCGCCGCGGTTGCCTCGCTCGAACGGCAGTTCGACGACGCGGAGGGAGGGTTCGGCGGCGCGCCGAAGTTCCCGCCCGCCATGCGGCTCGAGCTTCTCCTCCGGCACTGGCTCCGCACGGGAGACCCCGAGGCGCGCGCCATGACGGAAAAGACGCTCGCGAAGATGGCGGCCGGCGGCATGTACGACCAGGTCGGCGGGGGCTTCCACCGCTACTCCGTGGATGCGCGCTGGCTCGTCCCCCACTTCGAAAAGATGCTCTACGACAACGCGATGCTTGCGCGCGTGTACCTGCAGGCCTTCCGCGCGTTCGGAAACCCGGACGACGCCCGCGTCGTCCGGGAGACGCTCGACTACCTCCTTCGAGAGATGACGCCGGACGAGGGCGGCTTTTTCGCCGCGCAGGACGCGGACTCCGGGGGCGAAGAGGGGACGTTCTACGTCTGGAATCCCGCGTCGCTCGAGGAGACGGTCGGCGCCGAGGCCGCTCCCGTCGTCGCGGCCCGGTTCGACGTCACCGGGCGCGGCAACTTCGAGAACGGCGAGACGGTGCTCTCGGTCGTCCGTAGTCTCGCCGAGCTCGCGGCCGACTTCGGCAAGCCCGAGGAGCAGATCGCGCGCATTCTCGCCGAGGCGCGCCGGAAGATGTACGAGGTCCGCTCGCGGCGCGTCGCTCCGGCGACCGACGACAAGCTGCTCACCGACTGGACCGGGCTCGCCATCTCCGCTTTTGCCCTGGCGGCCCGCGTTCTCGACGAGCCGCGCTATGAGCAGGCGGCGCGCCGGGCCGCGGACCGGATCCTCACGCGCTGCGTGAGGGACGGCAGGCTCCTCCACCGCGAGAAGGCCGGGAGGGCTGACATTCCGGGCTTTGCGACCGACTACGCCTACGTGATCGAGGCCCTCCTCGATCTCTACGAGGCGACGTTTGCACCCCGCTATTTTTCCGAGGCCCTCCGCCTCCAGGCGGTTTTCGACGAGACGTTCGCCGACCCGCGCGGCGGCTATTTCCTGGCCGCGCAGGAGCATGACGGGTTGATCCTCCGGCCAAAAGAGAGCTGGGACGCCGCGACGCCCTCCTCGAATTCGGTCGCGGCCATGAACCTGCTGCGGCTCGCCGTCTTCACGGGCGACGAGCGGTATCGCAAGCGCTCCGACGCCATCTTCGCGGCCCACGCCGAGCTCCTCGAGCGAGCGGCGACCGCCCTCCCCCGCCTTCTCTGCGCCCTGGACTTCCAGTCCGACCCGCCGCGCGAGATCGTGCTCGCAGGCACGCCGGGCCGGGAGGATTTCGAGGGCCTGCGCCGCGCGGTCTTCGCGAGCCCGCGCTTAAACCGCGTGGTCGCGCACGCCGAATCGGCGGCAGGCACACCAGCGCTTGCGGCCCTCGCCGAGGGGCGCACGGGAGCCGCAGCGGCTGCGGCCTACGTCTGCACCGGGTTTGCCTGCCAGGCGCCCGTGTCGGACCCGGAAGCGCTCCGGGCGGCCCTCGACGGGCGATGACAACCGGGCTCGTCTACGACGAGCGGTTCCTCGCACATCGGGCTCCCTACGATCACCCGGAACATCCGGGACGGCTCGCGGCGATCTGGCGGCGGTTGCAGGAGGAGGGCCTCGCGCAGCGCTGCCAGCGCGTGCCGGCACGCGAGGCCACACGCCCTGAGCTCCGGAGAATTCACACCGACGCGCACATCGCGTTGATCGAGGAAACGGCGCGCAACGACTTCGAGCAGCTCGATCCCGACACCTACGCGTGCTCCGAGTCGGCGTCGGTGGCGAAGCTCGCCGCCGGAGGGCTCATCGACTTGGCCGCGGAGGTCGCGGCCGGGCGGCTCGCCAACGGCTTCGCCCTGTTGCGGCCCCCCGGGCACCACGCCGAGGCGGACCGCGCCATGGGCTTCTGCCTCTTCAACAACGTCGCAATCGCCGCGCGGGCCCTGCAGCAAGGGGGCGCTCGGCGAATCCTCATCGTCGACTGGGACCTCCATCACGGAAACGGCACGCAGCACAGCTTCTGGGAGGACTCGGGCGTCCTGTATTTCTCGACGCACCAGTTCCCCTTCTATCCGGGAACAGGAGGCATCGGCGAGTCGGGCGGCGGACCGGGGCGCGGCTTCACCGTCAACGTGCCGTGGCCCGGAGGAATGGGTGACGCCGAGTACCTGGCCGCCTTTGACCGTGTCCTCTCGCCGATCGCCCGCGACTTCCGGCCGGACGTCGTTCTCGTGTCGGCCGGGTTCGACGCGGCCGACGGGGATCCCCTCGGCGCGATGCACATCTCCCCCGCCGGCTACGCGCAGATGACGGCGCGTCTCACCGCCCTGGCGTCGGGGCGCGTCGTGCTCGCCCTCGAGGGCGGCTACGACCTCGACGCGATCGCGCGCTCGGCCGCCGCCTGCCTGCGGGTGCTTCTCGGGGAAACGCCGCCGGCCGCGCCCCCGGGAGAGCCCGGCCCGGGCGCGCGCAGGGTCCTCGACGCCGCCGTCCGCGCCCTGAGGCCGTTCTGGCAGGTCCTCTGATTCATCTTCCGTTCATCCGCCTCCGGTCAAGCTACGGTCTTCCGTGAAGACGATCACAAGAACCGCCGCGGCCTGCCTGCTGACGATGCCGGCCTACGCCCTCTTCGCCTACGTGGTGATGCCGATGTCGTGGCGCCAGTACCACAGGCTCGCCGGCCCGCCGGCGCTTTCGGGCGTGACGCGGACCGCCGAGGGAATCGCAGGCGATCCCCTGAACGTCGCGCTCGTGGGCACGAGAACCGAGGTTGCCGAGGCCATGCGGGCCGCGGGCTGGTACCCGGCGGACCGCATCACGCTTCGCTCAGGCCTCCGGGACGCGGCGAGCGTCCTCTTCCACAGGCCCTACGCTTGCGCCCCCGTCAGCACGCATCTGCTCTGGGAGAGGCCCCAGGACCTCGCCTTCGAGCAGATCGTCGGTGGCAGCCCGCGGCGGCGGCACCACGTGCGGCTGTGGCAGGCGAACCAGCCCCTCGATCCGCGCAACACCATATGGCTCGGGGCCGCGACCTACGATCTTCGCGTCGGGTTCTCGCGCTACACGGGCGAGATCATCCACCACATCGAGCCACGGGTCGACGCCGAGCGCGACACGCTCGTCGAGGACCTCGTCGGCGCGGGCCGCCTCGCGCGCGCGGACTGCCTCGCCGGGCTTCGCGCGGGCGGGCGGGACCGCAACGGCTCGGGCGACGACTACGAAACCGACGGGCGGTTATGCATCGCCGTCCTGCGCGGACCCGGATCCGATCCCCCGCAGGCCCCGGCGCCCGCAGAGGTCCTTCAGGGACTCAGGGCCGCGATCTCCCAGTCGTGGAGCCGCGAAAGGGCGAGCTGAGCCGCCAGCGACCCGACGAGCGCGAAGAACATGTCCCACTGCGTGTCCCAGGGATCGCCCTGCGTGCCAAGGAAAGCGTCGGCGGCCTCGCCGCTGGCAAGCGCTGTCCACCACTCGACGAATTCGTAGAAGGCCGAGACGCCCAAGCAGACGCAGGTGACGAGGAAGAAGAGCTAACCGCCGGACTTCAGCGGCGTCTTCCGAAGCAGGATCTCGCGGGCGAGGATCGCCGGAACGAAGCCCTGGGCGAAGTGGCCGATGCGGTCGTAGTGATTGCGGGCGAAGCCGAACGCATCTTTGATCCAGTAGCCGAGCGGCACCTCCGCGTACGTGTAGTGGCCACCGAGCATGAGGATGCAGGCGTGCAGCAGGATCAGCCGGTAGGCCAGCGGCGTGAGCGGAAACTTCCGGTACGTCGCAACGAGCACGGGAACGGCGATGAGGATCGGCGCGACCTCGAGGAACCAGGTGAATCGATCGTGTGGGCGTAGCCCCGAAAGGGCGAGCAGGAGAATGCCGAGGACGAGGAGCGCGCGCGGCTCCCGCCGCGACGCCCGCGAGCCTTCCGCCGTCGTCAAGGGGACCGACGCGGAATCAGTTGACCCAGTTCACGACGATCTTGACCTTGCTCGTCGCCTTCCAGTCCGCGGCCTTCAGTTTGGTCTCGAACTTGATGACCTGGTCGTGGGCCCCGCGGTGACCGTGAAGTAATGCGAAGGCATGGCCACCTGCTTGCCCGCGGCATCCAGCATGCGGAGCTGCAGTTCGATGCGATGCATCTGGCCGTCGGAGTTCGACCCCTGAAAGCTCTAGTCCGCCAGGACAGGATCCGCGTCGGCTTCGCTGTGGATCTCGAGCCGCACCGAGGTCAACTTCGCCTCGAACTGGGGCGCCTTGTAACGGAGGCCCGACAGCGGCACATCCTCGCCAGGGGTGGGAACCTCGATCGTCGTCGCCGTGGCCATCATGAGGGACGCCGCAACCAGCACGGCCGGTGCCACGGCCAGGACGAATGAGGAGAGCGAGAGAGACAGGCGCCGACGAGTCATGTGCACCTCCTGAAAAACGTGCCGGGGCCGGACGGACTGTTGGCGTCTCATGACAAGGATCGCTCGCATTTTCGATCCGTGGGGGCGGCCCTGGGCCGCCCGCAGGCGGGGCAAGCCCCGCCCCTACGAACCGAATGCGCGGCTATGACCTCGGCTACGGAACACTAGTCCTCCGGCTCGCGGAAGCTGTTGTCGAGAATCTCCGAAACATCGTAGCACCCGGGGCTCAAATGGAGCGTCAGGGCACCTTTCTCGAAGACGGTCTTCTCGAGCGACAGGTCCATCCCGGGCGGCATCCAGTCGTTCAGGTTCACGACCATGATCCGGTCCTCGCGGTACCAGGTGAGAAGTCCGGCCGGCGCCTTCTGCACGAGGTAGGTCAGAAGCTGGTCCGGGATCGGGATGAACGAGAGGGCCTGCACGCGATCCAGCACGAAGGCCAGGAAGCCGTCCTTCAGACGCAACTGCGAGAGCGACGCCCGGGCCGAGAGCGACACGCCGAACCGGTGCACCGCGAGCGTGGCGGTCAACTCGCCGGCCCCGACGCGGACCTCGAGGCGCTGGAGGTCGGGGATCCGATCCACCAGGCGGTGCACGATCGCGTTGAGCGTCGGTTCGTCGAACGACAGCGAGAGCCCGCTCCAGCGGACCCGGAAGTCCGGCTCCTCGGCCGGCAGCGCCAGGACCGGCGCCGCCGCATTCTCTTTCATGGTGGGTCTATTTTACGCCCGGTGGGCTCCCGTCAGACTGTGTAACCGAGCGCAAAGCCGGCCTGGGCGCACATCAACATCAGGTACATGTGGGTCCAGGCGGGGTGGTTCTCGGTCGCGGCGAGCCCATCCGGGTCGCGGAGCAGCAGGCTTGCCGTGTAGGCGCCCCAGGCGGCCAGCACGAACCCGAGTACGGTGAGGAAGACACGATTGCCGGTCAGGCGCCAATCCCCGGGAAGCCACGTGAAGACCGGGATCAGGAGCCAGGGCACGACGAAGAAGGGCGCCATGATCTTCGCCGCGCGGGCCACCCCGAAACGGATCGGCAGCGTGATGCAGCCGTGGGCGCGGTCCCCTTCCATGTCGGAGAAATCCTTCGTCGAGGTCGCGCCCAGAAGAAACAGCGCGAAGATCCCGCCGATCGCCCAAGCCTCGCCGCAGAGCGCCGACGCGACGAAGGACCACCCGGCTACCTTGAGCAGCCCTCCCCGGGTCACGGCGATCGTGAAGCTCGCGGTGAACCAGTGGCGCTTGGTGCGGCCGAATGCGGGGAACGAATAGACGAAGGTCGCCAGGGCCCCGACGCAATAGATGAAGAAGGCCGCGTGCAGAGGCAGCGGCGCCGCGAGGCGCTCCGAGAAGCTCTCGTGGGGGAAGGGCACGACGAGCCACGTCGGGACGATGGAGAGGACATAGAGCACGGCTGCGACGGCCCAGGCCCTCGGGATCCCGATCTCCCCCGTCACGAGCGGCCGGTCCGGCTTGTTCTTCCGATCGATCTCGAGGTCCGCGATCTGGTTGACGACGTTCGAGGCGGCGTTCATCGCCGAGGCGCAGAGCGAGCCGATCGCGACGGTGAGAACGACCGCCCACGTCACGCGCCGCGCGGGATCCGGGTTGTGCGCCGAACCGAAGGCGCAGACCGCGCCCGAGATGATGCCCACGAGCGGAGGAAGCAGCGTGAACGGGCGGGCGAGGCGGACGTAGCGCTTCATGCCCGCCCGATGCGCAGCGCCACCATCGCACCGACGAAGGTGTTCAGGGCGTTCGCGAACTCGTGGTCGAGGGCGAAACCGTTGCGGCGTCCGAAATCATTGACGACGCTTTCCGAGACGGCGCCGAGGAACCCGCCGAGCGCGGCGGCCCAGACGAGCGGCGCCGGGACGAGGCCGAAGCCCCATCCGGCGGCCGCCACGAGCGCCGCCCCGGCGAGGCTCGCCGCGATGCCCGGCCACGAGATGGCGCCGCGCGTCCCCGCGGGGAGCGCGCGAAAGGTCAGCGGCGAAAAGGCGCGCCGGCCGTAGAGTGTGCCGACCTCCGTGCCGAGGGTGTCGGCGAGCGCGGCGCCGAAGGCCGCGACGAATGCGATCGAAGGCAGGCCGAGCAAAAGGAGCGCCACCGGAAACGTGCAGTTTGCGGCGACGTTGGCCACCCCGCGCCGGCCCTCGTTGCCCTGCGCCAGGCCGGCCGCGGCCTTGCGCCGGTAGCCGAGCTTCGTCGCGAGGGTCCCGGCGAGGAAAAACGTCCAGAGCAGGCCATACGCGCCCCAACCGCCCGCGGCGAGGATGAGAAAGCCCGCCACCGCTCCCGCCAGGGCTCCGGACGCGCTCACGACGCGCAGCGCTCCCATCAGGGCCGCCACCGCGACGTTGACCGCCAGGGCGATCGCGAGCCCCTTGCCCGATGCGGACGAGATCCACGCCGGCGCGCCCCCCGTGCCCATGCGGTAGACCGCCAGGGCCGTCGGAAGCGCCGCGACGATGTTGTCGTCGAGGCCCGAGCGCACCGACTCGAGGAAGGCGTAGAGACCGGCGCCGATCATCAGGACCAGCGCGGTGTCCGGCCTCGGCGGCTGGCGCGCGACAAAGGAAAAGACCGCGACGGAGCTCGCGCCTGCCACGGCCCAGTTCGCGAGCAGGCCAACCCACGTCTTGTCCCGATTCCATGGCAGCGCCGGCCCGCCGACGGTCCGTCCGGCGATCGCCGCCGCCGGATCGCCGAAGGCCATCATGGCCCAGACGGCGGCGACGAGCGGCAAGTCCGTTTTGCCGAAGACCAGGATGAGCAGCAGGACCATTGCCGGGTACGCGACGATCCCCGTATCGCGCCGCGGCACGGCATTGCGGTAGATGGCGCGGCCGATCCGCGGCATCGCGAACACGTTGAACGCGAGCGCCGCGCCCGCGCAGAGGGCCGCCGCCTTCCAGTCGAGGTACCGCAGCGCCAGGGCGAAGAGGCCCATGCCCGCGTGGACCGCCTTGCGTTTCCACTCCGCGGGCGTCATCGGCCTCCTCGGGTCAGCGGGCCCCTGCCTCGGCGGCCGGAGCCGCGGCGGTCGCCGCGGCTTTTTCGCCCTTCGCGTATTTGTCGTACCACGCGACGCTCACCAGCATCGCGAATCCGAAGAGCAAGCGGCGCATGTGTTTTCTCCTGTTCCGAACGTGATTCCGGCCGAGTTTACCCGCCGTCTCGCGCCCGTCGCCGAAGAAACTCTCAGTCATTCCGGCCCCTGACTACTGCTCACTGCCTACTGCTTACTGGTTCCTCACGCCTCCGGTCGCGCGCGCCGCGCGAGGTACTCGGCGAGCGGATCGCGAAAGGCGCGGATCGGGCGCCCGGTTAGACGCTCGTACTTGCCCGTGTCGAGGACCGAGTAGGGCGGGCGCCGCGCCAGCCGCGCGAGCGACGCCGAGGTCGCCGGATCCACCGGCACGTCCACGCGCCCGGCCAGCCACAGGATCTCGCGCGCAAACTCGTTCCAGGAGACCTCGCCGCGGTTGGCGAAATGAAAGACGCCGGAGGCGCTCGCCTCGAGCAGCGCGACGATCGCCTCGGAGAGATCGGTCGTCGCCGTCGGCCGCCCGACCTGGTCGGCGACGACGGAAAGCCGGTCCTTTCCGCCCTCCACCTGCTCCAGGATCGCCTCGACGAAGTTCCAGCCGCACCGCCCGAAGAGCCACGAGGCGCGCACGACCAGACTGCCGGGCAGGCGCAGCGCCGCATCTTCCCCCAAACGCTTGCTGCGCCCGTAGGCGGAGAGCGGATTCACCGGGTCGTCTTCCCGATAGGGGGCGCCCTTTGTCCCGTCGAACACGAAGTCCGTCGAGATCTGGACGAGCTGTGCGCCGACGTGCCCACAGGAGTCCGCGAGGCTGCCCACGGCCTTCGCGTTGATCTCGAAAGCGCGCGGATCGGTCTCGCAGTCGTCCACCTTCGTGAAGGCGGCGCAGTTGACGAGGACGTCGGGCGAGAGCTCGCGCAGCGTCCGGGCGACCGCCTTCTCGTCGGCGATGTCGAGGTCCGATTTCGGGCGCGCGAGCACTTCGTGGCCCGCGGCCGCCAGCGCGGGCCCGAGGTCGGAGCCGAGCATCCCCGCCGCCCCCGTGACGAGGACGCGCCGCCGGGAGCGCGGGACCGGCCGGGGAACCGCGAGCAGGGCCGCGTGGGTCTCGAAGGAGGGGCCGGCCGAATCAGCCATGATGAGACGTGAGACGGGAGACGATCGCGATAGTCATTTCCAGCCTTCGTCCTTCGTCTACCGTCTACCCTCTTCCGTCTCCCGACTCATCCCCGTTCCTTGGCCGTTGCCGACGAGTTGGTGAGTCGCTGCTCGTACTGCGTCCGGTAGAACTCGCGGTACGCCGCGTCGCGTTCCTTGATGGGCCTCCACCACGCTTCGTGGTCGCGGTACCAGCGCACGGTCTCGGAGAGCCCCTCCTCGAACGCGGTCGAGGACACAAACCCGAGCTTCGCGAGCTTCGACGCATCGAGGGAGTAGCGCCGGTCGTGCCCCGGGCGGTCGTCCACGAAGCGGATCAGGGTCTCGGGCTTGCCGAGCTCGCGCAGGACCCGGCGCGTGATCTCGATGTTCTCCGCCTCGTTGCCTCCGGCGATGTTGTAAGTCTCCCCCGGCGCGCCCGCTTCGAGGAGAAAATCGACCGCCGCGGCGTGGTCGCGCACGAAGAGCCAATCGCGCACGTTGCGGCCGTCTCCGTAGAGGGGCAACGGCAGGTCGTCGACGGCGTTGGTCGCAAAGAGCGGGATGAGCTTCTCGGGGTACTGGTACGGGCCGTAGTTGTTCGAGGCGCGCGTGATGACCACCGGCAGGCCGTACGAGGCCCAGTAGGAGTACGCGAGCCGATCGCCGCCCGCCTTCGAGGCCGCGTAGGGGTTGCGGGGATTGAGCGGCGAGTCCTCCGTGAAGGACCCGCTCGCGATTGAGCCGTAGACCTCGTCGGTCGAGATCTGCACGAACTTCCGCACGCCGCGGCGCCGTGCCTCCTCGAGCAGCACGAAGACGCCGCGCATGTCCGTCTCGATGAAGGACGCATCCCCGAGCAGCGACCGGTCCACGTGCGTCTCGGCCGCGAAGTTGACGACCGTGTTGCAACCCTCCATCGCCACGCCGACGACATCCGGATCGACGATGTCGCCGCGCAGGAACCGGTAGTTGGGCCGGTGGGCGACGTCGGCGAGGTTGGCCGGATTGGCAGCGTAGGTCAGCTTGTCGAGGTTGACGACCGACACGCCGTCCCCGCGCGAGGCGAGCACGTGGCGGATGAAGTTCGACCCGATGAAGCCGCAGCCGCCCGTGACGAGGATCTTCATACGATGCCGATCTCCGAGTTGTCGCCGACGAGGAAGCGGTGGACGCGCGGCCGCTCGAGTCCGGGATGGATCCGCACGTGCTTTCCGATCAGGGAGTCCGCGATCCGGGCCGGGATCCGCTCGAGCCGGGATCCCTCGAGCACGATCGAATTCTCGATCTCGCAGCGGTCGATGAGGCAGTCGGGGCCGATGGCCGTGTAGGGGCCGACGAAGGCGTCGCGGATCTCGGCGCCGGCCCCGATGACCGCGGGACCGCGCACCGTGGCGTTCTCGAGCTTCGCGCCCTTTTCGATGACGACCTTGCCCTCGACGTGCGAGCCGGGACCGACGTTCTCGAGGCCGCGCGCCGTGAAGGTGTCGAGGATGATCCGGTTGGCCTCGAGCATGTCCTCGATCTTGCCCGTGTCCTTCCACCAGCCCGAGACCACGTGCGGGTGCACGCTCTTGCCGTGGTCCACCAGCCACTGGATCGCGTCGGTGATCTCCAGCTCGTTGCGCGGGCTCGGGCGGATCGCCTTGACCGCTTCAAAGATCGAGTCATCGAACATGTAGACGCCCACGAGCGCGAGGTCCGACTTCGGCTGCTTCGGCTTCTCGGTCAGGCGCACGACGCGCCCGTTCTCGAGCTCCGCCACGCCGAACTGCTCGGGGTTGCCGACCTTCGCGAGCAGGATCTGTGAGTTGCAGCCGAGCTTGCGGTAGTCGTCCACGAGCGTCGTGATACCGTCGGCGATCACGTTGTCGCCGAGGTACATCACGAACGGCTCGCCCTTCAGGTACGACTCGGAGATGAGAACGGCGTGCCCGAGGCCGCGCGGGGCGTCCTGCTCGATGTACGTGATCCGTGCGCCGAAGCGCGAGCCGTCCCCGAGGGCCGCCTGGATCTCGTCCCGGGTGTCTCCCACGACGACCCCGATGTCCTTGATCCCCGCCGAGACGATCGCCTCGACGCCGTAAAAAAGGACCGGCTTGTTGGCAATCGGAACGAGCTGCTTGGCGCGCGTGTAGGTCAGCGGACGCAGACGCGTCCCCTTGCCCCCGGACAGGATGAGCCCCTTCATCGGGTCGAGATCATACCGAAAGAGGAGCCCGGACGAGACCCTACTGCCCGAACAGCGCGTTGATCGAGCCGTTCACGTCGAGCAGGGTCCCGATGTCCTTCAGGTTGACGACCAGCCGCACGTCGCGCCGCGGCGCGGGCGGCAGGTCGAGGCCTCGGTATTCGAGAAACACCGTGTAGCAGGAGCCCTTGTACGTCACCAGGAAGCGGCCCTCCTGCACGAGGTTCTGGTCCGCGCTGTAGTTGATGCTCGCGTCGAAACGAAAGTACTTGCTCGCGTCGATGCCCCCCGCAAAGCGGATCTGGTCGGTGTTCGCCACGACGAAGTCGCCGATCTGCACCGGCCGACTGCCGAACCAGCTCACGTTGACGTAATTGGTCCCGCGGTTTGCTCCGGCCGTCAGCGTCGTGTTCGTCACCTGCTCCGCGGTCGTGTCGTACTGGAGCCGCGCGTCGAGATGGAGGAACCCGCCCTGCGCCACCCGCAGGATCGCCTCGACCGGCCCCGACTGCCGCTGCACGAGATCGGTGACGGTCGGGGCGAAGATGGTCTGGGGGAGCGCGAAGGCGTATGTCTGCGCGATCTCGAGCGAGGCGATCTCCTCGGCCGAGCCGGCCGCCGCGCCGGCGGCGCGCGCGAGGAGCCGGTTGACGATGGCATACCGGATCTGGTTCTGCCCGAGCGTCGTGTCGATCGTGTCGAAGGCCGGGATGCGCGCCGGATCGCTCACGTCGGAGATGTACGCATAGTCCACGCGCGGCTCGATGATGTGCTTGACCTTGTCCCAGGGCCCGATCTTCACGTCGAAGATCCGCGAGAAGGACGGCCCGACGAGCGAGACTCCGGCTGCCGCGTACGAGCGCAGCAGCGAGTCGCCCGTGAAGGTCTTCTGCCCGTCGTCGGTCGAGTCGGTGTAAAAAGTCAGCCGGCCGCCGAGCTGCGCCGTCAGAGAGAGCCACGGGATCTCTTTCCACGGGAAGGAGAAGACCGGGTTCAGGTCGAAGCGGCCGTACGTGCCGCTCAGGAGCCGCTCGCCCTTGTTCACGTAGAGGCCCGAGAGGGACGACTGGAGAAACAGGAAAAACGGCGAGTTGCCGATCGGCGCCGTTCGGTGGAAAAACTCGAGCGACGGGATTCGCTCCTGGATCACCGTCGCGGCATAGAACGTCTCGTTGCGCTCGAAGCGCAGGTTCAGGGAGTCAGCGCCGAAGTTCTTGGTTAGGTACGCGAAGGACGGGATCTGCTTGGCGGAGTTCAGCGTGAAGCTCTTCTCGAAATCCTGGAGGAACTGCTTGTCGGAGTACGCGCGGATCGAAACGACCCCACGGACGTCGTAGGGCAGGTCGTCGGAGACGTGGTCGAGGCGCAGCTTCCAGCGCGTCTCGGGCTCCTGCGTGTAGACGCCGAGCGAGCCGTCCGGCAGCGTGCACAACCCGTTGCCGCCGCCGGGCGGCGCATGGGCGATCGCCACGCAGACGGTCGCGTTCTGATCGCGCACCACGTAGCCCCGGAAAAGGCCCGCCGACTCGGCGGTGGGACGCCAGCGGGCCTCCTGACCGAGGCCGACGGTCCCGTCCGCGAAGACTTCGAGCTGCGTCGTCAGGTCCGTGGAACGGCCCGTGACCCAGTAATAGTTGAGGCCGAGGTAGCCTCCCCGCTGGTTGCTGTAGCCGATCCCCGGCACGAGCATTCCGGACGCGCGGTCCTCCTTGGTCGGCCAGATCAGGTAGGGCGTGTAGAGGAGCGGCACCGAGCCCGCGCGGAACGCGACGTTCTTCATCCGCGCGTAATCGTCGAGCGTGATCGTCGCTTCGGCGAGCGTGAACGACCAGTCCGGGTTCGGCATGTCGCAAGCGGTGAAGACGCCGTGGTCGATCCGGTAGGTGGCCTCGCCGATCTTCTCGATGGTCCTCCCGACGATGTGGTACGTCGGCGGCAGATCCGCCGTGGCCTCCTCGAGAACGCCCGTCTTCGTGTCGAGGTGGAAGGTGCCGCGCACGCCCGAGAGCCGCGTGGGGCCCTGGTCGATCACGACGTGGCCGATCAGGACCGCGGTC
Organism: Thermoanaerobaculia bacterium; assembly: GCA_041483715.1. Lineage (GTDB taxonomy): Bacteria > Acidobacteriota > Thermoanaerobaculia > UBA5066 > Gp7-AA6 > DAHUXD01. The sequence goes on from JBGPGG010000045.1 coordinate 17,212, forward strand.
TTCGTGGGAAAGTCGTAGCGCGCCTCGTCGGCCGTGATCTTGATGTCCTGGTACTCGATGACGACCTCTTCGCTTCCCTCCCAGAACCGGTCCTTCTCGAACCGGACCGGCTTCCTCGTGTAGAGGCGGACCTCCCCGCCTTTTTCCGGCGTCTTGAACTTGATCTGGAAGTTGGGACGGGTCTTGAAGCGGGACTCATATGGATCGCCCTGGCTGAATGGGTCCTGCGCGAGCGCCGCGAGCGTGGGACCGAGAAGCAGTAGGGCGGCGCGGAGGACCTTCACGCGCCCATGGTGCCGACGACCGGGGCGACGCGGAAGGCGGCGTCCGTCTTCGCCCGGACCTCGTCGGCGGCAACGCCCGGAGCGAGCTCGATCAAGGATAGGCCCTCGCCGCCGGGCAGAACGTCGAAGACGCACAGGTCCGTGATGATGCGGTGGACGCAGCGCAGGCCCGTCAGCGGCAGCGTGCAGCGCTTCAGGATCTTCTTCTCGCCGGATTTCGCCGTGTGCTCCATCGTGACGACGAGGCGCCGCGCGCCCGCGACCAGGTCCATGGCCCCGCCCATTCCCTTGACCATCTTTCCGGGGATCATGTAGTTCGCGATCGAGCCTTCCTGGTCCACCTGCATGGCCCCGAGGATCGAGAGGTCGATGTGGCCGCCGCGGATCATGACGAAGGAGTCCGCCGAGGAGAAATACGAAGCGCCCGGCTGGACCGTCACGGTTTCCTTGCCGGCGTTGATCAGGTCCGGGTCGACTTCGGCGTCGGACGGATAGGGGCCGAGGCCCAGGATCCCGTTCTCGGACTGGAGGATGACCTCCATGCCCGCCGGGATGTGGTTGGCGACGAGCGTCGGCATACCGATGCCGAGGTTGACCGTGTAGCCGTCCCTGAGCTCCCGGACGGCCCGCCGCACGATGCCTTCGCGGTCGAGCATCAGCCCTTCCTCACGGTGCGGCGCTCGATGCGCTTTTGCCGCGGCGCGACGATCATCCGGTTGACGAAGACGCCGGGCGTGTGGACGCACTCGGGGTCGAGCTCGCCGACCTCGACGAGCTCCTCGACTTCCGCGATCGTGATCTTCCCGGCGGTCGCGGCCATCGGATTGAAATTGCGCGCCGACTTCCGGTACACGAGGTTGCCGAGCCGGTCGCCCTTCCACGCCGCCACAATCGAAAAGTCGCCCACGACGCCGCGCTCGAGCACGTAGTCGCGGCCGTCGAAATTCTTGATCTCCTTGCCCTGCGCGACGAGCGTCCCGACGCCGGCCGGCGTGTAGAAGCCCGGGATCCCCGCGCCGCCGGCGCGCATGCGCTCGGCGAGCGTTCCCTGGGGCACGAGCTCGACCTCGAGCTCTCCCGAAAGAAACTGCCGCTCGAACTCGGCGTTCTCGCCGACGTAGGAGGAGACCACCTTGCGGATCTGCCGCGTGCTCAGGAGTAACCCCAGCCCCCAGTCGTCCACGCCGCAGTTGTTGGAAACGATCGTGAGATTCCGGACGCCGCGGCGCACGAGGGCCGCGATCAGATTCTCCGGGATGCCGCAGAGGCCGAAGCCCCCGACGACCAGAGTGGAGCCCTCCGGCACGTCGCGGACGGCATCGTCGGCGCAAGCGAGGACTTTGTCGATCATCCGAGCCGATGATAGCGGAGGTGTCGGCGGCCAGCCATCAGCTATCCGCCGTCAGCGGTAGGCGGTCAGCGAACGGCTTCGGCCACGGCGAGGAACTCCGAGGCATCCAGATCGGGAGATGCTCCCGGAAAGGCGCGCAACCGGTCGAGGCGTTCGGCACCCAGCGCAGATGCCGGCAGCACGACGGTGTCGATGCGCCGGACCAGATAGCCGGACGCCTCGAAGAGATCGATCAGCGTCTGGCGCGTGAAGAAGCGGACGTGCGTGCCCGAGAGAATCGAGTACGGAACGTAGTCGAACCGGCCTCGCAGAAGATCGTCCACCACCGCCCAGTGGCCGAGGTTCGGCACGGAAGCGACGAGAACGCCTCCGGGCGCCAGCCAGGGGCGCACGCGCACCAGCGCGTCCGACGGGTCGTCCAGGTGCTCGAGCACGTCGCCGAAGAGCACCGCATCGAAGCGTCCAGCGAAATCCTGCGCGACGGCCTCGAGCCGCGCGCACACCACTTCGTCGTACACCCGGGCCGCCGCCGCCGCGTCCTCCGGGTCGGGCTCGATACCGAAGATCCAGGCGACGCCGCGGGCCCGCAGAGCCGCCGACGTCGCGCCCCGCGAGCAGCCGACATCGAGCACGGCCCGGGCTTGGGCGGGGACCCGGGCCGCCAGGTCCTCGCGGGCCGAGGCGTCCATGGCGCCATAGCGGTGCAGGTACGCGCCCGGATCGATCGCCGTCCTCGAAGGCGGACTCTCGGCCGGAATCCGCTCGAGGGGCGAATCCGGCGGCAGCCGATCGAGAACGCGGCGCCGCACGGCGTACACGGGGGAAGCCGGCGCGTCGGCGGATCGCAGGGGACCCGCCGAGGCCAGGACCATCGCGGACGCCTCGTACAACAGCGTCGGCGTGAGGTAAGCGAAAGCAGGAGCCAGACGCGCCTCCTCGCACCAGGGCTCGTTCGACACCGGCAGGAGAAGGTCGAGCTCGGGCCGGGCCGCCAGGCCCTCGACCAGCCGCAGCGCGGGTTCCGCCAGCAGGTAAGCCTCGGGGTCCGCGTGCACGAGGACGATCGGCGCCTCCCCGGCCGCGTCCGCCACCGTCGGCGCGCGCCCCGGGACCTCCGTCCGCCGGGCCGCGGGGATCTGCTTCAGGTACCGCGACAGCAGGCGCCAAGCCCAGGGCCCCTCGGCTCGAAACCGCGCGACGCCGCCGACGACCAGGTCAAAAGTGACGGGAGCCGGGAAACGGGAAACGGGAAACGAACTCAAGAGATCTGTCTCCTCCTTCCGTTTTCCGTTTACCGTTTACCGTTTTCCGTGTTCCGCTCCTCAGACCGTCTCGACGAGCATCGCCGCGGCCTCTCCCCCGCCGATGCAGATGGCGGCGACACCGCGCTTGCCGCCTTCCTTGCGGAGGGCGTGGACGAGGGTCGTCACGATGCGCGCGCCGGAGGCGCCGATCGGGTGGCCGAGCGCGACGGCGCCGCCGCGGATGTTCACCTTCGCCGGATCGAGCGAGAGCTCCTTGATCGCCGCCATCGCCACGGCCGCGAACGCCTCGTTGATCTCGAAAAGGTCGATGTCCTTCACGGAGAGGCCGGTCATGCGGAGCAGCTTCTGGATCGCCCCGATGGGCGCCGTCGTGAACCACTCGGGCGCCTGGGCGACGCTCGTGTACGCGACGATCCGCGCGATCGGTTTCCAGCCCTTCGCCTTTGCCTTCTCTTCCGAGGTCACGACGAGGGCCGCGGCGCCGTCGTTGATCTTCGAGGAGTTCGCGGCGGTGACCGACCCATCCTTCTGGAAGGCCGGCTTCAACGTCGGCATCTTCTCGAGCGGCGAGGCGAAGGGTTCCTCGTCGGCGTCGATCTTCAGCGGATCGCCCTTCTTCTGCGCGACCTCCACGAGAGCGATCTCGTCGGCGAAGAGACCCGACTTCGACGCATTCTGCGCTCGCCGGTACGACTCGAGGGAGAAGGCGTCCTGCTCCTCGCGCGTGAAGTGGTACTTCGCCACGCACATCTCCGCGCAGTTGCCCATGTGGGTGTCCTTGTAGGGGTCCCACAGCCCGTCCTTGATCATCGAATCCACGAGCGTGCCGTTGCCCATGCGCAGGCCCGTGCGGGCATTCTCGAGGAGGTAGGGCGCGTTCGACATGGACTCCATTCCGCCGGCGACGGCGACCTCGTACTCGCCGGCCTGGATGGCGTTGCCGACGTCCATCACGGCGCGCATGCCGGAGCCGCAGACCTTGTGGACCGTGACGCACGGAACCGTGTCGGGAACTCCCGCCCCGAGCGAGGCCTGGCGGGCCGGCGCCTGCCCGAGCCCGGCCTGCAGGACGTTGCCGAAGACGACCTGCTCGGCCTCGCCCGGAGCGACCCCAGCCCGCGCGAGCGCGGCTTTGATCGCGACCGATCCGAGCGCCGGCGCGGACAGCGACGACAGCTTGCCGAGAAATGAGCCGATCGGCGTCCGAGCGGCGGAAAGAATGACCAGGTTTTTCATAGGGGGCGGATTGTACCGCCGACGGGAATTACTTCGCCGATTCGAGCTTCCAGCCCTGGCGAACCGTCGTCGCCTGGCAATAGGTCTTCAGGCAATCCACGCTGTTCAAGCACTGCAGAATCTCCTGGCAGGCCTGCTGCGGGGTGGAGCCGTTGTCGACGGCGGCCGTCTCGGTGCACTTGCCGGCATACGCCGGATTGGAAAAGACGCAAGTGGCCGACGCCTGCGGGGGCGGCGCCGCCCTCGCCGAGGCGGCGGGACTCCCCTTGTGCGCGCCGAGCAACAGCAGGGCTGCGGCAAAGGCGACCCTCGAACGCGCCGGCGTGGTGATGTTCCTCACGG
>JBGPGG010000046.1:0-21346 GCA_041483715.1 Thermoanaerobaculia bacterium
AGATCGTGGCGGAAGCCTCCGACATCGACATCGAGGACTTGATCGTCGAGGAGGACATGGTCATCACCGTGTCCCGCGGCGGCTACATCAAGCGCTCTCCCCTGTCGCTCTACCGCGCGCAGCGCCGCGGTGGCAAGGGCCGCATCGGCGCGACGACGAAGGAAGAGGACCTGGTTGAGCACCTGTTCGTCGCCTCGACGCACGCGTTCATCCTGGCCTTCACGTCGGCCGGCCGGATGCACTGGATCAAGGTCTACGACCTGCCGCAGCTCGGGCCCGCGACGCGCGGCAAGGCGATCGTGAACCTGCTCAATCTCGGCCCCAACGAGCGCATGGTGGCCATGGCCGCTACGAAGGACTTTCCCGAGGACCGCTACCTGGTTTTCGCGACGCGCAACGGGCTCGTCAAGAAGACGGCGCTTTCGGCCTACGCGAACGTGCGCTCGGGCGGCATCATCGCGATCAACATCGAAGAGGCCGATGAGCTGCTCTCCGTGCGCATCAGCGGCGGCGAGGACCAGATCTTCATCGGCACCCGCCAGGGAATGGGCATCCGGTTCTCCGAGAAGGATGTCCGCCCGATGGGCCGCGACACCACCGGCGTCATCGGCGTCACGCTGCGGAAAGGCAACGACGTCGTCGTCGAGATGGACGTCGTGGACGAAAAGGCGCACCTGCTTTCGGTCACGGAGAATGGCTACGGCAAGCGCTCGGAGGTCACCGAGTACCGCTATCAGGGGCGGGGCGGCTCCGGCGTGATCAACGTTAGGGTGACCGAGAAAAATGGCGCCGTCGTCGGGATCAAGTCCGTGACCGACGCGGACCAGCTGTTGCTCATCACCGAGCGGGGCCAGTTGATCCGGATCAAGGTCAAGGACATCCGCGAGACCGGGCGCGCCGCCCAGGGCGTGCGGGTCATCCAGCTCGAGGAGGGCGACCGCGTCGTCGGGCTCGCCAAGCTCGCCGAACCGGACGACACCGAGGAAGAGGCCCAGGCCTCGCTGCCCGCCCCGGAGCCGGTCGAGCAAGGCAAGGCCAGGGGCAAGAAGCCCGGCACGCCGTTTCTCGACGAGGACGGAGATGACGACGAGGACTGACGAGGAGCCTCCGGGCGGGCCGGATATAGAATCCGCCCCTCATGCGATTTTTTCTCGACAGCGCCAGCGTCGAAGAGGCGCGGCGGATCAAGGACCTCGGGCTTCTCGATGGGGCCTGGCTCTCCTTTGCGGGTGCCGAGGCGGCGGGTGTGGATTACCGCAAGGCAGTCCGGGATCTGGCCTCGTTGACGGACGGGCCCGTGCTCGTCGAAACGGGCTCGGACGAGCCGAAGGGCATGTACAAGGAAGGCCGGGAGCTCGCCAAGCTGGGCAAGGACATCATCATCCGGCTCCCCCTGCGGCCCGAAGGCATGCGCGTGGCGCGTCTTTTCGCCCAGGACCAGATCGCAACCTGCGCTGCCGGCTGCTACTCGGCCGCGCAGGCGCTCATCGCGGCCAAGGCCAACGTCAGCTACGTTGCGGCGGCGGTCGGCCCGCTCGATGACGCTGGCACGATCGGAATGGACCTCGTCGAACAGATCATCCGCGTCTACGACAACTATGGGTTCCAGTCGCAGATCATCGTCTCGGAGGCGCGCAATCCGATCCACGTTCTCGACTCCGCGCTCATGGGCGCCGACGTCGCTGCGCTTCCCGCGGCCGTGCTCGAGCAGCTCTTTCGCCATCCGTTTTCGGACGATCTGCGCGCGGGAAGGCCGTCGTGAAAGTCTCGGCCGACCGGATCCTGTATCTCTCGCGGGTGATCCTGAAAAGCCTCAAGGAGAATCGAAACCTCGAGCAGAGGTCCGACGACGAGACCACGCGGCGCGCCGTCGTGCGGGAGCTCACCGACAGCTATGCCGAGCTCGATGCCCTCGAGGAAAAGGCCCGGGCGGCGCTCGCGAAGCGGAAAAACCTGTCGGAGACCGAGCGGGAGTTCCAATTCTCGCGGACCCTCGAGGACGAGCTCCGCAAGCACGGGGCTTGAAATAAATCTACAGTAGAAGTTTCGTAACTTATACAATTTAAAGATATTTGTAGCAGAAAGACTGCATATTATTCGATTCGCCAGGACGAGGCTGGCGCTCGATGGTGCAGCCCGATACAATTGGCTCGATGGCGGGCCAATTGGATCTAGGCCAGATAAGTCTCATCAGAACAGCCGGGGCGCCTCTCTCCGACCAGGTTTACGAGGCGATCGAGCGCTGGATCGCGGGCGGAGTCCTGGCGGAGAACACCCGGCTTCCGACCACGCGCGAGCTCGCCGCCGCCCTCGGAATCAATCGCGGGACGGTGCAGGCGGCCTACCGCCGTTTGCAGGAAAACGGCCTCGTCGACGGCCGCGTCGGCAGCGGCACGGTGGTCCGCGCCAGGGCCGAGTCGGGGACGCCCTTCCGCCTGGAGGATCTCGTGTCTCGCCGCGTCGCGGGCCTTCGCGAGGAGACGGGCATCGTCGTGACTGCCCCACTCGTGGCGGATTTCTCGCGCCTGGCGCCCGACGAGCGCTTCTTTCCGCTCGAGGAGTTCACCCGAACGCTGTCCTATGCGTGGAGCCGCCGGCGGGATCTCTGGCAGTACGCTCCCCCGCTCGGCCTCGAAGAATTGCGCGCGGAGGTCTCCCGCCGGCTCGCGGAGAATCGAATCGCGCGCTCGGCCGACGAAATCCTGATCGTCAGCGGCGCACAGCAGGGGCTCGACCTGCTCTTTCGCGCGTTCACGGATCCCGAGGATGTGGTCGCCGCGGAGTCGCCCACGTACTCCGGAGCGCTCACGCTGGCGAGGCTTGCCGGCGTGTCGGTGCTCCCCTTGCCGATGGACGCGCAGGGGCCCGATCCGCGGCCACTTCTTTCGCGGCGCGCGAAGCTCGTCTACGTCATGCCGGAGCGGCAGAACCCGACGGGCGTGACGACGAGCCAGGAGCGCCGCGAGGCATTGCTCGACGCGGCCCTGTCCGCCGGGGCGCTCGTCATCGAGGATGGCTACGAGGAGCCGGAGCCGGGCCGCCTTGCGCTCGCGGCGCGCGAACCGGAGCGGGTCGTGTGGCTCGGTACCCTGTCGAAGGACCTCGTGCCGGGATTCCGGATCGGCTGGATCGCCGCGGCGCGGCCGATCGTCGAGCGGCTGGCGCGCGTCAAGAAGGCCACAGACTTTCAAACGCCCGTGCCGCTCCAGGCCGCCGTCGCGGCGTTCTTGCGCGCCGGGTCGGACCGCAAGGCAAGGGCAAGCCGTGCCGAGGAAGTGGCGCTGCGCGCAACGGAGGCCGGTCAGGCGCTGCGCCGGCATCTGCCGCAGGTCTCCTGGTGGGGGGGAGAAGGCTCGAATCCGCTTTTCTGGCTGCACCTGCCGGATCGAATCTCCGGGCGCCGAGTGGCGGAGGCGGCCGCAGCGCGAGGCGTCGCCGTCGCGCCCGGCCAGGACTTCGATCCGGCAGGGGTGGACCGGCCCAACGTGCGCCTCTCCGTATCGCGCGTCGAGCGGCGCGACATCGAGCAGGGGATCGTGCTCGTCGGCGAGGCGGTGTCGGAAGCGCAGTCGAGGTCCGGCGCGGCATTCGCGGCGCCGGTGGTGTGAAGGGGAGTCGACAGTCGACAGTCAACAGTCGACAGGAGAGTTAAAGATGCATCGCGAAGAATCGTTCCGGTTGAAAGTTGGACTCGCGGAGATGTTGAAGGGCGGCGTCATCATGGACGTGGTCAACGCCGACCAGGCGAGGATCGCGGAGGCCGCGGGCGCGGCCGCCGTCATGGCGCTCGAGCGCGTGCCGGCAGACATCCGGCGCGACGGGGGAGTGGCGCGGATGTCGCCGGTCTCGAAGATCCGCGAGATCCAGGAGGCCGTCTCGATCCCGGTGATGGCCAAGTGCCGCATCGGCCACCTAGCCGAGGCGAGGGTGCTGGAGGCGCTGAAGGTCGATTTCATTGACGAGTCGGAGGTCCTGACTCCGGCCGACGAGGACAATCACGTCTACAAGAACGATTTCACGGTGCCGTTCGTCTGCGGCTGCCGCAACCTCGGTGAAGCGCTGCGCCGGATCGGCGAGGGCGCCGCGATGATCCGGACGAAAGGGGAGGCGGGCACGGGTGACATCGTCCATGCCGTCAAGCACCTGCGCGAGGTCCACCGCGAGATCAGGATGCTCACGCAGCTCTCGAAGGACGAGCTCATGGCCGCCGCCAAGCGGCTTCAGGCGCCGTTCGAGCTCGTCGTCGAAGTGGCCGAGAAGGGCAAGCTCCCGGTGCCGAACTTCGCCGCCGGCGGTATCGCGACGCCCTCGGACGCGGCGCTCTGCATGCAGCTCGGCGCCGAAGGGGTCTTCGTGGGTTCGGGGATCTTCAAGTCGGACGATCCCGAGAACCGCGCCCGCGCGATCGTCAAGGCGACGACGCACTGGCGCGACGCCCAGGCGCTGCTCGCGGCCGAGGAGTCACTCGGCTCGGGCATGAAGGGCATCGAAGCGGCGAGCCTCCCGGAAGAGGCGCAGCTCCAGACGCGCGGATGGTAGTGAGCGGTCAGCCGTCCGCTGTCCGCCCTCAGCCAGAGGCGCAGGTTGCCGTCCTGGCCCTTCAGGGGGACTTCGAGGCCCACCGAAGGGCCCTTTCCGACGTGGGGGTGTCGAGCTTCGAGGCGAAGCGGCCGGGGGACCTCGCCGCTGCTGCCGGCCTGATCATCCCGGGCGGCGAGTCCACGACGCTCTGGAAGTTCTTCGAGGCGGAGCCCTGGGAAGAGGCGTTCCGCGCGTTCGCGGAAACCGGCCGGCCGATCCTCGGCACCTGCGCGGGCGCGATCGTGCTCGCGCGGGAAGTCTCGAACCCGCCCCAGAAGGGCCTCGCGCTGATCGACATGGCCGTCGAGCGCAACGCCTACGGCCGGCAGGTCGACTCGTTCATCGGCGAGGTCGCCTGCGAGGCGCTCGGGGCGCCGCTGCCCGCGGTCTTCATTCGCGCTCCGCGGATCCGGCGGGTCGGACCGGGCGTCGAAGTCCTCGCGCAGCACGGCGGCGAGCCGGTCCTCGTTCGGCAGGGGAACGTCGTCGCCGCGACGTTCCATCCGGAGCTGACGGCCGACCGCCGGCTGCACCGGCTGGTCTTCGGGCAGGCGCAGCAGGCAAGGAGGAGCGCGTGAGCTTCGTTTCAATCGAGACTCGCGACGAGATCGCGATTCTCACTTTGAACCGCCCGAAGGCCAACGCGTTCTCGCCGGAGCTCGTGGCGGAGCTTTCCGGGGCGCTGGCAGGGCAGGCGAAGGCCCGGGGCGTCGTGCTCGCGTCGGGCCTGCCGGGCATGTTCTCGGCCGGCTGGGACCTGCCGCTGCTCGTCGGCCGAGACCGCGAGGGGATGGAGCAGTTCGTTGCGGCCTACTGCGATCTCGTGCGGCAGATCTTCGTGTTCGGTCCACCGGTCGTCGCCGCGCTGCCCGGGCACGCCATCGCGGGCGGCCTCATCGCGGCGATGGCGGCCGACGAGCGCATCGCCGCCGACGGCAAGGGCAAGTTCGGACTCTCGGAGGTCATTCTCGGTGTTTCGGTGCCGGCCTGCCTCATGGAGCCGTTCCGCCACGTCGTCGGCGCGCGCCACATGGAGCGGCTCGCGGCGACGGGCGAGAGCATCGCGGTGGACCGCGCGCTCGCGATCGGCCTCGTGGACCAGGTGGTCCCGGCCGGCGAGCTTCTCGACCGCGCCGTGGAGCGGGCGCGATTCCTCGCGGGCCTCTCCGGAGTGGCGTACGCGGCCATCAAGCTGCGCTCCCGGGCGGCAGCGATCGCGCGATTCGACCAGGCGCGCGACCACGACCCTTTCCTCGACTTCTGGTTCAGCCAGGATGCCCGATTCCGGTTGAAGGACATGGTGGCCCGGCTCAAGGGCCGGAAATCGTGAACCGGCAATCGTGAACCGGCGGCTGGCCACTTCGTTCCGCGTTTCCCGTTTCCCGTTTCCCGTTTCCCGCTCGGCATGATCCCCTTCGACGACGTCCTGGAGGCCCTCGATCTCTCGCGGGCCGAGCCGGGCTCGGGCTTCCTCGAAGCCCTCTTTGCGCGCTTCAACGCGAAGGTGCCCTTCGAGAATGCGTCGAAGATCCTCCGCAATGCGCAGGTCCCCGATCCCTCCGCAAAGCCGCGGACTCCGGAGGTCTTCTGGGAAGAGCACCTTGCGAGCGGAACGGGTGGAACCTGCTTTGCCCGAGTCTCGGCCTTCGAAGCGCTGCTCGGGTCACTCGGATTCCGGTCGCGACTGGTCCTCGGCAGCGTCCTGTGCGAGGACGATCACGCGGCCCTCATGGTCGAGACTGCGGCGGGGGAGTCGATCGTGGACGTCGGCTTTCCGCTGCCGGCGATCCTGCCGGCGCGCCCGGGGCGGGCCGCGACGGCCCAGGGGGAGCTCGAGGTCGTCCTGACGGAGCGGGGCCTTCGCATCCTCTTTCTCGAAGGGGTTCCGGAAACACCGCGCCAGATCGAGATCTACGTCGGACCGGTGGCGCAAGAACGGTTCGCCGCCCTCTGGCGCGAGACCTTCCGTCCGAACTCGCGCTTTCTCGGGGAGGTCTGCCTGCGGCGCGACCTCGGCAACCGCGTTCTCTCTTTCGCGTCCGGAGAGGTTCGCGTCGATGATCTGCACTCGCGCCTCTCTGTGCCGCTCGCTGCCCCTCGCGAGGCCGCGCTTTCCGGGCTCTTCGGCATCGACGCCGCGATTCTTTCGCGCGCCTTCGCAGAGGTTGGCGACGCTTCCGGCGATGCGGGCCAGGACGCGCGGCTGACCGCGTACCTCGAGACCGATTCCGCGCCCGAGCAGGCCTTCGCGGCCATCGCGACGCAGGAGGGCTACCGCCGATTGCTCGCGGGCGTGGCCGACGTCGCGGCTGGCGAAGAGATTCCGGGAGGGTACCGGCTGTCGCTGCGCGCTCCGTCCTCGGACGGGTCCGGCGCGGCAATCGAGGAAGACGTTTCGACCGACGCGCCGGCGCGCTGCGTCGCGATCGTGCGGCGCCACGGCGACTCGGAGTCGGCCTCCTCCTACCGCGTGCTCGAGCGGCGAGCGAAGACCTATCTCGTTCGCGAGGCGAGGCTGTCCGGCAGGAGGGAAGACCTTCTCAGAAACGACTCGCTGCGCGGCCGCCTCGCCGGGACGCTCGCGGTGGACCTGCTGGCGTGGGCGAGGATGCTGTAGAGAGTTTCAGGTTTCAAGTTTCAAGAGGGATCCTGAAACCTGAAACTTGAAATTCTCCTAGAACCGAAAGCTTCTGTCCGCGTCGAGCAATCTCAAGCGCGGCTCATTCAATGCCGCCACCTCCCGCCGGATGCGGGAGAGCGAGGGCGGCTTCATGTGGTACAGGTACACGGGCACGCGCGGCGGCGCCTTCTCGAGCTCGCCCGGCAAGAGGCGCGGAGTCAGGTGGCAGGAGGCGCGGGCGACCGCGGCCTGCGCGTCGCAGAAGGACACCTCGAGAAAAATGGCCTTGAGGTCCCGCGCGCGGCGCGCGTGCGCCCAGAGTCTCTGCGTTGGCATCGTGTCGCCCGAGAAGAGGACCGAGCGGCCGGGCTTGGCGACGAGGTAGCCGTAGGCGGGCACGATGTGGTCGACGGGCAGCGCCACGACCGTCACGCCGCCCGCCCGCACGGCCTTGCCCGGCGCGATGGGTCGGTAGGCCAGGGTGGGCCGCGCGCGCGAGGGCAGCCGCGTGAAGTCCGGCCACGTGGCGTCGTTGAACACGTGGCGTCGCAGGTCCGAGAGCACTGCCCTCGGAGCGATGAGCTCCAGGGGAGTCTCGCGGCCGTACAGGTTCTCGACGAGGAAGGGCAGCGACGCGACGTGGTCGAAGTGGGCGTGCGTCAGGATGATGCGGCGGATGCGGCGCTGCGCGGACAGCGGCAACGCTTCCGTCAGCGATCCGGCGTCGAGCGCCGTCTCGCCGTCGATGAGAAACGTCGTCATGCGGTAGCCGGGCGCGGAGCCGCCGTAGGGCCCCAGCGCGCGGACGGCGAGCGATGTTCGAGCGGGCACTGGCCCGATTGTACGGGATCGCCGCGCGGCGCTAGAAGGAAGGCCCGATGTAGAAAACCAGGGTGAAGTTGCTGCAGGACTCTTTCAGGCCGGTCGCGAGGCACTGGACCGGGCCGAGGGGCCCTTTGAAGTTCCACTGCCGCGCAAAGTCGAAGTGCAGGGGCAGCCCCAGAAAGTCCAATTCGATCCCGAAACCGTAGTCGGCCAGGCCGCCGCTCGAGCCGTTGCAGCCCGGAACGCCGACGCCGCGGACGCCGCACAGGGTGTAGTCGGACCAGAACTGGAACGGCTGGCCCTTGAGCGCCGCGCCGCCGACGTCCACGAACGCCTTTCCCCGGATGTCGCGGAAACCGAGGATCGGCGTCGCGATGAAATCGATGACCGGAAACCGGAATTCGACGTTCAGGAAGGCAGCGGTGTTTCCGTAGGTGCCGTACACCGGCAGCGCGCGCAGCGTGTCGATGCCGCCGAAGGAGAGGACGTCGGGCAGGTTGCCGGATGCTCGAAAGCCGTACAGGCGCGCAGCGATGAGCGAGCGACGCGTGATCTTGAAGTAGTGGCGCAGGTCGAGTGTCGTGTCGAACGTCAGCGTCGAACCGCTCGAGGTGGGCAGCTTCGTCCCGCCCGTGTACGGCGAGTAGCTCACGCCGAGCGAGAGCTTGCGCCCGGAGATCGGGCCGAACTCCTCGTAGACGGTGGTGTCGCCGACGAGCTTGCCGCCGAAGGTCGGGAAGTTGTTTTCCGTCGGCAGAAAAACGGTTCCCGATCCCTCCTCCGTGTCGACCCAGACCGGGTAGCCGTCGTACCTGCGCGAAAGAAAGCCGATGCTGCCCTCGAGGCGGTAGTAGCGGTTGAGCGGATACGCGACGAAGGCGTTGCCGCCGATGAAACGGTAGGGATTGCGGGTCCGGACGACCCGGCCCGTATTCGGGTCATACGCGGTGAAGTAGTAGCTGTTGTAGAAACCCTGGATTCCTTTTTGCAGCCACTTGGAGAGATCCACGTACGCGAGCTCGTAGTTCACGAACGTGGAGACGGACTGGATCAAGGCGATGAGCTTGCGGTCGCCGAGGTTGTCGCCGAGCACGATGTAGGTGTTCGCGATGAAGGTCCCGTCCGAAACGACGCCGGCCTGGATCGAGGCGTCCTCGATGGAGAGCTTGCGGCTGGCCTTCTTGTCGATCTTCTCCGGGTCGATCGAGACCTCGATCGGGGGCTGGTAGGGCGCAATCGTGGTCGGTCCGGCCGGGGAGGGCGCGGGATTCAGGTCCGGCAACTTGTGGAACGGCTTCTTCGCGTCGGTGACGTAGAGCGTGAAGCGGCGCTTGTAGTACGCCGAGAATACGAGGCGCTCGGTGCCGTCGCGGCCGGCGAGCAGCGTCGGGGAGAAGCATCCGCCGACGACGTTCGTGTAGTTCGCCGTCTCGCCGTTCTCGAGGTTGATCGAGAAGATGTTGTAGATGCCGTTGATGCGGTCCGAGGCCATGAAGAGCGTCTTGCCGTCGGGCGAGACGAACGCGTCTTCGTCGTTCCAGTCGCCGTACGTGATCTGCTCGCGCGAGCCCGCAACGCCCGGCCGGCTCCGGAAGATCTTCGCCTTCGTGCCCTGCACCGAGGAGTAGTAGAGCCACTGGCCGTCGGGCGAGAAGGCGGGCGCGTAGTCGTAGGAGTCGTCCGAGGTCAGGTTCGCGAAAGCCTTCGTGTCCAGGTTGTAGGAGAAGATGTCCGAGCGGCCGTTCTGGATCGCCCGGAACGCGACGGTGCGGCCGTCGGGCGAGAAGGCCGGGTTCAACTGCTGGTCGAGGTTCGGCATGGGAATGAGCTCGTGGATCTCGCCGCCGAGCGCGTTCAAGAGGAGCAGCTCGCGACCCCGCTCGCGCTTCACGAAGACCGCGATCGTGTTGCCGTCGGGCGACACGGCAAGGTCCACGCCCCCGACCGGCCCGGTCGTCAGCCACTGCGCGACGATGTACTCGTAGTCGGTCTTGTATCCCTTGGTGAGGTTCTTGAAGAGCTTGCGATCGCGGGTCGAGAGAACGACGACGTTGGCGTCCTGGTCGAGGCTCGAGATGGCCGCGCCGAGGTCCCCCGAGGGGAAAGCGCGCACCGACAGCTCGATCGAACCGCCTTCCTCCGTCAGCCGGACGCGGTCGCCGAAATCGATGGGCTCGCCCGTCTCGGTCAACAGCTTGATGAAGCGCTGCCGGAGGTAGCGCCGGAACTTGACGTCGAAATCCTCGGCCGAGATGCCGTAGGTGCGCTTCAAGACCCGGTCGAGGTTGGGCCCGAGCTGGCCACGGTAGTCGAAGACGAAGTCGCGCACGCCGTCGGGGCCCCACTCGGCGCGGATGAAGTCGAAGACGGCATGGCCGAAGCGGTACGCGAAGAAGCCGTAGATCTGTCGCTCGGCGATCTCCGGGATCTGGTCGTTCAGCACGGCGTCACGCAGGACCATCGCGTCCTTTTCGTCCTCGTCGTTGCCGAAGTAGGAGGCCATGCCCTCCGTCAGCCACTGGGGTGCGCCGGAGGTGTAGGCGCGGAGGAAGTTGCCCCCGAAGAAAATCTCGAACTGGAAGACGTGGGTCAACTCGTGGGCGATCAGCTTCTCGAGCTTCTCGTCGGGCAGATCGACCGGGAGCACCATCCGGTTGCGCGTGGGCAGCGCGAAGGCCCCGACGCCCTCCGGGATGAACCCCGACAGCGTGTTGGTCTGCTCGAACTCCGAGTGCGTCGCGTAGTAGATGATGTTGATCGGCTTCGGGATCTGGAAATTGAGCGCCCGGGAGATGTCGTCGTAGGCACTCTCGGCGTACGAGGCCACCTTCTGGAGCGACACCTCGTCGCGGTCGTAGAAGTAGATGGCGAAGTGCGTCGAGTGGTAGATCTTCCAGTTGAAGGTGTCGTAGACGATCTTGTTCTTGCCGAAGTAGTCGAAATACGGCGAGAGCACCGGCGCCTGTCCCGCGGCGGGGGCCGCGGCGGCGAGGACGAGAGCGAGGGCGAGGAGGGTTTTCTTCATGCTGTTCTGGAGGCCGATCAATTCGTGAAGATGTAGCGCTCCGCCTCGCGGTCGCGCGGGACGAAGGTGTTCAGAATCTGGTTTTCGAGCGAGAACAGGTTCTCGAAGAGCCCCTGTAGCTCGTCGCGGTTGCGGCTGCCGGTCTGGCGGAAGTCCTTGAACTCGTCCTGGAGCAGCTTCTCGCCCGTACGGCCGTCCAAGACGAGGAAGACGATGTCGAACACGAAACCCGTCTGCTCGACGTAGACCTGCCGGTAGTAGGTCCGGCCGTCGATGGGGGACTGGTACTCCTCGGTCTTGTAGCCCGAGCGGTCCTCCACGCGGAACTCGAGGCTGCCCGAAACGATGAGCTCGGCCGAGGTCTGCGTGCCCACGGCCGCCCAGAACTCCTGCGCCCGGCCGAGGTCCACGAGGTTCTGGGTCGGCAGCTTCACGTCGGGCGGCGTCGTGATGACCTCGAACTTCGTCTTCTTCTCGAGCTGCTTCTTCAGGAACCGGTGGAACTCGGCCTGGACGTCCACGTTGGCGAGCCGCTTGTCCTTGGCCTTCTCCGGGTCGGCGACGAGGATGAAGGGCGCGAGCGCGATGCGCTCGTTTCCGCGCAGCGGCAGCTTCGGCTTCAAGGGTAGCCGCAGCTTCACCTGATCGACGCTCGAGCACGCGGGCGCGACGAGCAGGATCGCCGCGAGAAGGGCCCCGAGGCCGCGCCAGCGCCTGCTAGGGAGCACCGGCAGCCTTTCCGGTCGTCTTCGTATAGGCCGTGTAGAACTCGGCGAAGCGCGCGTAGTTGCGGCGGATGTAGTTGTCGTTGGGGCTGATCTCGAGCGCCTTCTTGTACTCCGCGAGCGAGCGCGCGAAATCGCCGCTGGCTTCGAGAGAAACCGCGAGGTTGTTGTGCGCGCGGGCGTTGTTCGGGTCTTTCGCGACCGCCTGCTCGTAACGGAACGCCGCTTCGCGCCAGAGGCCCTTCTTCGCGACTGCGGTGCCGAAGGCGATCTGCGTCGACGTCTTCTCCGGGCGCGAGTACGGCGCACAGGCTCCCGCGACAACTAGTAAGCAGAGAACGGCGATGCGGTCTAGCTTCAAGCGGCTCCTTGTGCCTCGCGGCCGGGTCGGTATTATAGGTTTCCTCTCGATCGGAGGCCGGAGAATTGTCAACGCTGCTTTCATGAGGGATACGTTAAAGGGGTGAGCGTGGATTCGGTTTCGCGGTGCGCGGCCCTTTCGTGGGCGCGGGGACGCGAGCTCACACCGCAGCGCCTGTGGCCGGCCCTGCGCGCGCGCGGAGGCCTGGAGGCCCTTCTGGCCTCAGGCGAGGACGAACTGTCCTCGGACCTGGGCTCCCGGGAACTGGCGCGCGTCGTCTTGCGCGCCCCGCAAGACACCGAGGCGCTGCGCTGGGCGGCGGCCGTCGAGCGGACGGGCATCCGCCTGGTGACGGCGTTCGACGCCGAGTATCCCGAGACCTTGAGGGAGATCGCCGATCCGCCATTCCTGCTGTACGCGCTGGGGCGGATCGAACGCCTGAGCCTGCCTGCCGTGGCGATCGTGGGCTCCCGGGACGCGTCGCGGTACGGGCGCGACGTGGCCTGGCGGCTGGCGCAGGAGCTGTCGGCCGCCGGCATGACCGTGGTCTCCGGGTTCGCACGCGGGGTGGACGCTGCGGCGCACCAGGCGGCGCTCGAGGGCCCGGGAGGGACGATCGCCGTGCTCGGATGCGGCCTGGACGTGGACTATCCGCGCGAGCACCGCAAGCTCAAGGAGCGGCTGGCCGCCGACCACCTGCTCCTGTCGGAATATCCCCCCGGGACGGAGCCGCGTCCTCAGAATTTCCCGATCAGAAACCGGATCATCGCCGGTCTTTCGGCGGGCGTGGTCGTCGTCGAGGCGTCCCGGCGGTCGGGCTCGCTCATCACGGCGCGCCTGGCCAACGACTTCGGCCGCGACGTCTTCGCCGTGCCGGGCTCGATCTTTTCCCAGACGTCCGTGGGGGCGCACGAGCTCTTGCGCGATGGCGCGATCCTGTGCCGCAGCGCCGAAGACGTGCTCGTGGAGCTTTTTCCTTCCGTCGGCACGCCGCGCCTGGCCGCCGCGGTTTCGCACGTCCCGGCCGTAGAGCTTACCGGGGAATCGCGCCGGATCTTCGAAGCGCTCGGCCGCGAGGAATCGCTCTCGGCCGAGGAACTGTCCCGCTCGCTCGATCTGCCCGCGGCGACGGTGCTCGCGAGCCTGTTCGAGCTCGAGGGGGCCGGGATCGCCGTCCCGGTCGAGGGGGGGCGGTACGGCGTGGTGAGACGATGAATGTCTGTAAGCAGTAAGCCGTGAGCAGTAATCAGGGAGCAGATACCTCGATCAACCACCTCCCAGGCAAACCGCTTAGCGCTTACCGGGCACTGCTCACGGCGGCTCTGGAATACTCAGTTGTTGACGAGATGCGGGATCAGCAGGGTTTGCGCTTTCTTTCCTGATGTGAGACCGTCCGTCGCCCTCAATGGCTAAATCCATCGTCATCGTCGAGTCCCCCGCGAAAGCGAGGACAATCGAGAAGTTCCTCGGCAAGGACTTCAAGGTCCTCGCTTCCTACGGACACGTGCGCGACCTTCCCCGCAAGGGCCTCGGCGTGGACCGCGAGCACGGCTACAAGCCGACCTACGAGCTGCTCGTCGGCAAAGAGAAGACGATCAACGACCTGAAGAAAGCGGCGAAATCCGCCGAGAACGTCTACCTCGCGGCCGACCCCGATCGCGAGGGCGAGGCGATCTCCTGGCACCTGCAGGAGGCGTTGAAGCCCGGCGCCGGCAAGACGGTCTTCCAGCGCGTCCGCTTCAACGAGATCACGAAGAAGGCCGTGCTGGCCGCCATGGAAAATGCCGGCGAGATCGACACGCGGCGCGTGGACGCGCAGCAGGCGCGCCGCATCATCGACCGGCTCGTCGGCTACGAGGTTTCGGACCTGCTCTGGAAGAAGATCTGGCGCGGCCTCTCCGCCGGGCGCGTGCAGACGGTGGCGCTGCGGATCATCTGCGAGCGCGAGAACGAGATCGAGGCCTTCGTTCCGGTCGAGTACTGGACGCTCGATGCGACCCTCGAGGGCAAGACGCCCCCGACCTTCACGGCGCGGCTGTCTTCGTTCGACGGCGAGAAGCTGAAGTTCGACGGCACCGACCCGCGGCTGCCGGACGAGGCCGCGGCCGCCCGCGTGCGCGAGGATGTCGCCGGCGCGGTCTGGAAAGTCGCGTCGGTCGAGAGCTCCGAACGGCGCAAGAACCCGGCGCCCCCGTTCATCACCTCGCAGCTCCAGCAGGCCGCGGCGCGACGCCTCGGGTTCGCGGTCCGGCGGACGATGCAGATCGCGCAACGGCTCTACGAGGGCCGCGAGATCCCGGGGCGCGGCACGGTCGGCCTCATCACCTACATGCGCACCGACTCGACCCGCGTGTCGCAGGAGGCCCTGACCGCCGTTCGCGAGCACATCGGCGCGCAGTTCTCAAAGGAGTCGCTCCCGGAGTCGCCGCGCTTCTTCAAGAGCCGCCGCGACACCCAGGACGCGCACGAGGCGATCCGGCCGACGTACCTGGATCTTCCCCCCGAAGAAGTCGCCCGGCACGTGGCCGCCGACGAGGCGAAGCTCTACCGGCTGATCTGGCAGCGCTTCGTTGCGTCGCAGATGTCTCCGGCCGTTTACGACACGACGTCGGCCGAGATCACGGCGGGCCGCGCCGTCTACCGCGCCTCGGGCTCGACGCTGAAGTTCTCCGGCTACCTCGCGGCCTACGGGATCGCCGACGAGGACGAGGAGGAGACGGACAAGGACACGCCGAAGCTGCCGCCGCTGTCGCAGGGGGAAATCCTCAAGCTCGTCGAGGTCGCGACCGAGAAGAAGGAGACCCAACCGCCGCCGCGCTTCAACGAGGCGTCGCTCGTCAAGTTCCTCGAGGAAAATGGCATCGGCCGTCCCTCGACCTATGTCGAGATCCTGCGCAAGATCGAGGAACGACGCTACGTCCATCGCAGGGACCGCCGCTTCATCCCGACTGCGCTCGGGCGCACGGTCATCGAGCTCTTGATCCCGTACTTCGACGATTTTTTCGAGACCTCCTACACCGCGCGCATGGAAGAGGCCCTCGACGAGGTCGAAGAGGGCAAGCTCTCCTGGACGAAGGCGCTCGCCGAGTTCGACAAGACCTTCACGCGAGACCGCGACCGGGCCCTCGAAGGCATGGTGTCGGGCAAGGCGGGCATCCCGCTCGCTGAGGCGAGGAAGTTGAAGCTCTCGGTCGTGCCCGCGATTGACGAGAAGTGCCCGCAGTGCGGCAAGAAGCTGAAGCTGCGCATGGGCAAGAATGGCCTCTTCGTCGCCTGCAGCGGGTATCCGGGCTGCACCTACACGCTGAACATCCCTGATCCCGAGGAGGATGTCGTCGACGTTTCGGAGATCGAGAACACGACGTGCGAAGAGTGCGGCTCTCCGATGAAGCTGCGCCAGAGCCGCACGGGCTCGACCTTCCTCGGCTGCACGGCGTACCCGAAGTGCAGGAACGTCGTCAACGTCGCCGTCGCGGGCGGCAAGGCCGAGGTGCGGCCCGACGAGCCGACGGGGCAGACCTGTCCGCGCTGCGGCCACGGGCTCGTGCGGCGGCACGGCCGCTACGGCGCGTACGTGTCCTGCTCCAACTACCCGGCGTGCAAGTACAAGCCCCCCAAGCCGATCAAGGACACGGGCGTGCGCTGTCCGAAGGACGGCGGCATCATCGCCGAGCGGCGGGGACGGTTCCGCCCGTTCTACGGCTGCGTCCACTATCCGAACTGCGACTTCTCGCTCTCGGTGCGCCCGATCCCGGACGCGTGCCCGCAGTGCGGCAATCCCTACCTGCTGCTGCGCGAGAGAAAGTCCGGCAACGTCTTTGCCTGCGACAAGGCCGAATGCGGATTCGAGAAGCCGGCGGGGCAACTGCCGCCGATCGTCGAGATCATCCCCGAGGCGCTGCCCGAGACGCCGGACGTGGTCGTTGCGGCGGCCGCCGGCAGTAAGAAGCCCCGCGCGCGTCGGGCCGCGAAGGCGTAGGAACGCCTCCGCCGAGATCGGCCCATGAAGGCGCCCTGGGAGAAGTTCTCGCTGCCCGCCGGCGGGACGCCCTGCGCCTCGGGGTCTTCCGCGGAGTTCGTGCGAACGATGCGCGAGGTCTTTGGCCCGCTCGTCGAACGGGTCGCGAAGTTTCCGGAGGGAAAGCACGCGTGGCTGATGGCGGAGGTCCCTTCCGAAGGCTCTCTGTTCCTTTTCTTCCGCGATCTCGAGAAGCGGCTCGAGCCGTCCGGCTCCCTCTGGGTCGTCTTTCCGAAGAAGCCGTTCATGGGGGAGCTCGGGTTTCCGTATCTCTGGTTGGACGTGCAGAAAGCGGGCCTCGCGGCGGGCCTCGTCGACAACAAGATCGCGGCCTTCTCCGCGCGCATGACCTCGATCCGATTCGTCATCCCGGTCGCGCGGCGGCCGAAGGCCGCTGCCCGCGCGCGCTGAACCCTTACAATCGGCGGTTCCAATGAGCGCACCTGCAGTCACGATCGTCGGCGCGGGGCTTGCCGGCTCCGAGTGCGCGTGGCAGCTCGCGCGCCGCGGCCACCGGGTGCGCCTCGTCGAGATGCGCCCGGTGGTCGGGACCTCGGCGCACCAGACGGACCGTTGCGCGGAGCTCGTGTGCTCGAACTCTTTCCGCTCCGACAATCCGAGAAACGCCGTCGGGTTGTTGAAGCGCGAGATGGAGGCCCTCGATTCGCTCGTGATCCGCTCGGCGCGCGCAGCCGCGGTGCCGGCGGGCGACGCCCTGGCGATGGACCGCGGCGTCTTCGCCGGGCTCGTCACCGAGGCGATCGTGGCGCGCCCCGAGATCGAGCTCGTGCGCGAGGAGGCGCGGGAGATTCCGCGGGAGGGCTTCGTCGTTCTCGCGACCGGGCCGCTGACGTCGCCGGCGCTCGACACCGCGATCGGAGCGCTTCTCGGAACCGAGGACCTCTACTTCTACGACTCGATGGCCCCGATCGTCGAGGCCTCCTCGCTCGACCTCTCGAAGATGTACGCGATGTCGCGCTACGGCAAGGGCGGGGGCGAAGACTACTGGAACTGTCCGCTCTCCCGCGACGAGTACGAGCGCTTCCTGGACGCGCTCGTCGCGGGCGAGACCGTGCCGATCAAGGACTTCGAGAAGGGCATTTACTTCGAGGGCTGCCTGCCCATCGAGGTCATGGCCGAGCGCGGGCGGGAGACGCTGCGGCACGGCCCGATGAAGCCGATGGGCCTTCCCGATCCGCGCACGGGCCGCAACCCCTGGGCCGTCGTCCAGCTGCGCCAGGACGACCTCGCGAAGGAGCACTACAACCTCGTCGGCTTCCAGACGAAGCTGAAGATTCCGGAGCAGCAGCGGGTCTTCCGCATGATCCCGGGTCTCGAGAACGCGGTCTTCGCGCGCTACGGCATGCTTCACCGCAACACCTACATCCATGCGCCCGCCCACCTCGACCGTTTCTGGCGGATGCGCCGGGAGCCGCGCCTCTTCTTCGCGGGGCAGATCACGGGCGTCGAGGGCTACGTCGAGAGCGCCGCGACGGGTCTTGCCGTGGGCCTGGCGCTCGCGCAGATCCTCGAGGGGCGCGAGCCCGTGCCCGTGCCGTACACGACGGCCATCGGTTCGCTCGCGCGGCACTGCTCGGAGCGCCCGCCCTCCGAGAAGTTCGAGCCGATGAACGTCACCTTCGGGCTGATCGAGGACAGCTCCCACTCGCCCGTGCGCGACAAGCAGGTCCGCCGCCAGCAGATGGTGGACCGGGCGCTCGCGGCGATCACGGAGTGGAAAGAGCAGATACGGGAGTCGAGCGTCGGCGTATCGTAGGGGCGGCCTGAAGGGGGATCCATGCTGACCTGGGAAGAAATCGAGAGGGCGAAGAAGCGCCTTTCGGGCGTCGCGCACCGGACACCCGTCCTCACGTCGCGACAGTTCGACGAGGCGGCGGGCGCGACGGTCTTCTTCAAGGCCGAGAACCTCCAGCGCGGCGGCGCCTTCAAGTTCCGCGGCGCCTACAACAAGATCAAGGCAGAGACCGAGCGCCAGAAGGTCGACGCGGTCGTCGCCTTCTCCTCGGGCAACCACGCGCAGGCCGTGGCGCTGGTCTCGCGCCTGCTCGGCATCCGCGCGACGGTCGTCATGCCCGACGACGCCCCGCAGGGGAAGATCGACGCGACCCGCGGCTACGGCGCCGAGGTCGTGCTCTACGACCGCGCGAGCCAGAGCCGGGACGACCTCGCCGAGGAGATTTGCCGCGAGCGCGGCGCCGTGCTCGTGCCGCCCTTCGACGACGAGCTCATCATGGCCGGCCAGGCCACGGGCGCGGTCGAGCTTCTCGAAGAGGTCCCCGACCTCGATGCGGTCGTCGTCTGCGTCTCGGGCGGCGGCTTGATCGCCGGCTGGGCCACGGCCGCGCGGCACATGAAGCCCGGCATCGCGGTCTACGGCGCCGAGCCCGAGACGGCCGACGACACGAAGCGCTCGCTCGCGGCGGGGCACCGGGTCGAGGTCCCGCAGAACCCGACGATCGCCGACGGCCTTCGGGTCTCTTCGCCCGGCAAGCTCACGTTCCCGATCGTGCAGGAAAACGTGAGGGACATCCTCCTCGTCTCCGACGACGAGATGATTGAGACGCTGACCTGGATGCTCGAGCGCATGAAGGTGCTCGTCGAGCCCTCGGGCGCCGCCGCGGCCGCAGCCGTGCGCCACGAGAAGGCCGACTTTTCGGGAAAGCGCGTGGGCGTGGTGCTCTCGGGCGGCAATGTGGACCTCCAGAACCTGGCCGGCTACATCGGCTCGCGTCGGGGCCTTTGAGCTTCCTTAAACGTAGCAATTCCGGGCGAGAGTCCGGTAGGAATGTCACCGTGAGGAAGAGCCTTGCCTGCGTCCCTCTTCTCCTCGCCGCCGTCGTCGTCGCCTGCCGGCCGCGCGAAGAGGCGGCGCTCGTCGAAGGCGAGCCAACCCGGGCCCCGGTGCCGGCCGTGGCGTCAAGCACCGCTGGCGGCGTCCGCCCCGAGCCGAACAAGGCAATCGCCGTCGGGGACACGGTTCCGGATTTCGCGCTCACGGACCAGACCGGAAAGACCGTGCGCCTCTCGCAGTTTCGCGGAGAGCCGGTTGCCGTGACCTTCGCCTACACGCGCTGTCCGGACGCGACGGCCTGCCCCATGACCATGGCGAAGTTCGCGAAGCTGAACGCGGCGCTCGCCGGGAAGAATTTCGGCCGCCTGCTCGCCGTCACGGTCGACCCCGAGAACGACACGCCGACGGTGCTTGCCGACTACGCCAAACGCATTGGCGCCGACCCCGCGCGCTGGAAATTCCTGACGGGCGATCCGCGCGCGCTCGCACGTGTGGCCGAGACCTTCGGGGTCCTCTACTACCCCGAGCGCGGTCAGATCGTGCACCAGCAGGCGGTGGCGGTGATCGATCCGGAGGGCCGGCTCGCGACGATTTACTACGGAGCGGATTGGGAACCGGAACAGATACTCCAGGAACTTGACAAAGCGAGGAAGGGATGAAAAAGACGCAGATTCTTGGCGCTCTCGCGTTCGGCGCGATCGCAACGCTCGGCGTGACCCTCTATGCTACGGAGCAGGAGCAGCACCCCTCGGCGCTCTTCAAGCAGTATTGCGCCAAGTGCCACGGCGAGGACGGCAAGGCCGACACGGCCAAAGGAAAGCACCTCATGGCCCGCAACTTCACCGACGCCGAGTGGCAGGCGGGCGAGTCGGACGCCGAGCTCATCAAGTCGGTCACCGAGGGCAAGGAAGACATGCCCCCCTTCGGCAAGAAGCTGACGAAGGAGCAGATCGAAAGCCTCGTCAAGGACGACGTGCGGGGATTCGCGAAGAAGGGGCAGTAGGGGCGGGGCTCGTCCCCGCCCGCGGGCCTACGCGCCACGGACCCCGCTAATCGCGTAGAGGCGCCGCTGCGCTCTCAGTACACCGGCTCCTCGAGCGACACGCCGAAGATCCCGGAGTACATCTTCGGAAAGAAGTGCGTGGACTTCTGCGGCAGGCGGTCGCCGGCGGAGACGACCGCTTCGACGTCCGACACGGTCGTGGGACGCATGAGCACGGCCGCCTGGGCTTCCTTCTTCTCGACGGCGGAAAGAGCCGCGTCGGTGTCGGAGGTGAAGGAGACGTGCTCGCCGCGCGCGATCGCGTCGGTGTC
This sequence comes from Thermoanaerobaculia bacterium, assembly GCA_041483715.1. Lineage (GTDB taxonomy): Bacteria > Acidobacteriota > Thermoanaerobaculia > UBA5066 > Gp7-AA6 > DAHUXD01. The sequence continues at coordinate 20,282 of JBGPGG010000046.1, forward strand.
GATCGAAAGGAGTTTTCCAAAGAGAGCGACCTCGAGGGCCGCCACGTCGAGGCTCTTCCAGGCCTCCGAGCGCCCCTCGGGCCAGGGCAGCGATGCGGGCGCCGCGGAGGCTGCCGAGAGCGTCAGAAGCACGGGCTTGGCCGGCGGCGCGAAGAGGACGAACGCGGGCCGGATGCGGGAGTGTTTCTGCAGGGCCGCAAAGGCGTCCCGCGCGGATGCGTGCTCCTCCAGGTCGAAGTAGCCGCGCGCGGCCTTCAGCAGTTTCTCGGGATTCCAGTCGGGCAGGCCCGACAGCAGCCGATGGATCGGTCGGACGACGAGGCCCGGGGAAGCCATGTCCACGATCGCGCAGAGCTTGTAGCGTGCGCCGGGCAGCTTCGCGGCTGCGGGATCCTTCGAGAACGCGAGCGCGGTCTCGTAGCGGTGATGGCCGTCGGCGATGATCGCTTCGGCGTTCTTCACGAGCCCCTGGAGCTCGACGTGCGCGGCGAAGTCCGAGATGCGGAAGGCGTCGTGCCGCACGCCGTCCGGGTCGGTCGCGGTCAGCTGCGCCACGCGGCGCGTGGAGAGGGCGGCCGACAGCGGCGCGCGAGTCAGGAGAAAGACGAGCTCGAGGTCCGCCTTCGTCGCGGCCAGCAGCGCGAGGCGGTCCGCCTTCGGCTTTGCGAGCGTGCGCTCGTGCGGCCGGATGACGCCCGTCTCGTACTCGGCGAGCCGGACGAGGCCGACGAGCGCGTCGCGAACAAAGGTCTCTCCCGCGTCCGTGAATGTCTGGCGGTAGATCCAGAGCGCGGGCCGCCGTTCCTTCTCGAGGGTGCCGTCGGCGAGCCAGTCCGCGAGCGTCTTCGCGGCGCCCGCGTATTGGTCTTCGTCGTCTTTCCTGCGGCAGGTGATGCGAACGATGTTTTCGGGCGCCTGCGCGTAGAGGGCATCCTGCTTCGCCGGCGGAATCTGATCGTAGGGCGGTGCGAAGACCGTGGAGAGGCCCCGTGTTTTCAGGACGCGCGGGGAGAAGCGGATCGAACGAAACGGTCGCAGTTCCATGGTTCAGAGTTTAGCGGGGTC
>JBGPGG010000047.1:0-20264 GCA_041483715.1 Thermoanaerobaculia bacterium
ACGCCGGACCAGGCGCAGGCGATCGCCGACGTCAAGCGCGACATGCAGTCGGCCAAACCGATGGACCGGCTTCTCTGCGGCGACGTGGGGTACGGCAAGACCGAGGTCGCCATGCGCGCGGCCTTCAAGGCGGTCCTCGACGGAAAGCAGGTGGCCATGCTGGCCCCGACGACGATCCTCGCCGACCAGCACTTCCGCACGTTCCGGCGGCGGTTCGCGGCCTTCCCGGTCTCGATCGAGCTGCTCTCGCGCTTCCGCTCGCGCGCCGAGCAGAAGGACGTCATCGCGCGAGTCGCCGACGGGACCGTCGACATCCTGATCGCCACGCACCGGATGCTCGGCAAGGACCTCGCGTTCCGGGACCTGGGCCTTCTGATCGTGGACGAGGAGCAGCGGTTCGGCGTCGCGCAGAAGGAACGGCTCAAGGAGTGGAAGGCCTCGATCGACGTCCTCTCGATGTCGGCCACCCCGATTCCGCGCTCGCTGCACCTGTCGCTCTCGGGCCTGCGCGACCTCTCGATCATCGAGACGCCGCCGCGGGACCGGCTCGCGATCGAGACGCAGGTCGCCCCGTCGCGGCCCGAGATCATCCGCGAGGCGATCGAGGCGGAGATCAGCCGCGGCGGCCAGGTCTTCTTCGTGCACAACCGCATCGAGTCGATCGGCCGGATCAAGCAGACTCTCGAGGAGCTGCTGCCGTCCGTGCGCGTGGCGGTCGCGCACGGCCAGATGCCGGAGGCCGAGCTCGAGAAGGCGATGGCGCGCTTTTTCTCGCGTGAGGCGGACGTGCTGCTGGCGACGGCGATCGTCGAGAACGGCCTCGACATCCCGTCGGCGAACACGATCCTCATCGACCGCGCAGACACGTTCGGCCTCGCGCAGCTCTACCAGCTGCGCGGCCGCGTCGGCCGCAGCGACAAGCCCGCGTACGCGTACCTGCTCGTCGAGGAGAACGCGGCCCTCTCCGAGATCGCGCGGCAGCGGCTCGCCTCGATCCGCGAGTTCTGCGACCTCGGCGCGGGGTTCCGCATCGCGGCCAGGGACCTCGAGATCCGCGGCTCGGGCAACATGCTCGGGGGCGAGCAGTCCGGCCACATCGCCGCCGTGGGTTTCGAGACGTACCTGTCGCTCCTCGAGGAGGCCATCCGGGAGATCCGGGGCGAGGAGGCCATCCCTGAGCGCGCGGTCACGCTCTCGCTCGGGCTCGACCTGGCGATCCCGCACGACTACGTCGAGGACGAGAACTGGCGGATGATGATTTACAAGAAGGTCGCGCGCGCCGGCGACGATGCGGCGCTCGAGGAGACGCGCCGCGAGATCGCGGACCGTTTCGGGGAGCCCCCGCCGGCCGTGCGGCGGCTCGTCGAATACGCCCGGCTGCGCGCGCGGGCCGAGCGGCTGGGCGTCACGTCGATCACGCGCCAGGCCGGCCGCGTCCACCTGCGCTTTGCCGAAGATGCCGCGGTGGACGTCGAGCGCATCCTCGAGCTCGTGCGCTCGACGCCCGGCGCCAGCCTGTCGCCCGCCCGGGTGCTGACGGTCCCCGCCCCGGCCGGGGACGCGCTCCTGGCCGGACTGATCGAGCTGCTGCCGGCGCTGGCAAGGCAGGCCGCGTAGGCCTCTCCGTTTCCCGTTTCCCGCTTTCCGTCCGGCTCCCTGGAAACCGAGTGCGAGAAAGGTGTTAATAATGTCCGCCATGCGCAAGACGTTTCTCCTCTTCGCCGGCCTCTCTGCGGCCGCGGGTCTCTTTGCCGCTGAGCTCATCGAGCAGATCGTGGTCCGGGTCAACGACCGGCTCATCACCCAGACGGAGTTCGACCACCGGCTCGCGGTGGCGGCGAAGGCTCCCAACCACGCCTCCGATCCAGCCGAGCTCCAGAAGACCGTGCTCGAGGAACTGATCCGCGAGAAGCTGCTCGAGGAGCGGGCCAAGGAGATGTCGGTGTCGGCGACCGACGAGGAAGTCGAGGCCGCGGTCGCCCGCGTGAAGCAGCAGTACAACCTGGCGACGGACGCCGAGTTCGACGCCTCGCTCGCCCAGTCGGGGATGACGCGCGACGAGCTCCAGCGCCAGATGCGCCAGACCATCACGCTGCAGAAGGTCATCGGCCGCGACGTCACCTCGCGGATGGACCAGTCCGACGACGCGCTGCGGCTCGAGTACGAGCGCCGGAAAGAGAAGTTCTACGCGATTCCCGAATCGGCGCATGTGGCTGAGATCGTGCTGAAGTTTTCGCCTTCGGACGCTCAGGCGCGACAGCAGGCGGTCGTCTCGATCGAAGAGATTCGCGTCAAGATCAAGGGCGGCGCGCCGTTCGCCGATCTCGCGAAGCAGTCGTCGGAGGGGACCACGAAAGACAAGGGCGGCAACCTCGGCGTCGTCGCCAAGGGCGAGCTCGTCGAGGCCCTGGACGCGGCCGTCTTCGTGACGCCGCCCGAGGAATACCCGGCGCCGGCGCTGCTCTCCGACTCGATCCACCTCTTCCACGTCACCGACCGCAAGCCGGCGGGGTTCAAGCCGTTTTCCGAGGTCAAAGACGACCTGCGCAAGCGGATCTCCGACGAGATGTACGAGAAGCGGTTCACCGAGTACATGGACAAGCTGCGCCGCGACGCCTTCGTGAAGATCTACGTGCCGGAGCTCGCGAAGCTCGATGAGAAGAGGGCGAGCTAGCAGCTTTCAGCCGTCACCTTTCAGCTCTCATCTCGTGGCCTTTTTGATAGCTGATAGCTGATAGCTGATAGCTGGTGCGAATCCGCCTTCCCCTTCCACCCGGCTTCTCCTTCGACGCCGTGGTCCGCTCGCACGGCTGGTACGACCTGCCGCCGTTTTCCTACGACGCAGAGCGCGGCGAGCTCACGACGTGCGCCGGGCCGGCGGCCTGGACGTTCCGCGTCCGAGACGGGCGGCTCGAGGTTGCGGGTCAGGGCGGCGACGCGCGCTCGGTCCGCGCGATGACGCGGCGGGTCTTTTCGCTCGACGTGGAGCTCTCCGAGTTCGATGCTGCGCTCGCGGACGAGCCGGCGCTGCGGCGGGCGCTGGCCCGCGGAGGCGGGCGGATGCTGCGCGCACCCACGCTCTTCGAGGACGCCGTGAAGATGCTGCTGACGACCAACTGTTCCTGGGCGGCGACGCGCGGCATGGTGCAGCGGCTCGTGGCCCTGACGGAGGACGGCGTGTTTCCCGGCCCGGAGGCGCTCGCGCGAATGTTCCCGGGCGCGCTGCGCGGGAAGGTCCGCTGCGGCTATCGCGCGGGCGCGCTGTCCCGGTTTGCGCGCCGCGTCGCCTCCGGGCGGCTCGACCTGGCGGGGTGGGAGCGGCGCGAAACGCCGGCCACGGAGGTGCGCGAGGCGATTCTGGCCGAGCACGGCTTCGGTCCGTACGCAGCCGAGGGTCTTTTGCGCGTCCTCGGCCGGCACGAGTATCTGGCGCTCGACTCGTGGATCCGGAAGCAGTACCGACGCTTCTACCCGGGCCCCGCGAAGACGGCCGATGGCGCGATCGCCCGCCAGTACGCGCGCTACGGCGACTTCAAGGGCCTGGCACTGTGGCTCGACATGACGCGAGACTGGCACGAAGGCAAAGAGGCCATCTGGCCGTGAGTCTTCGACTGCACATCCCTTTGGGCAGAGCGCTTACGCCCGTTTAGCGCTCCTAATTTTTTTAGGCAAACTTCTTTTCTTGACTAATAAACCACGGCACTCCTAACATCCGCCCCAGTGGCCAAATCTGGCTAAAAGTGGGAGAAAGTGGTCCCGGAAAGCAAACGGGACGACATAAAACGGATGGATCGCTTTCGTGGAAGCGCGCCGGCCCGTCTCGACGAGAAGGGCCGGCTGAAGGTGCCGAATCTCTTCCGTCAACAGATCGAAGAGGCGTTCGGCCGCGACCTCTTTGTGACGTCGCTCCACGGACGCAACTTCCTCCTGTATCCCCTTCCGATCTGGCGCGCGCTCGAAGAGAAACTGGCGGAGCTTCCGGCGATCCATCGCGCGAAGAACAAGTTCCTCGAGCGCGTCAATTACTACGGCCAGGACGGGGCGATCGACGGGCAGGGGCGCATCCTCGTGCCGCAGATCCTGCGCGACACCGCGAAGCTCGCCGCCGACGTCGTCGTGACGGGAAACATCGACCACCTCGTCGTCTCCGACCACGCCGCCCTCGCGAAGAAACTCGCTACCGAGGACTTCGGGCCCGAGGACTACGACGAATTGTCGAAACTGCTGCTGTGAAGACGGAAGACGGAAGACGGAAAACGGGAGACGAGACCGATTGAAACGCGCGCGCACATTCCGGTTCTCCTCGAGGAGGTCGTCGGGCTGCTCGCACCCGAGCGCGGCGGATTCTTCGTGGACGCGACGCTCGGGGCGGGCGGGCACGCGGAGGCCCTCCTCGCGCGCGGGCCGGACATCCGGCTGCTCGGAATCGACCGCGACCCGGACGCCCTCGCGCGCGCGCGCGCGCATCTCGCCCGCTTCGCCGGCCGCGTGGAGCTCGTCGAGGCCGACTTCGGCGAGCTCGACCGCGTGCTCGGCGGATTTCCGGCGCCCGACGGCATCCTGGCGGACCTCGGGGTCTCTTCGATGCAGCTCAACGAGGCGGAGCGGGGATTCTCTTTCCGCCGCGACGGGCCGCTCGACATGCGCATGGGAAAGAACGGCCGCAGCGCGGCCGACATCGTCGTAACCGCTTCGGTCGAGGAACTAACACGGATCTTCCGTGATTTTGGGGAGGAGCGAATGGCGGCAAAGATCGCACGCGGGATCGTGGTGGAGCGGGCCCGAGGGCCCATCGTTACCACCCGGCAACTCGCGAGGGTCGTCGCGGAACATAAGGGCGGCCGGGAGAAAATCGATCCGGCCACGCGGGTCTTCCAGGCTCTTCGGATCGAGGTCAACCAGGAGCTGCAGGCGCTCGCCCGTTTTCTGTCGGCCGCGGTCAGCCGCCTGAACGGGGGCGGCCGCCTCGCGGTCATCTCGTATCACTCGCTCGAGGACCGCATGGTCAAGGAGGCCTTCCGCCGCGACTCGGGCGTGTGCCTGTGCCCGCCGAAGATGCCCGCGTGCGTGTGCGGGGCCCGCAAGGCGCTCCAGGTCCTGACGCGCCGGCCCCTGCGGCCCGGGGAGCAGGAGCTCCATCGCAATCCCCGCTCGCGCAGCGCGCGCCTGCGGGTGGCGGAGAAGATCGCCGCGGGAGACGATCTCGTGGCGCTGGAAGCGGCGGCGATCTGACGATGGCGGCCTGCCCATGAGCGCTTCTTACGCGCAGACCAAGCGCGTCGAGAACCTGCACCTGACGCGCGAGCGCGACCGGCGGCGGGGCCGGGAGCTCGCGACCCTTCTGCTCGCGGGCCTTCCGGTCGCGTGCGCGCTGCTGGGATTCGCGGCACTCCACGTCGAGACCGTCCGGGTCGGGTACCTGCGCGAGGCGCGGCAGAAGACGATGGCGGAGTTGACCGAAGAGAACCGGCGTTTGCGCGCCGAGCTCGGACGGGCCGCTTCGCCGGACCGGGTGGCCTCGCTCGCGCAGAGGAAGGGCCTGCGGCCCCCTCACCCCGGACAGGTCCAGTACGTCGAGGCGCCGGGAGACAAGTCGCGGTGAACGGAGTCCGGCGCGGCCGAACACGCCTCTTCGCGCTCATCCTCGCGGTGTGGGCCGCGGTCGTGGTTGCGCGCCTCGTGCAGATCCAGATCGCACAGGGCTCCCGCTACCGGGCAAGAGCGCAGCGTCAGCAGGAGCGGCGCATCGAGATCGCGGGCTCCCGCGGATCGATCCTCGACCGCGAGGGGCGCGAGCTGGCCGTGTCCGTCGAGGCGTCTTCGGTCTTTGCGATCCCGGACGACGTGCAGAAGCCGCGCGCGACGGCGCAGACGCTCGCGCCGCTGCTCGGGATGCCGGCGGCCGAGGTCCTCGAGAAGCTGGGATCCGAGAAAGGGTTCGTCTGGATCCGGCGCCAGGTCGACGCGGACGCGGCCGAGAAGATCCGCGCCCTGAAGCTTCCGGGCATCCACTTCGTGGCGGAGCCCAAGCGGTTCTACCCGAAGGGCCACCTCGCCTCGGCGGTGCTCGGCTTCGTCGGCACCGACGGCGGCGGCCTGGCCGGGCTCGAGCACCTCTATGACAGCGCGATCCGGGGCAAGCCGGGCGAGATGGTCGCGCTGACGGACGCGCGCCGCAGCCGCTACGGCGAGGCGGAAACCGCGAACAGCAGGCCGGCCGAGGAGGGCTCGTCGCTCGTGCTCTCGCTCGACTCGGGTGTGCAGTTCGCGGCGGAGCACGAGCTGGCCGCGGCGATGGCGGAGCACCGCGCGAAGTCCGGCAGCGTGGTGGTGCTCGATCCGTGGAACGGCGAAGTCCTCGCGATGGCCTCCGCCCCCGATTTCGACCCGAACGAGTTCGGGCGATTCCCGGCCGAGGCGCGGCGCAACCGCGTCATCGCCGACTGCTACGAGCCGGGCTCGACCTTCAAGATCGTCACGGGCGCGCTCGCCCTCGACGGGGGCGTCGTCTCGCTCGACGAGATCATCGAAACGGGGGACGGAACGATCCGCGTGGCCAACACCACGATCCAAGAAGCCAGTGGGCGCCGTTACGGCGCGCTCACGCTCGGCGGCATCTTCGAGCACTCCTCGAACATCGGCATCATCCGGGTCGGCCTGCGGCTCGGGGCGCGGCGTCTCTACGAAGGGGCGCGCGCGTTCGGCGTGGGGCAGTTGACCGGCGTCGACCTGCCGGGCGAGAACTCCGGTATCTTCCGCCCGCTCCCGCGCTGGTCGGCCCTTTCGAACGCCGAGATCTCGATGGGCCAGGAGGTCTCCCTGAACGCCCTGCAGCTGGCGCGCATCACGGCGATCGCGGCCAACGGCGGCTGTCTCGTCCAACCGCACCTCGTGACGCGGATCGTGGCTCCGGGCGGCACCGTTCGGCCCGTCGCGGTCGCCGAGCCGGTCCGCGTGATCTCCGAAGCGACGGCGCGCTCGATCTCTCGCATCCTCGTCGGCGTCGTCGAGCACGGCACCGGCGCCAACGCGGCGATCCCGGGCTTCCTCGTGGCCGGCAAGACGGGCACCGCGCAGAAGGCCGGGGTGGGCGGGTACGGCGCTGGCCGGCACGTGCCGAACTTTGCCGGCTTCGCGCCGGCCGATCACCCGCGCTGCGTCGCCGTGGTCGTGCTCGAGGACCCGCAGGGCAAGTACTACGCCGCGGAGGTCGCCGCCCCGCTCTTCGCGCGCGTCATGTCGCAGGCGCTCGGGATCCTGCGCGTGGCGCCGCGCGAGCAGCAGGTCCCCGCAACCGTGCTCGCCGAAGCGCCCCCCCGCGAACCGCGCTATCCGAGCGGCGTCGTGGCGGTCGCGCGCCACGCGTCGGATGAGGTTGCGGCGGAGGCCGCCGGCCGCACGCCGAGCACGCTCGGGATGTCCGCCCGACAGGCGCTGGCGGTGTTCGCGCGCCTCGGGGTCCTCGCGCGGCTGCAGGGCTCGGGGTTCGTCGTCGCCCAGGATCCACCGCCGGGCTCTCCGGTCCGCCGGGGCTCGGTCCACACCCTCTTCCTTGCCGATGACGCGGCGGCGCCGGGCCGGGAGGCCGGGCGTCGCGCGGAGGAGACGGCACCGCCTCCGTCGGCTCCGTGAAATTGATCGACCTCGCCGCCGCCCTCGAGGGCGCCGAGATCGCTCCCGCGGCGCGGGATCTCGAGGTCCGTCGGGTGACGAGCGACTCTCGCCGGGTCGCGGCCGGCGATCTCTTCGTCGCGATCCGGGGCGCGAAGTCCGACGGCCTCGCGCACGTCGAGGACGCCATCCGCCGCGGCGCCGTCGCGGTCGTGAGCGACCGCCCCGCGCCCGACGGTGTGGCCGTGCCCTGGATCGGAGTTGCCGCGCCCCGCCGGGCGCTGGCACTCGCCGCCGCGCTCCTCCATGGCAATCCCGCGGAGAGGCTCGTGCTCGCCGGCGTGACGGGCACCAACGGCAAGACCTCGACGACGACGTTGCTCGAGTCGATCCTCGCGAGCCGCTACGGATCTGCGGGATTCCTCGGCACGGTGGGCTATCGCACGCCGCGGCGCCGGATCGAGGCCGACCGCACGACGCCGGAAGCCACGCTGATCCAGGAGCTGCTGGCCGAAATGGTGGCCGAGGGCACGAGGGCCGCGGCGATAGAGGTGTCCTCCCACGCGCTCGCGCTCGACCGCGTGGAGGGCTGCCGGTTCGACGTCGCGGTGTTCACGAACCTGACGCGGGACCACCTCGACTTTCACGGCGACATGGAGTCCTACTACCAGGCCAAGAAGCGCCTCTTCAAGCTGCGTAAGCCCGGGGCGTGCGGCGTCATCAACGCGGACGATGCCTTCGGGGCGAGGCTGCTCGCGGAGGCGGCGCCGCCGCTCGCGAGCTTTTCGCCTTCGGGTGCCGCCGCGGAGTTTCGCGCCGAGGACAGCCGCTGCGACCTCTCCGGCGTCGCCTTCGATCTCGTGTTTCCGGGCGGCCGGTTCGCGATCGTCTCGCCGCTGCTCGGCCGGTTCCAACTCTCGAACCTCGCCGGGGCCGCGGCGGCGGGGCTCTGCCTCGGCATCCCGGCGGCGGACATCGCCGCAGCGATCGCGACCGTGACGAACGTCCCGGGGAGGCTCGAGCGCGTCGAGGCGGGCCAATCGTACCCGATCCTCGTCGACTACGCGCACACGCCCGACGCCCTCGAGAGGCTGCTGCAGGCGGTGCGCGAGCTGACGGACAAGAAGATCCTCCTCGTGTTCGGCTGCGGGGGAGACCGGGACCGCGGCAAGCGCGCCCCGATGGGCGAGATCGCCGGACGGCTCGCGGACATCGCCATCGCCACTTCCGACAACCCGCGGTCCGAGGACCCCGAGGCGATCCTGAAGGACGTCGAGACGGGCCTTTCCGCCTCCGGCGCGACGAAATACCTGAAGATCACCGACCGCCGCGAGGCGATCCGGCAGGCGATCGAGCTCGCCAATCCCAGCACGGTCGTCGTCATCGCCGGCAAGGGTCATGAGACGACGCAGGTCATCGGCGCGCGCGAGATCCCGTTCGACGACCGCAAGGTTGCCGCCGACTTCGCAGGGCGCTCGTGAACTTCACGCTGGCGGAAGTGGCGGCGGCCGCCGGAGTCCGGGCCGAGGGTTTGGCGGCGCTCTCGGGTGTGGCCGTGGACTCGCGGCGGGTGCGCCCGGGCGACCTCTTCGTCGCGATCCGCGGGGCGCGCGTGGACGGCCACGACTACGCGCGGGACGCGGCGGCGCGCGGCGCGGGGGCGCTCCTCGGGGAGCGCAGGCCCGAGGGGCTTCCGGCGGGCTTCCCGGCCGTGATCGTGCCGCAATCCGTGGATGCGCTTCGGCGCCTCGGCGTGGCGGCGAAGAAGAAGATGGGCTTCCGGCTCGCCGCGATCACGGGCTCGGCGGGCAAGACGACCACGAAGGACTTCACGGCGGCGATACTGTCGCGCCGCTTCGCCGTCGAGATGACTCCCGGCAACCAGAACAGCCAGATCGGCTTTCCGATGTCCGTCGTCAACCTGCCGCGCAGCCCCGAGTGGATGGTGGGTGAGATGGGCCTCTCGGAGCCGGGCGATCTTTCGAAGCTCTCGCGGGCCTTCGAGCCCGACGTGGCGGCGATCCTCCTCGTGGCCGCCGCGCACCTGCAGTTCTTCGCGTCGCTCGACGCCATCGCCGACGGCAAGGCCGAGATCCTCGAAGGCCTGAAGCCGGGCGGCACGTTCGTCGCGAACGCCGACGACTCGCGCGTCGCCGCCATCGCGGCGCGGCACCGCGGCCGCGTCGTGCGGTTCGGCCGCTCGGCCACTGCCGACGTCACGGCGAAGGACGTCGTCGCGCAGCCGGACGGCAGCCGGTTCCGCCTCGCGACCCCCGAGGGCGAGGCGGCCGTGCACCTGCCGGTCGCGGGCCCGCACCAGGTCGGCAACTTCCTCGCGGCCGCCGCGATCGCGTTCGCCGTCGGCGTTCCCGCGGCCGAGTGCGCGGCTGCTTCCGCCGGGCTGCGTCCGGCCGCGCACCGCGGCGAGCTCGTGCGCCACGCCTCCGGAGCCCTCCTCTTCGACGACACATACAACGCCAACCCGTCGTCGATGCGCGCCGCGCTCGAGACGCTCGCGGCGCTGCCCGCGCGCCGCCGCATCGCGGTGCTCGGCGACATGCTGGAGCTTGGGGCCGAGGAAGAGCGGTGGCACCGCGAAACGGGCGCCCTCGTGGCCGGGAGGGCGGACCTGCTCGTTTGCGTCGGGCCGCGTGCGCGCATCCTCGGCGAGGGCGCCATCGCGGCCGGACTGCCCTCGAGCGCGGTCCGGAGCGTCGACTCCGCGGAGGAAGTGGCGCAGCTGCTCGCGGGCGAGCTCGCCTCCGGCGACGCCGTGCTGTTCAAGGCGTCGCGCGCGATCGGCCTCGATCGCGCGGTCGCCGCGCTGACGGAGAGGGGCTGATCGCGTGCTGTACTGGCTGCTCTATCCGCTGGCGAGCCGCTTTCCGGTCTTCAACGTGTTCCGCTACATCACGTTCCGAACCGCGATGTCGGCGGTGACGGCGCTGTCCGTGGCGCTCGTCCTCGGCCCGGCGATGATCCGGTTCCTGCGGCGCGCCCAGATCGGCCAGTCGATCCGCGCCGAGGGCCCCAGGACGCACCTCGCGAAGGCGGGCACTCCGACGATGGGGGGGCTCCTCATCATCCTCGCCGTGGTTTCGGCCACGCTGCTCTGGATGGATCTGTCGAACCGCTTCGTGTGGATCGGGCTCGCGACTCTGCTCGGCGTCGGCGCCGTGGGTTTCGCCGACGATTGGGTAAAGGTGACCAAACGCCGCAGCCTCGGGCTCACCGGACGGGGCAAGCTCGTGCCGCAGTTCCTGATGGCGATCGCCGTCGCCTTCGCGATCGAGCAATGGGCGGGGCACGGTGCCTTCTCGACGGTCGTCTCCTTCCCGTTCCTGAAGAAGCTGCTCCTCGACCTCGGCGTCCTCTATATTCCGTTCGTGGCCATCGTCGTGGTCGGTTCCTCCAACGCCGTCAACCTGACGGACGGGCTCGACGGCCTCGCGACGGGCGCGGTCGGGATCGCGGCGGGCACCTACGCGCTGCTGGCGTACGTGACGGGCAACGCGGTTGCCGCGCGCTACCTGCAGATCCCGTTCATCCCGCAGTCGGGCGAGCTCGCCGTTTTCTGCGGCGCGCTCCTTGGGGCCTCGCTCGGCTTCCTGTGGTTCAACTGCCATCCGGCCGACGTCTTCATGGGCGACGTCGGCGCGCTGCCGCTCGGCGCGGCCATCGCCGCGGTCGCCGTGATGACGAAGCAGGAGATCCTGCTCGCGATCGTCGGCGGCCTCTTCGTGCTCGAGGCGCTGTCGGTGATCATCCAGGTGCTCTCCTTCAAGACCACGGGGCGGCGCGTGTTCAAGATGGCTCCGCTGCACCACCATTTCGAGCTGCTGGGCTGGGCCGAGTCGCGGGTCATCATCCGTTTCTGGATCCTCGCGCTCTTCTTCGCCGTGCTCGGGCTCTCGACGCTGAAGCTGCGATGAGCGCGCTGCCGATGACCCCTTCCGTTGCCGGCCCGCCCGAAACACTTCCGCGGCGAGTCGCCGTGCTCGGATTCGCGAGGAGCGGCCGGGCGCTCGCCGAGGCGCTCGCCGCGCGCGGGGTCGCCGTGACCGTCGGCGACAGCCGGCCCGAAGCCGAGTTCGACGGGCTGGAGGTACATCGGGCCCGCGGTGTACGCTTCTTTTTCGGAGGGCCCCCGCCCGAGTTCCTGGCGGGCGCCGACTGGCTCGCGGTGTCTCCCGGCGTGCCGCTCGACGTGCCAGCCGTCCGGGATGCGCGTGCGCTGGGCATCCCCGTTCTCTCCGAGATCGAGGCTGCGTGGCGCATCGCCGAGGCCGAGGCGCCGGGAATGCACCGCTGGATCGCGGTCACCGGAACGAACGGAAAATCCACGACGACCACCTGGATCGCCGAGGTCCTGAAGCGCGCGGGACGACCCGTGGCCCTCGCGGGCAACATCGGCGCACCGCTCTCGGGCTTTCTGTCGGAGCCCTTGCCGCGCGACTTCGTGTGCGAGATCTCGTCCTTCCAGCTCGACGGCGTCGAACGTTTCCGCCCCCACGTGGCCGTTCTCACGAACATCACGCCGGACCACCTCGACCGGTATCCGGGTTTCACGGAGTACGCCGCAGCCAAGGAGCGGCTTTTCGCCCGGCAGGCGCCGGGCGACTTCGCCGTCGTCAATGCCGACGACGCCGCCTCGCGCGCGATCAGCACTTGCGCCCAGCGCGTGCTCTTCTCGCGGCGCGGCCGCCCCGCCGGCGCGGGCCCAGCCGCGTGGCTCGAGGCGGGCGAGCTCGTCTCGGACGTGGCCGCGCCGAGGCACGGCGTCGTCGTCGCGGAGCGGCTCGCACTTGCCGGCGCGCACAACCTGGAGAACGCGCTCGCCGCGCTCGCGGCGGCCGAATGCCTCGGGGCACCGGAGAACGCGATCGTCAGCGCATTGACGCGCTTCGAGGGCCTCCCGCACCGCAGCGAGCGCGTGGCCGAGTCAGGCGGCGTGTGCTGGGTGAACGACTCCAAGGGCACGAACGTCGACGCGACGGCGAAATCGCTCGAGGGATACCCGCCGGGCAGCGTGCTCCTCATCCTCGGGGGCCGCGACAAGCGCGGCGACTTTGCCCCGCTTTCGGATCTCGTGCGCAGGAATGCCCGGGTCGTGCTGACGATCGGCGAGGCCGCGCCCGTCATCGAGCAGGCCCTCGCCGGCGCCGCGCCCATCGAGCGCAGCACAACGGTGGAGAACGCCGTCGCGCGCGCCGCCGCGCTCGCGCGCCCGGGCGACACGGTGCTGCTCTCGCCCGCCTGCGCCTCCTTCGACCAGTATCGGAACTTCGAGGAGCGGGGACGACATTTTGCGGAGCTCGCGCGGCGGGCGGCGAAGGGCACGGTTTGACATGGCCCGTAAACTCACTTCCGACAAGGTCCTCTTCGTCGCTCTCGTGGCGCTGTCGCTCTTCGGCTGCGTCATGATCTACAGCGCGTCGGCCGTTTCGGCGGGAGAGACGTCCGGCAACCCGTACCGTTACCTCGTCAAGCAGATCGCCGCGCTGATCCTCGGAGGCATCGCGGCCTTCGTTGTCTACCGGACGGACTACAGGCTCTTCGGGCGCCCGTGGGTGGTCTACGGCGCGTACGGGGCGACGTTCGGTCTTACGGCCTTGGCGCTGTTCCGCCCGCCCATCAACGGCGCGCGCCGATGGATCCCGCTCGGTCTGACGATGCTGCAGCCCTCGGAGCTTCTGAAAGTGGCGCTGGTGCTGTTGCTGGCTCATCAACTAGCGCGGAAGTCCGAGAAGGCCGGCGATCCCGAGCGGGCGCTCGTGCCCGCGCTCGTCTTCTCGGGTCTTGCGGCGGGCGTGGTCGTGCTGCAGCCGGACCTCGGCACGGCCGTCTGCTACGTGATGCTCTGCGCGGTCCTGCTCTGGCTTGCGGGGGCGCGGGCGCGCTGGTTTGCGTTCGGCGCCCTCGGGATGGTTCCGCTGCTCGCCGCGCTGATGCTTTCGGCCGACTACCGGCGGGCCCGCATCCTGTCGTTCCTGAATCCGGAGGCCGATCCCCTGGGCACGGGCTTCCAGGCCATTCAGTCGCTCATCGCGGTGGGCGCGGGGGGCTGGTTCGGCAACGGCCTCGGCGGCAGCCGGCAGAAGCTCTTCTTCCTGCCCTTCCCGCACACCGATTTCATTTTTGCCATCGTGGGCGAGGAGCTCGGCTTCATCGGGGCACTCGGCGTCGTGGCGTGCTTCGGGATCGTGGGGTGGCGGGGGCTGCGCGCCGCGCGCCGCGCGCCGGACGCCTTCGCCGGATTCCTCGCGGCCGGCGCGACGGCCATGATCGTCGTGCAGGCGGCGATCAATCTCTCCGTCGTCCTCGCGCTCTTTCCGACCAAGGGCATCCCGCTGCCCTTCGTGTCCTACGGCGGCTCCTCGCTGATCGCCTCCTGGATTGCCGGCGGGCTCATCCTGAACATCTCGCAGCATGAGGTCCCGGAGCGAGGATGAGAAGATTTCGGAGTTCGGATTTCGGAAGTCGGATTTGAGAGGCTGAGACCTGCAACCGGAAACCAGAAACCCGCTTCCATGAGCGACCTCGGCGCCTACGTCATCGCCGCGGGCGGCACCGGCGGCCACATCATCCCGGGCATCGCGCTCGCCAACGAGATCCGCGCCCAGAAACCCGACGTGGCGATCGTTTTCGTCGGCACCGCGCAGGGCCTCGAGTCGAAGATCGTCACCGCCGCGGGCTACCCGCTCGAGCTCGTCGACGCGTCGGGGTTCGTGGGCAAGACCCTGACCAACCAGATCCAAGCCCTCGCCCGCCTGCCGAAGGGCTTCTTCGAGGCGCGCGCGCTCCTGAAGAAGCACCGGGCGCGCGCCGTCGTCGGCGTGGGCGGGTACGTGACGGTGCCGGTGCTGCTGGCCGCTCGCTCGCTCGGCATCCCGACGCTGATTCACGAATCGAACGCGCGGCCGGGAGTCGCCAACCGCTTTCTGAACCGGTTCGCCACGCGGACGGCCGTCGGCCTCGCGGCCGCGAACAAGCACCTGCGTAAGCCCGGCATCGTCACGGGAACGCCCGTCCGGCGCGAGTTCTTCGAGATTCCGGCGTTCGACCCGGAAGCCTCCACGCGGCGCCTGCTCGTCTTCGGCGGAAGCCAGGGGTCGCGGGTCATCAATCGGGCCGTGGCGCGGGCCGCCGTGCTGCTCGAAAAATCCGGCCTCGAGGTCATGCACCAGACGGGCGAGAAGGACCTGGCCGGGACGCGGCAGCGCTACACGCGCATGCCGGCAAACTGGAAGCTCGAGCCGTTTCTGCCGAGGCTCTGGGAGCAGATGGCGGCGGCCGACCTCGTGCTTTCGCGCGCGGGGGCGATGACGGTGTCGGAGCTCGCCGCGGCCGGCCGGCCCTCGATCCTCGTGCCGTTCGGCGCCGCCGCGGCCGGCCACCAGCTCGAGAACGCCCGCGCGCTCTACAAGGCCGGGGCTTCGATCGTGATCGACGAGAAGGACTTCGAGGCCGAAAGCCTCGCCGGGACGATCGTGGAGCTCATGAAGAATCGCGCGCGCCTGACGGCGATGGCGCAGAAGGCCAAGTCGCTCGCCCAGCCCAACGCCGCGGCGGACCTCGCGAAGCTCCTCTTCGAGGCGGAGGCCACCCGGTGAGGTTCCTGCGGCTGCGGCGTCTTCACTTCGTGGGCGCGGGGGGCGTCGGGATGAGCGGCATCGCGGAGATCCTGCTGCTAGCGACCCCGCTCGAGATCTCCGGCTGCGACCTGGCCCGGTCGGACGTCACCGCGCGCCTCGAGAAGCTCGGTGCGAAGATCTCGATCGGGCACGACCCCGCGCATCTGGCCAGCGCGGACCTCGTCGTCATCTCGTCGGCCGTGGCCGAGTCGAACGCCGAGGTGGTCGCGGCGCGCGCGCGGGGCATCCCGGTGATCCGCCGCGCGGAGATGCTCGGCGAGATCATGCGCCTAAAGCAGGGGGTCGCCGTGGCCGGCACGCACGGGAAAACGACCACCACGTCACTGACGGGAATGGTGCTGACCGAAGCGGGCTTCGACCCCACGATCGTCGTCGGCGGGCAGGTGCACATCCTCGGGACGAATGCGCGCCTGGGCAAGGGCGACTACCTCGTCGCGGAGGCGGACGAGTACGACCGTTCCTTCCTGGAGCTCACGCCCGTCGTCGCGGTGATCACGAACGTCGAAGCCGATCACCTCGACACCTACCGGGACCTCGACGACATCCTCGACGCGTTTGCGACGTTCGCCAACCGCGTCCCCTTTTTCGGCGCCGTCGTGGCCTGCGCGGACGACGCCGGCGTGAGGAGGCTGCTTCCCAGGATCAAGAAGCGCGTCGTGACCTACGGCGAGTCGCCCGAGGCCCTCCTCGCGGCGAAGAGCGTCCGTCTCGAGGCGACCTCGACGATGTTCGACGTGTGGGACGCGGGGGAGGGCCGCCTCGGCTCCGTGCGGCTCCGGCTTCCCGGGCGGCACAACGTGCTCAACGCGCTCGCGGCGATCGCCGCGGGTAGGGAGCTGCTCATCCCCTTCGAAACGATCGCCCGCGCGCTGGCTGCGTTCACGGGCGTGGTGCGGCGCTTCGAGTTGAAGGGCGAACGCGATGGCGTGCTCGTCGTGGACGACTACGCGCACCATCCGACGGAGATCCGCGCGACCCTCGCGGCCGCCCGCCAGGTCTATCCGGAGCGGCGTCTCGTCGCCCTTTTCCAGCCGCACCTTTTCACGCGCACGCGCGACTTCACCGAGGACTTCGGCACGGCGCTCGCCGCGGCCGACGTGAACATCGTCATGGACGTCTATCCCTCGCGCGAGCGCCCGATCCCGGGCGTGACGGGCGAGCTCGTCGCGGACGCCGCCCGTCGGGCGGGGCACACGAGGGTCATCTATACCCATGATGAGAAACGGGTTGTTGACTGCCTGGAGCAGACGCTCCGGCGCGGGGACCTGTTGGTGACCCTCGGGGCCGGGGATGTCGTCAAGTTCGGCGAGGAGTACTTGAAGCGTGGCCGGCGCGGATAAGAAAGAAGCTCCGTTTCTTCGGCGCGGGGGCGTCGTCCCCCGCAAGCACAGGAAGACGCCGACCGTGCGCCGCGTGGCGGTCGGTCTCGTCGCGCTCGTGGCGGCGTTCGGGCTCTTCCGGTTCGTGTCGGGCCCGCGTTTCTCCCTGCGCCGCTTCGAGGTGTCCGGCAACACGCGCGCGCGCACGGAGGAGATCCTCGGCGCGGCGGCGGCGTGGAGCGGGAAGAACCTGCTCGCCCTCGACCTCGCGCCGCTCGCCAGCCGCCTGGCCGCGCATCCCTGGATCGAGCGCGTCACGCTCTCGAAGCGATTCCCCGACGGCCTTTCCGCGCGGATCACCGAGCGCAAAGCCGTCGCCCTCTATCGCGACGCCGAGCGATTCTGGTGGGTCGGCGTCGACGGAAACCTGATCGCCCCCTACGATCCGCGGGGCGACCACACCGAGTATGTGATCGTGACCGGCGACCGGCGCGCGTTGCCGGAAGCCGTGGGATTGCTGGCGCAGCTGCGCGCGGCGCGCCCCGACTACGTCGCCGCCCTCTCGGAAATCGCCTCGCTCCCGGACGGCGGATTCGGTATGATGGACGCGATTTTCCGACGGCCGGTTCGCGTACTTCGGGCAGACGCTCCGGAAAAGGTTCGCGCGTTGCTCGAGGCTCGGGGTTTTGTTGAAAGTCGCGGGTGGGAGGCACGGGCCATCGATCTCCGTTTTTCCGATCGCATCATTCTCGTCGGCGCGTACGGCGCGGGGAACCGTCTCTGATGAAGGGCGTGAAACGGGAAGCGGCAAACGGGAGACGGTCCATGAGCCCGCGCGTTTTCCGTTTTCCGTTTTCCGTTTCCCGGCTCCGGGTCTCCTGATGGCCAAGCCCGAGAACTTCCTCGTCGCCTGCGACATCGGCACCTCGAAGATCTGCGTCCTGATCGGCGAGCAGAACCCCTCGGGCTCGCTCGACGTGATCGGCAAGGGCTCTTCGGCCAACCGGGGCACCCGCAAGGGCAACATCATCAACGTGGACGCCACGATCGAGGCGATAAAGCGGGCCGCCGAAGAGGCCGAGATCATGGCCGGCGTGCAGATTTCCCGCTCCTGGGTGGGGATCTCGGGCTCCCACGTGCGGTCGTTCAACAGCCGGGGCGTCGTCGCGGTGGCCGGGAAGGACCGGGAGATCACCCGGGAGGACGTCGCCAGGGTCATCGACGCGGCCCGGGGGGTCCAGATTCCCCAGGACCACGAGGTCGTTCACGTCGTGCCCCGGGACTTCGCGGTGGACGGCCAGGACGGCGTTGCCGACCCGCTCGGCATGATCGGGAGCCGCCTCGAGGCCGACGTCCACGTCGTGACGGCGCCCGTGGCGGTCACGCAGAACATCGTGACCTGCATGAACAAGGCGGGCATCGAAGTCGTGCAGCTCGTGCTCGAGCAGTTTGCCGCGGCCGAGGCCGTGCTGACGCTGGACGAGAAGGAGCTGGGCGTCTGCCTGGTGGACATCGGGGGCGGAACGACCGAGGTCGCCGTCTACCAGAAGGGGTCCATCGTCCACACGGCGGTCATCCCGATCGGCGGGGACCACTTCACCAACGATCTGGCCGTCGTGCTGCGCGCCCCGATCACCGACGCCGAGAGGCTGAAGAAGAAGTACGGCTGCGCGCTGCGCACGGCCGTGCCCGAGGACGAGATGGTCGAGGTCCCGATGGTCGGGGGCCGTGCGCCCAAGCTCTGCCCGCGCACGACGCTCGCGGACATCCTGCAGCCGCGCGCGGAGGAACTGCTCGGCCTGATCCACGACGACATCCAGCGGCTCGGCCTCGACAAGGAAGTCCGCTCCGGCCTGGTCCTGACCGGCGGCGGCTCGGAGCTCGAGGGCGTCGTCGAGATCGCCGAGGGGATCTTCGAGGGTCCTGTGCGCCGCGGGGTGCCGTCCGGGGTGGGAGGCCTCGTCGACGTGGTCTCGCGCCCGGAGTGGGCGACAGCGACCGGGCTTTTGTTGTACGGTCACCGTTACAAGCCGGCGCGGCGGCGGGCGCGCGCCTTCGTTCACGCGGCCAACTCGGTTTCCCGGTTCATAAGGGACTTCTTTTGATGACGACGAAAAAGCGGCGACGGAGGGAAGGACCCATGATCGAGTTCCTGGACGACGAGAACCCGACGCTCTCGATCGAACTGGACGGGGGCGACGCCTCTCCGGCCACGATCCGCGTGATCGGCGTGGGCGGCGGCGGCTCGAACGCCGTCAACCGCATGATCGCCGCCGGCGTGAAGGGCGTCGAATACTTCGCCTGCAACACGGACCTCCAGGCCCTGCGCATGTGCGCGGCGCCGAACAAGCTGCAGATCGGGTCGCGCCTGACCAAGGGCCTCGGCGCGGGCGCGGACCCCGACGTCGGCAGGAACGCGGCCCTCGAGGACCAGGAAAAGCTCGCCCAGGCGGTCAAGGGCGCGGACATGGTCTTTCTCGCGATGGGACTGGGCGGCGGCACGGGCTCGGGCGCGGGCCCGATCTTCGCCAAGCTCGCGGCGGAAGCCGGGGCGCTCGCGGTGGCCGTCGTCACCAAGCCCTTCGAGTTCGAGGGCAAGAAGCGCATGCGCCAGGCCGAGCGCGCTTCGCGCGAGCTGCGCGACCACGTGGACACGCTGATCACGATCCCGAACCAGCGCCTCCTCGCGTTCGTCGAGAGGAACACGCCCCTCCAGGACTCCTTCAAGATCGCCGACGACGTGCTGCGCCAGGCGATCCAAGGCATTTCCGACCTCATCAACTGCCCGGGCGAGATCAACCTCGACTTCGCGGACGTGCGCAAGATAATGTCCGACATGGGCCGGGCGCTGATGGGCACCGCGATCGCGGACGGGGAGAACCGCGCGATCCACGCGGCGCAGGCGGCGATATCGTCGCCGCTGCTCGAGGACGCCTCGATCGAGGGTGCGCGCGGCATCCTCATCAACATCACCGGCGGCGCGGACCTGACGCTCTTCGAGGTCACCGAGGCCGCCCAGATCATCCAGCAGGCGGCCGACCCCGAGGCCGAGATCCTCTTCGGCTGCGTGCACGACGAGCGGATGGCCGGTAGGGTCAAGGTCACCGTCATCGCCACCGGATTCGACCGCCTGGAGCGCGATCTCGCGGAAATCGAGGAAGATCCCAAGCCCCTCACCGTCGCCAGTAAGACTCTGCGCCCGCCCTTCCTGCGCGGGGACGACTCCGGCGGCTTCGGCCCCAACGCCTCCTCGCGGGACGACTTCGACATTCCGACGGTTCTGCGGAGGCAGATGGATTAGTCGGACCGTCTTTTCCTGATCCTCTCCTGCCTCTTCCGGCGCGCGCGGTCGCGCCACTTCCTGTAGGACGCGTCGAGCTTCGGGTGCCGGTGCCGCCAGCGGCGCAGAGCGCGTCGCACCTTCGGGAACGCGAGCGACAGGAAGAGCGCGCTCATGATGAAAAACGGCACCTGCGGCATGACCGGGACGAGCACGCCGATGACGCCGACGATGAAGAAGAAGACGGCGAGCGTCAGGTTGCGCGCCTTGCTGCGGCGCCCGGGCGACGGGGAATGCGACGCCGTCACCGCGCGACAGCGGCCTTGATGAGGTTGGTGCTTCCGGCCACGCCCTTCGGGATGCCGGCGGTGATCACGACCTTCTCGCCCGGCCGCAGGA
>JBGPGG010000048.1:0-20026 GCA_041483715.1 Thermoanaerobaculia bacterium
AGTCGCGGTGATCGACCGCAAGGAGATGGTCGGCGGCGCCTGCCTGCACACCGGAACGATCCCGTCGAAAACCCTGCGCGAGGCGATCCTGTACCTCTCGGGCTTCCGCGAGAGGACCTTCTACGGCCGCGACTACACTTTGTCGAAGGACATCAAGATCGCCGACCTCGCCTTTCGCGTGCAGAAAGTCCTCGTGCGCGAGTTGGAGGTCGTCCGTGCCCAGCTGAACCGCAACCACGTCACGACCCTCTCCGGTACCGCGCGGTTCGTCGACGGCAACACGGTGGAAATCGAGTCCGCCGAGGGAACGATCCGCGTGCGCGGCGAGCACATCCTGATCGCGTGCGGCACCCGCCCGGCCCACAGCCCGACGGTGCCGCTCGACGGAAAGCGAATCATCGACTCCGATCAGCTCCTGCGGGGTCAGATGCTGCCCCGAGACCTCATCGTCGTGGGCGCGGGTGTGATCGGCCTCGAGTATGCGTCCATGATCTCGGCGCTCAACATCAAGGTGACCGTCATCGAGGCGCGGCCGACGGTCCTCGATTTCGTGGACCGCGAGATGACCGATTCGCTGATGTACTTCATGCGCCAGCGCGGCGCGGCGTTCCGCCTGGGCGAGAGGGTCGAACGGGTGGGCTACGACGAGAAAAACCGGGTCGTGGCGTTTCTGGAGAGCGGCAAGGAAATCCACGGCGACACGCTCCTCTACACGGTCGGCCGATGCGCCAACGGCGACCTCCTCAATGTCGGGGCGGCCGGGATCGAGGCCGACGCACGCGGGAAGATCGCCGTCAACGAGTTCTTCCAGACGTCCGCCCCGCACATCTACGCGGCCGGCGACGTGATCGGCTTCCCCGCGCTCGCCTCGACCTCCATGGAGCAGGGGCGCCTGGCCAGCTGCCACATGTTCGGCACGTATTGCGAGGCCCGGTCGCCGGTCCCCTATGGCATCTACACGATCCCCGAGATCTCGATCGTCGGAAAGACCGAACAGGAGCTGACGGCCGAGAAGGTGCCCTACGAGATCGGCGTCTCCAAGTTCGAAGAGCTCGCGAAGGGCCAAATGCTCGGCGTGGACACGGGGCTGCTCAAGATCCTTTTCGACCGCAATACGCGAAAACTCCTGGGCGTACACATCTTCGGCGAGCGCGCGACCGAGATCATCCACATCGGCCAGGCCGTGCTCGCCTTCGGCGGCACCATCGACTACTTCCGCGACACCGTGTTCAACTATCCGACGATGGCGGAAGCGTACAAAGTGGCGGGCTTAGATGGACTGAACCGGCTCTAGAACGCCCGATTCAAATAGAGATACGCCGAGTTGTTACTGCTGCCCGAACGCCCGTAGCCGACGAACAGGGGGCCGATGATCGTGTCGGCGATGACGTAGATGCTTCCCGCCGCCTTCAGGCTCGAGAGCGTGACGGGGGCCTGGTAGGCCCAGGTGTTCCCGGCCTCCGCGGAAACCCCGATCGAGAAGTTCTTGAGGATGAGGCCCCGGGTGTCGGAGAGCCGGTAGTAGAGCAGCAGCGCGCCGAGCGCGTAGGTGTTTCCTCTCAACTGGCCGACCGGCCTGCCCGAAAGCTGGAAGAGGCCGCCGAGCTGGAACTCGTCGTAGAAAGGAATCTGGGTGCCGAGGCCTGAGCCCCCCTCCACTTTCGCGAGGCCGGTCCAGCGGCCGATCGTTTGGACACCGAGGGCGACCGCGTTGAGGTGGTCGTACGAGAGGGACGCCCCGAGCCCCATGCGATTGGCGAGGAAATTCACGTCGGCGCCGTAGCCCGAGTGGGGCAGGTTGACGTTATCGAGCTGGTCGACTCGCATTCTCGCCGCCAGACCACCTTCGTCCCAGTCGACGTTCGGGAAGACCGGATCGCCGACCTTGCGGCGCCCCTGACCGAAGGCGCGCACGTAGCCGACGCGCAGCTCTCCCCACGACCCGAAGTCGTACCCGAGGTCCATGCCGACGGCGCTGCGCGACACCTGGTAGGTGCCCAGGGCGACCTCGTTCTCGCCGTAAACCTGTGCGAGCTTCTGGATCCAGCCGGCGTAGGGGGAAAGGAAGAGGTGGGTCCGATACGTTAGCGGCTGGTAGAACCGCATCTTGATATCGAGCGGGCTTCCGACCGTCACGGTCGTCTTCCACTCGCCGCCGAGGCCGTTCATCTCGGTCGCGTCGACGAGCGCCGTCACGCCGAAGCCCGTTGTGAGCTGAAAATCCGTGCCGAGAAAGAGGCCGAGCTTCAGATACGTCGGGCCCCAGGGTTTCGGCGTCGCGTTGATCTTCAGGATGTGGCGCTGCCCCTCCTCGACGATCGAGTAGCTGACGATCTCGAAGTACCCGAGTCCGTAGATGCGTTTCAGGTCCTGCGCCAGCGCATTCGTGTCGAGGACCTTTCCGGCCTTCGAATGCACCAGATACTCGAGCCGCCGCGGGTCGATGCCCGGCACCGGGTCGATCACGAGCTCGTCGATGTACGGCAGCGGCGGGAGCGTCGCGTCGTGGCGCGTCTTCCAGGGGCCGTAGGCGCTTTCGGGCGCGGACCACTGCGCGAGCTTTTCGCTGTCCGCCTCGGCGGCCTTGTAGCCGAGCGGGACCATCTGCAACGCTTTCATGAAGTCGGCCGAGGTGTAGCCGTCGAGGTCTGGCGTGATGACGAGGTTTGCGAGCTTCGCGGACTCCATCGTGTTCTGCTGGAGCGGCAGGTCGATGAGGCGCCCGATCATCCCGCCCACGCTCTTCGGCTTTTCCGCCGTGGCCGCGCCCGACGAGCCGACGTTGACCGCGATGACGATGTCGGCGCCCATTGCGCGCACCGTCTGCACCGGCAGGTTCTCCGACTCGCCACCGTCGATGAGCAGGTGACCATCGATCTCGACCGGCGTGAAGATCGCGGGGATGGCCATGCTCGCCCGAATCACGCGAGCGAGGTTCCCTTTCGACATGACGTACGGCAGCCCCGTCTGGATGTCGGTCGCCACCGCGCGGAAAGGGATGCGCAGCTGGTCGAAGTTCGTGACCGAAGAGCACGGCAGCGTCGCGCTCTCGAGGACGAAGCCGAGCTTGCTGCCGGCGATCAGGCCCGGCGGGAGAACGAGTCCCCCCTTCTTCAGGTTGATGCCGAACTCGAAGGGGATGAGGTGCTCGAAGTCGTCCTCCTTCTGACGGAAGGACTGCTCGGGGCGGTCCGGGGCGTCCTGGAAGAGCGTGTCCCAGTGGATCGAGCCGATGAGCTTCTCCATCTCGTCGGCCGTGTAGCCGCAGGAGTAGAGCCCGCCGATGATCGAGCCCATGCTCGTGCCCGCAATGTAGTCGATCGGGATGTGGAGCTGCTCGAGGACCCGGATGACGCCGATGTGCGCCGCGCCGCGCGCGCCGCCGCCGCCGAGCGCGAGACCGATCTTCGGGCGCGCAGGCGGCGGTAAACCCTGCTGGGGGTCGTCGGCCGGAGCCGCGGAAACCGGGCCCACCGCAGCCAGAAGGGACACTCCGACCGCGAGGAGAGGACGAAAGCCGCGAAATTTCATGACCGGGAGACTATCGGAAGAGGGCCGGTGGGTCGAGCCTGTGGCGAATTCGGCCCGATCGGCGACAATGCATCACTCGTTCGGGCGGATGTCCACCAGCATGTTGTTGTTGAGCGTGATCTTGACGCGCTGCCCTTCCTGGAAGCGCTGCCACTGCTGTCGCGTCACCTCGAGGCGATAGCGCGACGTCGCCTGGCCCTCCCGGGCCTCGAAGACCATGTAGTAGCTGCCCGCGCCCCGATAGCCCGAGGCGCTGGAGGGTCCCTCCTGGCCCTTCTCCTCGATCACGCACTCGAGGGTGCGCGTCCCGAGTCCGGAATCCTTGCTGGTCGCGCACGAAGCCACGAGGAGGCAGGTAACGAGCACCGCCGCCGAGAGCCTTCTTGTGTCCATGCCCCCTTAACCCGCGGGGCGCCGCTTCGATTCCGGCTCCTTCGCGGCCCCGGGCGTATCCTCCGCTCGACGCATGAGCCAATCCGGCCACGGCACGCCCCGCCTCGCGCCCCCGCGCGAGCGCTGGAGCTGGGCGCTCTACGACTTCGCGAACACGATCTTCTCGATGAACATCGTGACGCTCTACTTCGCCGTCTGGATCGTCACGGAGCGGGGAGCATCGAACACCTTCTATTCGACCGCGACGAGCCTCTCCTCCGTCGCGGTGCTCGTCGCGGCCCCCTGGATCGGCGCCGTCTCGGACGCCTCGGGGCGGCGCAAACCGTGGGTGATCGGGCTGACGGTTGCCAGCGTTGCCGCAACGCTCGCGCTCGGGCCCCTCGGGCGTGCACCCCTGCCGCGCGCCGCGTCCCTCCTCGCCCTGCTCGCAGCCTTCGCCGTGGCGAACACGGCCTACCAGCTCGCGCTGCCGCCGTACAACGCGATGCTCACGGACCTCGCGCCGGCTTCCGGCCGCGGCAGGCTCTCCGGGTTTGGCACCGCCGTCGGCTACGTGGGCTCCATTGCCGGCGTGCTGCTCGTGGCGCCGTTCGTCACGGGAGCGGGCGGATTTCTGCCCGCGGGAGGCCGGCAGGCCGCCTTCGCCCCGACAGCCGCACTCTTTCTCCTTTTCTCGCTCCCTCTCTTCTTCTACTGCCGCGACCACGGCGCGCGTCCACCCGGTTCGGGGCCCCGCATCCGTCTCTCCTCCCTCGCGGGCGAGCTCGTCGGGGCTTTCCGCGAGGCACGGCGCTTTCCGGGGTTGCGGCGCTTCGTCGTGGCGTCCTACTTCTACCAGGACGGCCTCGGCACCGCGATCGCGTTCATGGCGCTCTACGCCGTCGCAGTGCTGGGGCTTCCGGCCGGCGGCGAGATCCGACTCTTCGTGACCCTCACGATCCCGGCGATCTTCGGGGCCTACCTCGCGGGCCGCGCCTGCGATCGCTTCGGCCCCCGCCGCACGCTCATGCTCGTCCTCGTCGGATGGATCGCCGGGCTCCTGATCATCGCCCTCTCGCCCTCGCTCACCGGCTTCTGGGCGGGCGGCGTGGTCGTCGGCCTGGCCTTCGGCGGAATCTGGTCGGCGGAAAGACCCCTGCTCCTTCGGCTCGTCCCCGCCGGCGAGGCGGGCCGGTTCTTCGGCCTACTCGCGCTCTCGGCGCGCGCGGCGGCGATCGTGGGACCCCTCGTGTGGGCGGCGATCGTGGACGGGCTCTCCCGGCCCCTCGGCTCTGGGCTCGCCTACCGTCTCGCCGTGGCCTCGCTCGCCGTGCTCATGGTCATCGCGCTCGTTCTGCTCGCGGGCGTTCCGGATCGGATTGCGGAAGGCGGCGCCGAGTCCACTAGAATCCCGGCGCCATGAACAACCCGCACAAGACCCGCGCCGCTCTGATCGGCCTCGGCCCCATCGGCGTCGAAGTCGGGAAGGCCCTCGCCGGACGCGCAAACATCGAGCTCCTCGGGGCCGCCGACCCGGCGCCCGACAAGGCGGGCAAGCCCCTCTCGGCCCTGCTCGACGGATCCTTCCCGCACGTCGTGATCCGCCCGAGCGCGGCCGCGCTCTACGCCGAGACCGCGGCGTCGCGCGGAAAGTCGGACGTCGTCCTGCTCTGCACCGGATCCCGCCTCCACGCGGTCCTGCCGCAGATCGAAGAGGCGATCGCCGCGGGGTTCCACATCATTTCCACGTGCGAGGAGCTCTCCTATCCGGAGTTGCGCCACCTGCCCATGGCCCGTCAGATCGACCGCAAGGCGAAGGAGAAGGGCGTCGCCGTCCTCGGAACCGGCGTCAACCCTGGCCTCGTCATGGACCGGCTCGTCCTCGCCGTGGCGTCGGCCTGCGTGAAGGTCGATTCGGTGAAGGTCACGCGCGTCGTCGATGCGGCCAAACGCCGCGGGCCGCTGCGGGCAAAGGTCGGCGCGGGGATGACTCCCGCAGATTTCGCCACGGGCGTGGCCGCGAAGAAGCTCGGCCACGTGGGGCTCTCGGAGTCGGCGGCCATCATCGCGCTCGGGCTGGGCCTGCCGATCGACGAGATCAGCGAGACGATCAGCCCGGTCATCGCGGAGAAGGAAACGGACGGCGTGGCCCCCGGGCACGTCCTCGGGCTCCACCAGGTCGCCCTGGTGCAGGCGGGGGACGAGGTCCTGGTTTCGCTCGACCTGACGATGGCCGTCGGCGCGGCGGCGCCGGCCGACCGCATCGACATCGAGGGCGACCCTCCCGTGCACGTGACGGTCGCGGGGGGCTTCCACGGGGATCGCGCGACGGTCGGGACGGTGGTCAACGCGGTGCCCTTCATCGTCCGCGCCACGCCCGGCCTGCACAACGTGGTCACGCTGCCGCTCTTCGGGCTGCAACCGCTGCCGTAGCGATCCTCGACAAGCCGGCGCCCATCGTGGACCACGCGCGGGAGAAGACGGAGGCACTCGCTCTCTTCGACAAGATCCGCAAGCCCACCCGAAACCTGGAACCCGAAACCTCCCAAAAAAAAGGCGGCCCCGACTTACTTGTGTCGGGGCCGGGAAGGAAGGTATCGCGTGCTGGCCCTAACAACTGGGGACCCGGTGGGATTATTTCCGGGTCGAGATGTTTGAGCCATAACGATTTAGCTGCTCAGGATCTCGAAGCCCGCGGCGCCGACGCCCTCATCCGGGACGAGCTCCAGGCGCACTCCGAGCGCCTCCTCCGCGTCGGCGAGCAGCGTCGGGTCGTCCCCGGCGACGAGCTCGGCGACGGCCGGCCGCACGCGCACGCGCACCGTCTCGCCCGCCGAGAAAAGATGGGGCGGCGACAGGAGCGCCCGCCGCAGATCCAGCGCCACCGTCACGTCAGTCTTCACGCGCCCGCTGCCCGAACAGACCGGGCAGGCGCGCGTCAGCACCCTCTCGAGATTGCCGCGCGAGCGCTGGCGCGTGATCTCGATCAACCCGAACTCCGAGATCTGCAGCACGCGCGTGCGGGCCCGGTCGCGCGCGAGCTCGGCCTCGAACCGCTCGAAGAGCTTCGCCCGGTGCTCCGGGTCCTCCATGTCGATGAAGTCCACGACCAGCAGGCCCCCGAGATCGCGCAGGCGGATCTGCCGGGCCACCTCCGGGACCGCCTCGAGGTTCGTCGCGAAGACCGTGTCCTCGAGGCCTTCCTTTCCGACGAACCGCCCGGTGTTCACGTCGATCGCGACGAGGGCCTCGGTCTGGTGAATCACGAGCGAGCCGCCCGAGGCGAGGCCCACGCGGCTCTTCAGGGCGTTTTCGATCTCCGCTTCGATGCCGAAGGCTTCGAAGAGCGGCTCGGGCCCGCGGTGGAGCTCGAGGCGCCGCGCGAGCGCCGGCGCGACCGCGTCGAGAAATTCCTTGAGGCGGTAGTGCGTCGCCTCATCGTCCACGCGGATCGCGGCGCAGTCGTCGCCGGCGAGGTCCCGCACGGCCCGGAGGGCCAGATCGAGCTCCCGGTGCAGCAGCGCCGGCGGCGAGGAGCTTTCGCGGCGCCGCACGATGCGCGCGGCCAGGTCCGCCAAATACCGGCGATCGGCCGCAAGCTCGTCCGCCCCCTTGCCGAGCGCCGCCGTGCGCGCGATGAAGCCGCCCTCGCCCCCGAATCCCTCGAGGATCAGCCGCAGGCGCTCGCGCTCGGCCTCATCGGGCACCCGGCGCGAAACGCCGACCTCCCGGGACCCCGGCAGGGAGACGAGCGTGCGGCCCGCGAGCGAAATCCCGGCCGTGACGCGCGGCCCCTTGCCGCCGAGCGGGTCCTTCGTCACCTGGACGACGATCTCCTGGCCTTCCTTGACGAGGTCGTCGATCCGCGGGCGGTCGGCGGCCGTCCCATCCGGCGCGCCTCGCATTTCCCCGCCGTCGCCGAAGTCGAGGTCCGCGGCGCGCGCGGAGGCGTCCTCGACGTAGAGAAACGCATCCCGATCGAGGCCAATGGACACGAACGCGGCCTGCATGCCCGGCAGCACGCGGTGCACGCGGCCGAGAAACACGTTGCCGACGAGGCCCTGCCGGCCGCGCCGTTCGTGCAGCACCTCCACCGCGCGCCCGTCCTCGGTCAGCGCGACGCGCGTCTCGGGAGGGGTCGCGTTGACGAGAAGCTCTTTCCTCACGCGTTGGCAAACCTGCGGTACTCGACGCCGAGGATCAGGCCGATGGCGAGAAAGGTCGTCGCGACCGAGGAGCCTCCGTAGGAGACGAACGGCAGCGGGATCCCGGTCGTCGGGGCAAGCCCGATCATCATCGAGGCGTTGATCACGACCGAGAAGAGCATCATGCCCGTCAACCCCAGGATCAGGAATACGCCTCCACGGTCGCGTGCCGTCTGCGCGAGTTTCAGCGCCCGCAGGAGGAGGCCGGCAAAGAGCCCGAGCACGAGGATCACCCCCAGGAATCCCCACTCTTCGGCGATGACGGCCAGGATGAAGTCCGTGTGCTGCACGGGAAGGAATCGCAGCTGGCTCTGCGTGCCGCCGCGGAAGCCCTTGCCCGAGAACCCGCCCGAGCCGACCGCGATCTTGGACTGGCGCACCTGGTAGCCCGAGCCCAGCACGTCCGTGTCCGGGTTCAGGAACGTCCCGATCCGCGCCTTCTGGTAGTCCTTGAGGAGGAACCAGCCGCCGCCCGAGAGCAGGACGACGATCACGCCGATCGCGACCCAGCCGCGCGCGGGCAGCCCGCCGAAAAAGAGCCCCACGAACACGAGCGGCAGGAACGTTATGACCAGGCCCATGTCGGGCTGGAGGAACACGAGGAGCGCTGGTGTGCCGACGATCACGCCGAGCTTGAAGATCGTCGAAGCGTGCAGGCGGGCGTCGTCCTCGTTCTCGAACAGGTAGGCGACGAGCAGCGCCGTCGCGATCTTCGACAGCTCCGCCGGCTGAAACTGGAAATGGCCGACGCGGATCCACGAGCGGACGTTGGCGATCCTCTCGCCGAACGCGAGCAGGTACACGAGCGGCAGGAGGCTCGCGCAGTAGATCGCAAAGGAGAACTTCAGGAGCATCCGGTAGTCGAAGAGGATGGCGCCGACCATCGCGCCGAGGCCGACCGCGACCCAGATCGCCTGGCGCCCCGCGAGGCCCTCGAAGCGCGTCCCGCCGGTCGCGGACGCGACGAACAGCACGCCGAGGGCCGCGAGCGCGAGCGCGCAGCCGAGCACGACGAGGTCGAGCCGCCGTCCGCCCGGAAGGGCCCGGCCGATCACGGCGCCTCCCGGCGCGCCGCGCGTTGGATGCCGGGCGACGGCACTGCGGCCCGCACCGGCGGCGCCGGCGGCGTCTTCGGCACGACGCCGAAACGCGTTTCGAACAGCAGCTTGGCCAGGGGCGCGGCGACGAGGTTGCCGTGGCCACCGTTCTCGACGAAGACCACCACGACCATCTGCGGGTCCTTCACCGGACCGAACCCCGCGAACCACGCATGGTCCTGCAGCTTGGACTTGTCGGCGCCGGCCCGCACCGTCGCTTCCCGGCCGACGACCTGTGCCGTGCCGGTCTTGCCGCCCATCTCCATTCCCGCGACGCGCGAGCCGAAGGCCGTTCCGCCCGGCTCGTTGACGACGGCCCACATACCGTCCTCGACGACCGCCAGCTTCTCGGGCGCGAGCGCAACGCCATCGTGGAACTCCGCCTTGTAGCGCAGCTGCGCTCCCGTCCGCGGGTCCTGCGAGGAGTAGAAGAGGTGCGGCGTGGGCAGGCGCCCCCCCTCGAGCAGCCCCGCGAACGCCCGGGCGACCTGCATCGGGGTCACCAGCAGCGGCCCCTGCCCGATCGAGACCGAGATGGTCTCGCTCGGATACCAGCGTGCACCACGCCGCTTTCGCGCCCAGTCTTCCGACGGCACGAGGCCCGACTTCTCGAAGGACAGGTCGACGCCGGACGGCCCGCCGAAGCCAAACGACGTCAGGATCTCGTTGATACGGTCCACTCCCAGCCGCTGGCCGAGGTTATAGAAGTACACGTCGCAGGACATCTTGATCGCATCGCGCAGGTTGACCCAGCCATGGCCGCCCTTCCTGTGGCAATGGAACTCGCGCCCGTAGAAGTTTGCATGGCCCGGGCAGAAGATGCGCGCCTCCGGATCGACGAGCCCGCGGGCCAGTGCACCGTAGGCGAGGAACGGTTTGATCACCGATCCCGGCGAATACATGTTCTGGATCGCGCGGTTCTGGAGCGGCCGGTCGGGATTCCCGAGCAGGCCGTTCCACTCCGACGAGGTCACGCGCCGCGTGAACCAGTTCGGGTCGTACGAAGGCGACGACACCAGGGCGAGGATCTCCCCGGTCCTCGGGTCGAGCGCGACGACGGATCCGACCTTGTCCCGGAAGTACTCCTCGGCGACGTCCTGGAGCTTCAGGTCGAGCGTCAGGAAGAGATTCTGGCCCGGACTCGCCTCCAGGCGCGCCTCCTCCGCGACCTCGCGGCCGTGGGAGTCGACGATGACGC
Organism: Thermoanaerobaculia bacterium; assembly: GCA_041483715.1. Taxonomy (GTDB): domain Bacteria; phylum Acidobacteriota; class Thermoanaerobaculia; order UBA5066; family Gp7-AA6; genus DAHUXD01. The sequence continues at coordinate 10,404 of JBGPGG010000048.1, forward strand.
GCCGCTGCCCGTTCGCCCCCGAGAGCAGCCGCTCGTAGGCGCTCTCGATGCCCTTCTGCCCGATCCAGTCCCCGACGCCGTAGACGTTGCCGGCGTTCTTGATCTGCTCCGGCGTGGCCTCGGACAGGTAGCCGAGCGCGTGCGCCGCCGAGCCGCCGTGCTTGTACAGGCGCCGCTGCGAAACAGTGATCGCGAACTCGGGGTGCTCGGCCGCGCGCGCCTCGACCGTCGCCACCTCTTCGATCCCGAGGTTTTCGGCGATGGGAATCGGGACGAACTCCGGCTCCTTGCGGCCCCGCTCGACCCGCGAGGCCACCCGCTCCCGGCTAAGCCCAAGCAGGTCCACGATGAAGTCCACCGACACGTCGAGGTCTTTCGCCTCGCGCCGGTACAGGTGCAGCGTGTAGGCCGGCTCGTTCTCGACGAGCGTCGCGCCGTTGCGGTCGAGCACGTACCCGCGCGGCGCCGTGATCTTGACGGCGCGGATGCGATTGTTCTCGGAGAGCGAGAAGTAGTACTCGCCGCGTACGATCTGGACGGTCCAGTAGGCGACCGCGAGCAGCGAGAGGACCGTGCCCACGGCCACGCGCGAAACCTCGATGCGTCGCACCAGCGCCCGGCGGTCCTCGCGGATCCTCAGCACCGCCGCCTCCGGCCAATCACCGCAGTCTCCTCAATCGGCGCCGGGTCCACCACTCGCGCCACGGGAAGTTCCAGGCCGACTCGAGCGCTCCCCCCGCCACGCCGGTCGCCGCGGCGCGCCAGAGGGCGTCGCGCGAAACGATGACGATCGGGGACTGGGAGAGCAGGGCGCAGAGCAGGGCGACGATCGCCTCGTTGGCGAGCGAGGCGACGAAGAGCGCCGCGCCGACCGCGAGCGCGCCCCCGAAGACGACCCGCACCGACACAAGCGTGAGCGCGTAGCCGATGACGGCCTTGGCGAAGGCGTTCAGGCCGATGAGCGGCTGAGAGACGGCGTCCTCGAGCGCGCCGGCCGCGGCGCCCGTCGCCACGGCGCGCACGAAGTCCCCGCTGCGGGCCACCGTCGCCGTGGCGAGCAGGAACCAGTCGACGGGCAAAAGCGAGCGGTAGGGGGATCTCCCCACGAAGAACTCGAGGACGATCGCCGCGGCGAGCAGCAGAGCGATGCGGCCGATCTTCATCGCGCCGCGCTCCGCCCCGGTTCCGCGCTCTCCTTCGCCGCCAGGGACGGCGCGAGGAGCAGGACGTCCGTCAGGCGCGAGAAGTCCGCCGTCGGCGCGACCCGGATCTCGAGAAAGAGCTTGCTCCCGCGGGACACCGACTCGACGCGGCCGATCGGCACGCCCCTCGGGTAGATGCCGTCGATCCCGGCCGACTCCACGAGGTCGCCGCGCGCGACCGACGACGTCGTCGCGATGTTGTTCAAGATCAGCGCCCCGTGGCCGTCGCCCCGCACGACGCCGAGCTCCCCCGTTCGAGCGATGCGCGCCCCCGCGGCCGCGGACGTGTCGAGCAGCAATTGCGCCCGCGAGACGCCCCGGCCCACCGTGACGACGCGCCCCACCAGCCCGGCCGGCACCGCCAGCGCAGAGCCCGCCACGACGCCGTCGGCCGAGCCCGCGCCGATCAGGGCGCCCTGCACGCCGGCCCGCCGCTCGATCAGCAGAATGGGCACCGTGCCGACGACGCCGGGCAGGGACGCGCTCGCCCCGAGCAGCCGGTGCTCCTCGGCGCCCTGCCGGGCCTCGGCGCGCAGGCGGAAGAGCTCGCGCTCGCGTGCATCGAGGTCGCGCCGCAACCGTTCGTTTTCCTCGCGCGCGTGGAACAGCGCCAGCGTCGAAGAGACGGCGTTGGACGCCCCGTGCGACAGCGCGCCCACCGCCGCCGCCACGGGCGCGGAGGCCGAAAGGATCCACGATTGGAGAACCGTGCCGCGCCCGCCGCGGGCCTGCGTCTGCGCGGAGAGGACGAGCAAGCAGGCGACCAGGACCATCACGAGGACGGCCCCTCCGCGGCGAGGATTGGCGGCGGCGATCTCGGCGTGGGGCTTCTGGGGTCTCATTGTGCGGTAGACGGGAGACGGTAGAGGGTAAGCGAAGACTTACGGAACTCGGTCACTGGAATGCGTAGGGCTCGTCTCCCGTCTCCCGTCTCCCGTCTACCGGCCTCCTCACGTGATGCTGATCTTCCTCAACAAATCCATATCCGTGAGCATCGCCCCCGTGCCGAGGGCCACGGACGCCAGGGGATCCTCGGCGTACGAAATGGGAAGGCCCGTCTCCTCCGAGAGCCTCCGGTCGAGGTTGCGCAGGAGCGAGCCCCCGCCCGTGAGGATGATGCCCTTGTCCATGATGTCGGCGGAGAGCTCGGGCGGCGTGCGCTCGAGCGCGACCCGAACGGTCTCGACGATGGCCGCCACGACCTCGGAAAGCGCCTCCCGGACCTCCTCGTCCGAGAGGACGAGCGTCTTCGGGACCCCTTCGACGAGGTCGCGCCCCTTGACCTCCATCGTGAGGGGCTCGTCGAGCGGGTGCGCGGACCCGATCTCGATCTTGATCCGCTCGGCGGTGCGCTCGCCGATGAGCAGGTTGTACTTGCGCTTCAAGTACTGGATGAGCGCCTCGTCCATCTCGTTCGAGGCCGTCCGGACCGACCGGCTGTAGACGATGCCCGCGAGCGAGATGACCGCGACGTCCGTCGTTCCGCCGCCGATGTCCACGATCATGTTGCCGGTCGGCTCGGTGATCGGCAGACCCGCCCCGATCGCCGCCGCCATGGCCTGCTCGATGATGAAGACCTCGGACGCGCCCGCGCGCAGGGCCGAGTCCTGCACCGCGCGCTTTTCGACCTGGGTGATGCCCGAGGGAACCGAGATCACGATGCGCGGCCGCACGAAGAGCGAGCGCCCGTGGGCCTTCTTGATGAAGTGATCGAGCATCTTCTCGGTCACTTCGAAGTCGGCGATGACGCCGTCCTTCATCGGGCGGATGGCCACGATGTTGCCCGGCGTGCGCCCGAGCATCTCCTTGGCGTCGGTGCCCACCGCTTCGACGCGGTTGGTCACGGTGTTGACCGCGACGATCGACGGCTCGCGCACGATGATCCCCTTGCCGCGCGCGAAGACCAGAGTGTTCGCCGTGCCGAGATCGATCGCCAGGTCGTTCGAGAAAATGGAGAAAACGGATTTCCAGGCCAAAAGACCTCCTAGGTCCGGTAAACGGTAGACGGGAAACGGGAAACGAGTTCGTGTCCGTCTCCCGTCTTCCGTCTTCCGTCTCCCGATGCAAGGTGCTTCATAACGACTCGACAAAAACTCGGACGCGCCGGACCGTCTCGTTGCCCGACGCGTCCACCGACTTGACGACGAGGACCGTAGCACCATCCCGCTCGATCGTGATCGTCTTCTTGAACGAGCCGTCGGGCTCGAGGTCCGCCGGCTCGGCGTTGACGGTCACGATGGCGCCGGGCTCCGTCTTTCCGTAGATGAGGAACAGGTTGCCCATCTGCTGCGGCGGATAAACGGTCAGATCCGGGGGCGTCGTGTCGCCCGAGCCCATCTTCAGGGGCTCGGTCACGATCTTGAAGCGCCGCACCGCGCTCCAGTCCGAGGTCAGGCCGTTCGACTCGATGGCCGCCACGCGCCAGAAGTAGGACCCTTCCCTGGAGACCTTGACGCGGGCGCTCGTCTGCACACGGTCGTCGAGGTCCACCTCCGTCGCGTCGGGCACGAAGAGCCGCGAGCGCGAGATCTGGAGGCGATACCGCGCGGCGTCCGCGACCTTCGACCACTTCAGCTCGACCTGGTCGCCCGTCTTGAGGTCGTAGATCCGGTTGTCCGCCGGCAGTGCCGGCTGCGGCGCGTCCGGCAGCGCCACCTTCGGCGAGAAGGTGCGCGTCTTCGCCTCCGCCGAGACCCTTTCGCGGCCCTCCAGCGTGACGCTCTCCTTGCCGGTGGAGACCGTCGTCCGGCCGCGGTAGCTCGTGACTTCCGTCTTGTCGCCCGGCACGACGTCGACCGAAACGCGGGAGTCCCGGTCGATCGCGGCGGTCGCCGTGTCCGTGGCCACCGTCGAGGTCGCGCCCGACGTGTAGACGTTGACGGCGCCGGAGATCATCTTGATCTGGCTTCCGTTGACCTCCGACGAAACCGGACGGCGGCACTCGAAGAGCGAGCCCGGGCGGATCGTGTAGAGCGTTCCGTCGTAGAACATGATCTCGGCCGAGCCCGTGTGCCCGGCTTTCACGAAGTCGCCGTCGAAGAGCGGCTCGCGCTGGCGCGCCGGCTCGAACGTCGAGCGTCCGGCCCGCTGCAACGCGACGTCGCCCTCGACGAAGATGAACGAGGCGTCGCCCTGCTCTCCGGCGCCCGAGCCCCCGAGCGTGCGGCGCGAGTAAGACTGGGACTCGACGGCGAGCCGGAAGGCCTCTTCGAACCGGGATCCCGAGAAGGATTCGCGGGCGTCGCGCAGGAAATCCCGCGCCTGCGCCACGTTCGAACCCGGCCGCGTAGCGCCTACGGACCGGGTCGCGCGGGCCAGCAGTGTCTCGGCCTGGGCGATTTCCGCCTGGGCCTGCGCCTTCGGAGGGCGGTGGCTGCGCAGGTAGACGAAGTACCCGCCGCCGCCGGCGACCAGAAGAAGGACGAGGACGATTGCCCACTGGCGGATCTTCTGGATCGGGATGACGAACCAGTCGAGATCGGTTCCCGCCGGTTGGCCGGACTTCGGCTTGCGCATAAACTCCCGAAACTGCGGGACTTACCCCTCTCGCTTATAGCACACTTGGACCGGAACCGCAGGTGCCGGCGGCCTGCCGGCCCGGCTCGGCACGAGGTCCCGAAGCCGCGCCCGCCCCTGCAGAGCCGCCTGCTATAGTCGCCCGTCCTCGAACGTTTTTCCGGAGGGTTTTCGATGCTCAAGACGATGCGCAACAGCTTCCATCACCTGAAATGGACGCTGTTCGTCGTGATCGGCGTTTTCATCCTCGGGTTCGTCTTCTGGTCGGGCTCGGGAACGGACGAGAACAAGGCCGGCCAGGTCGTGGCCGAGGTCGGCGGCGAGCGGATCACCGCCGTCGAGTTCGACCGGCAATACCGTGCGCAGGTGGAGCGCTACCGGCAGATGTACCAGGGGAATTTCTCGCCGGAGCTCGAGCGCGCGCTCGACCTTCCCCGCAACGTGCTCGATTCGATGATCGAGCGGATGCTTCGGCTCGAAGCGGCCAAGCGCCTCGAGCTCCACGTGTCCGACGACGAGATCGCAAAGAAGATCGTGTCGCTACCCTTCTTCCTGGACAACGGCCAGTTCATCGGCCGCGAGAAGTACGAGAAGATGCTCCGCTCGAACAACATCGTGCCGGAACGCTTCGAGGAAGAGCTCCGCGAGGACATGCTGCTCGAAAAGTATTCCGGACTCGTCAAGGCCTCGGTGGTCGTTCCGGACGCGGAGCTTGCCCGCGAGTTCTCGACGCGCAACGACAAGGCCACGATCGAGTACATCCTCGTGCCCCCCGCCCGCCTCGATTCCAACGCGCAGCCGACCGAGGCCGACCTGCAGGCCTACCTCGACAAGCACAAGGACCGCTACCGCGCGCCGGTCCAGCGCAAGGTCAAGTACCTGCTCGTCGACCGGGCGCGGGTGCGCTCCAGGATGGCGCCGAACGAGGCGGACGTGCGCGCCGAGTACGACCGGCGCAAGGACTCCTTCAGCGTCCCCGAACAGGTCAACGCCGCCCACATCCTCATCGCCGTGAAGCCCGACGGCGGCGCCAACGCGGATGCGGTCGCGAAGGCCCGGGCCGAAACCATAGCCGTGCGCGCGAAGATCGCCGGCGCCGACTTCGCGAAGCTCGCCAACGAGAACACGGACGACCCGAGCGGGAAGACGAGCGGCGGGCAGCTGCCGCCCTTCTCCCACGGGCAGATGGTGCCGGAGTTCGAACAGGCGGCCTTCTCCATGGCGCCGGGCGAGATCCGCGGGCCCATCAAGACGCAGTTCGGCTACCACATCATCAAGCTCGTCTCGAAGGCGCCGTCGCGCACGCGCACCTTCGAAGAGGTGCGCCCCTCGCTCGTCGCGGAGCTCTCCGAGCGCCAGGCCTCCGCCGAGGTGGACCGCCTTTCGAAGGAGCTCGCCCAGAAGTTGAAGGGCATGCGGTCGGCCTCGGACGAGGACCTGCGCAAGCTCCAGAGCGACGCCGTCACCTTCAACACGACCGAGTGGAGCGCGCGCGGCGACAGCGTCCAGGGCATCGGGGCCAACCAGAAGTTCTCCGACGAGGCGTGGACGACGCCGGTCGGCAAGACCTCGGCGACGCCCGTCACCACGGCGCGGGGCATCGCCTTCGTGAAGCCCGCCGAGGAGCGCGCCGCGGGCCAGCCGCCCTTCGCGGAGCTCAAGGCCCGGCTCGAATCCGAGTGGAAGGTCGAACGCCGCCAGAAGGACGCTCTCGCCCAGCTCGAGCCCGCCGCGAAGGAGCTCGCTTCCGGCACGACGCTCGCGGCGCTCGCCGGCCGCTACGGCACGGAGGTCAGGACCACGACCGAGTTCGGTCCCGGCGGCCCGGTCCCTGAGCTCGGCGCCGCGCCCGAGCTCACCGGCGCCGTTTTCAAGACGGCAAAGGGTCAGGCCGGCCCCGCCGTCGCCGTGCCCAACGGCTTCGTGCTCTACCGCGTCCTCGCGCGCACAGAAGGGGACCGCGGCACGTTCGAGGCGCAGAAAGAGCAGCTGCGGGAATCCATCCGCAGCCGCGAGGCCGACCGCCTGACGCGCGCGTACCTCCAGCAACTGCGCGCTTCGCGGAAGGTCGAAATCAACGAGCAGCTGCTCGCGTCGTTCCTCCGCGACACGGGCGGCAACAGGCGTAGCTAGTGTTCCGTATTGGAAGTCTTGCGCCGTAGGTTCGTAGGGGCGGGGCTTGTCCCCGCCCGCGGGCGGCCGCAAGGGCCGCCCCCACTACCTCCTGGTGTCATCAAGATTTCGGTGCCAGGACGCACCGCGGCTAGAATCGCAACATGATCGGCCGTTTGACCGGCCGCGTCGCGACGAAGACGCCGGACCAGGTCCTCCTCGAAGTCGGGGGTGTGGGATACCTGGTCCACATTCCCCTCTCGACGTTCTACGAGCTGCCCGAGAACGAAAGCCCGGCGTCGCTCTGGATTCACACGCACGTCCGGGAGGACGCGCTCGCGCTCTACGGGTTCCTGACCGAGCGGGAACGCGCGCTCTTCCTCCTGCTGCTCGGCGTGACCGGGATCGGCCCGCGCGTTGCGCTGACCGTTCTCTCTGGCATTCCGCCGGCCGAGCTCGTCGAAGCCCTGCGGAACCAGGACGTCCGCAGGCTCGTCGCGGTGCCCGGCGTCGGCAAGAAAACCGCCGAGCGGATGGTGCTCGAGCTCGCCGAGAAGGCCGCGAACCTGCCCGGCGAGGCTCCGACGAAGGAGCCTGCCGCCGTCGCCGCCGACGACGTCATCTCCGCCCTCGTCAACCTGGGATACCGGAAGGCCGAAGCCGAGCGTGCCGTGGACGCGACCGCGCGGGCGGGCGGAGTGGTCGAGTTCGGCGAGTTCTTGCGGGAGGCGCTGAAGAGACTGACGGGGGGATGAGGTGGTTCCAAGTTCCAGGTTCAAAGCTCCAAGTTCCAAGTTCCAAGCCCGTCGTGCTTCTCCTGGAACCTGAAACCTGGAACCTGGAACCGCTAGACTCCCCAGAGCGACATGACAGCCGAACGCGAGATCCTCACCGGCGCCGCCATCGAAGACGACACCGCCGTCGAGCCGAAACTGCGTCCGCAGAATCTCGGCGAATACATCGGACAGACCAAGGTCTGCGAGAACCTCTCCGTCTTTCTGGCGGCCGCCCGGGGCCGCGGCGAGCCGCTCGATCACGTCCTGCTGACCGGGCCGCCCGGGCTTGGCAAGACGACACTCGCCCATATCGTAGCGCGGGAGATGGCGGCGGGACTTCGCCTGACCGCGGGACCGATGATCTCGCGCGCCGGCGATCTGGCCGGAATCCTGACGAACCTCCAGCCCCGGGATGTCCTCTTCGTCGACGAGATCCATCGCCTCTCCCCGACCGTGGAAGAGATCCTCTACCCCGCCATGGAGGACTTCCGCCTCGACGTCCTCATCGGCGAAGGCCCGATGGCGCGCACCATGAAGGTGGACCTGCCGCCCTTCACGCTCATCGGCGCCACGACGCGACCCGGATTGCTTTCGCAGCCCCTGCACGGGCGCTTCGGCATCACGCTGCGCCTCGACTTCTACGATGTCTCCGCACTGGCCCAGATCGTGGACCGCTCGGCGCGCATCCTTTCGATCCGGATCACTCCGGAGGCCGCGCGCGAGATCGGGGCCCGCAGCCGCGGCACGCCCCGCATCGCCAACCGCCTCCTGCGGCGCCTGCGCGATTTCGCGGAGGTCGCCGGCAAGGACGCGATCGACCTCGAGACGGCGCGCCTGGCGCTCGCGCGCCTCGAAGTCGACGAGCACGGATTCGACGAGCTCGACCGCCGGATCCTGGCGACGATCATCGAGAAATTCGGCGGCGGGCCTGCCGGCGTCGGCGCGATCGCCGCCTCCCTCGGCGAGGACCGCGGCACGCTCGAGGATCTTTACGAGCCCTACCTCCTCCAGGCCGGGTTCCTGCAACGCACGCCGAGGGGGCGCGTCGCCTCACCGGCCGCCTATCGCCACCTCGGGATCGTTCCGCCCAAGCGCGATGGCGACCTCTTCTAGTCGACAGTCGACAGTCGACAGAGGCGCGGCAAACTGTTGACTGTGAACTGTCGACTCTCGACTTCATGAAGCGCGGCATCCTCGTCTACAACCCGACCGCCGGCCAGCGCGACCTTCGCGCGGCCATGAGCGAACTGATCGACCGGCAGCGCCGTCGCGGGCTCGAGCTCGTCAACGCGCCGACGAGCGAGCCCGGCGACGCCACAGCGATCGTGAAGAGCTTCCTTCCCCGCGGGCTCGACCTCGTCGCGGTCTGCGGCGGGGACGGAACGGTCTCGGAGGCCGCCTGCGGCCTCGGCGGCTCCGACCTGCCCATCGCGGTCCTGCCCGGCGGCACCTCGAACGTGCTGGCCCGAGAGCTCGGCATCCCGACCGATCTCGCGACCGCCGAAGCGCTCCTGCTCGACGGCGTGCCCCGGGCCCTCCGGCCCGGACACGCGGACGGCCGGCTCTTTCTGCTCTGGGCCGGCGTGGGCATCGACGCGCGGGTCATGGGACAGATGAACCTGGCGTGGAAACGGCGGCTCGGGCGTACAGGGATCATGCCGACGGCGGTCTCGCAGTTTTTCCGCTACGAGTTCCCTCGCCTCGAGGTCGCGATCGACGGGGCCGTCCACGAAGCGACCTACGCTGTCGTCTCCCGCGTGCGCCACTACGCCGGCCACTGGATCATCGCGCCCGAGGCACGGCCGGACAGCGAGACCCTCGAGGTCATGATCTTCAACCATCGCAGTCTCGGAAAGTTCTTCAAGCTGTTTCGGGAGATGAAAGCGGGGCGCGCGGGCCACCTCGCCAACGGCATCGCCTACATCGCCCGCGGCCGGGACGTCTCGATCCGCACCCTCGAGGGCGATCCGGTCGAAATCCACGTGGACGGCGACTGCCTCATGACGACACCCGTCAC
>JBGPGG010000049.1:0-19602 GCA_041483715.1 Thermoanaerobaculia bacterium
GAGTTCCTCGACCTGTTGAACCGCCGCGCGACGTAGCCGCTAGCGGATCGCTGCCGCCGTGTTCCGGTAGACCTTCCCGTCCTTCATGACGAAGGAGACCGACCCGAGTGCCTTCACGTCGGTGAGCGGGTCGCCCGTCACCGCCACGATGTCCGCGAAGGCGCCCGGCGCCACGACGCCGAGCACTCCCGGCATCCCGAGCATCTCCCCGGCGCGCGCGGTCGCAGACTGGATCGCCGCCATCGGAGTCATCCCTTCCTGGACCATCAGGGTGAACTCCCTTGCCAGCGGCTCCGACCACGGAAAGCTGCCGGCGTCGGTGCCAAATGCGATCTTCACGCCGGCCTTCATGGCTTTCCTGAGCGAGGGGCCGTGCACCTCGGCGCGTTTCCGGTCCTTCGCGCCCGCCGGGGTGCCCTCCGGCGCCCAGTCGTAGAAGTACGGCATCATGGTCGGCACGAGCCAGGTCCCCTGGCGGACCATCTGCGCCACCGCCTCGTCGTCGAGATCGAGCCCGTGCTCGATCGAATCGCAGCGCGCATCGAGCGCGCGATGGAGGCCGATGCCGTTGTAGGCGTGGCAGGCGACCTTCTTTCCCCACCCGTGCGCCTCGTCCACGACGGCCTCGAGCTCGGAGAGCGTCAGCGTCGGCTGCGAGACGAGGTTGCCCTTCGCGTCCACCCACGAGCGGTGGTTCATGTAGACCTTGATCCAGTCGGCGCCGTTCGAGAGCTGCTCACGGGCGGCCTTGCGCGCCTCGACCGGCCCGTCGATGAGTTGCGCACCCTTGGGTACATCCACTTCCGGCGCATACCCGTCGAGGCTGTATCCACCGGTGGACGAGATGGCGCGCGTGGAAACGAACATCCTCGGTCCCGCAACGTACCCCCGCTCAATGGCCTGCTTGACGCCGACGTCTCCGTATCCGGCCCCTTCGGTCTCGACGTCGCGGATGGTGGTGAAGCCCTGGTCCAGGAACCTTCGCGCGAGCGCCGTCGCGCGGGCGGCGCGAAATGCCACACTTTGCTTGAGCAGCTGCGTGTCGTAGTCCGCCTCGGCCGGGTCGAGAAAGATGTGGGTGTGGGTATCGATGAAGCCGGGCAGCACCGTCGCCCGGGAGAGATCGATCACGGCCGCCCCTGTGGGCACCTTCGCCGCCGACCAGTCGCCCACGCTCTCGATGCGGTTGCCGCGCACGACGATGGCCTGGTCGCGTTGCGTCGCGCCCGAGCTCCCGTCGATGAGCGTCCCCGCGTGAATCACCGTCGCGGGCTGCGCATTCTCCGCCTGCGCGGCGAGCGGGAAAGCCGAGAGGATCAGGAGAGATCCGAAAAACCCGGTTCGGCGCATGGTCACATCCTGCCTAATAACATAAGGTTACTGATTAAGTAATCCGATGTTAATAAGGCTCTTTATCGATTTTAGCCCCTCGAGCGTACGGACCCCGTGCCAGCAGTAGTTGTCGCCCTCCACGAAGACTCGGCGCGTGTGGCTTCCGAAGAGCTTCTCGACGAGGAGGCCGTGCTTCTCTTCGGCAAAGGGGAAGGGCTCGCTCGGGAAAATGTGCAGTTGCGGCTCGCGGGCGAGCGCCTCGGTCGGGTGCGTGGTCGGATACCGGACGGCCTCTCGGCCGTACACGTTCTCGCCACCGACGAGGCGAATCAGATCGGCGACGTACGTGTCGTCCGAGATCGTCATCCACGGGTCCTTCCAGATCCAGTAGGCGTAACGAAAGGTGCTCGTCGACGGCTTTGAAGCGAGGGCCTTGAGCTCCATCTCGATGCGGGCGGCGAGGACCTCGGCCTGGTCGCTCGAGTCGAGCAGCCGCCCCCACTGCCGGATCGCTTCGGGCACCTCCGCGACCGTCTTGGGCAGCGTCACGTCCACCTCGACGCCCGCCTCCCGCAGCGCCTCGACGTCCTCCCGGCGGTTCTCCTCGGCGTTGGCGAAGACGAGGTCGGGCGCGAGGTCCAGGATGCGCGCGAGGTCCGGGCTCTTGGTTCCGCCGACCCGGGGCAGGCCCCAGAGCATGCCGCTCGGCCGCGTGCAGTAACGCGTCACACCGGCGAGCGACCTCAGGCCGCCGATGGCAACGATCGTTTCGGTGATGGACGGGCAGAGGGAAACCACCCGCTTCGCAGGCACTGGGGAAGTCTATGCCTCGCGGCTTCGCTACCCTAAGAGAAGTTTGGACGTCTCTGCCAAGACCTCGCCCTGCCTCCCGACGGCTCACAACTCACGACTCACGGACCCTCATTTCTCACCGCGTGACGCCATACGCCAACCCCAGCCCCTTCGGATCCGCCTCGGCTCCGCCCAGGTAGCGGTGCAGCCAGTCCATCACGGTGTTGTGCCAGAGGCAGGAGTTGCCGGGCTTAAGGACCCAGTGGCCTTCGTCGGGAAACATGAGGAGCTTCGAGGGTACGCCCTGGATCTGGAGCGCAGTAAAGAGCTGGAGGCCCTGGCCGAAGGGCACGCGGTAGTCGCGCTCGTTGGTGATGACGAGCATCGGGGTCTTGAAGTTGCCGGCCGACGACATGGGGCTCCACTTCCGGTACTGGTCGGAGTTCCAGGGCCAGCCCTTGAACTCCCAGAGCGGAAACCAGAGTTCCTCGGTCTCGAGGTTGGACGAGGCGAGATCGAAATCGCCGTCGTGCGAGACGAGCGCCTGGAAGCGCTGCGTGTGTCCGGCGATCCAGTTGACCATGTAGCCGCCGTAGGATGCGCCCGCTGCGCCGATCTTAGTGCGGTCCACGTAGGGCAGCGACTCGAGGTCGTCCGCCTGGCGCATCAGGTCGTCGTAGACCTGGCCGCCCCAGTCGCCGCTGATCGCGTCGAGAAAGTCCTGCCCGAAGCCCGTCGAGCCGCGCGGATTGGCCGCGTAGACGACGTAGCCGTAGGCCGCCCACACCTGGGGGTTCCAGCGGTACGACCAGCCGTCCTCCCACGCCCCCTGCGGGCCGCCGTGGATCAGGAAGACGGCCGGGTACTTCTTCGCCGGATCGAAGGAGGGCGGCTTCACGACCCACGCCTGGAGCTTTCGCCGGTCCGAGGAGTCGGTGAAGCGCTCGGAGACCTCGCCAAGCGTGAGGTCGCGGAAGAGCGCGTCGTTGACATGCGTCAGTGCCGCCGGACCCTTCCCGTCGAGGCCGACGCTCCAAAGCTCCGCCGCCCGGGAAAGCGTGCTCGAACCGAAGAAGACGCGCGGCCCCGCCACGCCGAGGCCGGCGACCGTGCCGCCCGTCCAGAGCGGGATCGGCACGCCGCCCGCGATCGGAATCCGGTAGAGCGTCTCCCGCCCGCGCACCTGCGAGGCGAAGACGAGGGACCTCGAATCCGGGGCCCATCGGAAGTCATCGACCCAGAAGTCGAAATCGTCCGCGAGGCCGCGAAGCTGGCCCGTCACGCGGTCGAGGAGCATCAGGCGGAAGCGGTCCGCCTCGAAGCCCGGCCGCTTCTGCGAGCGGTAGGCGATCCACTTGCCGTCGGGCGAAAAGCGAGGCGAACCGTCGAAGGCCGGGTTCGACGCCGTGACGTTCTTCGCCGCCCCGCCCCCGGCAAAGGGAACGACCCAGAGGTCCGAGTTGGTCGAGAGCGCCTCGACGTTGTCCGGATTCGACGCGTAGACGAGGTCCCGTCCGTCGGGCGAGACGTCCCAATCCGCGCCCCCGCCCACTTCGAAGGGCGGCGCGTCGCGATCGCCCGGCGTCAGGTCCAAGGCAGCCCCGGTGCCGGCCGACGGCACCCTCCAGATGTGCGTCCGCCTGCCGTCCTTCCAGGAGTCCCAGCGCCGGAAGAGGAGGCGCTCGGCCACGCGTGCCTTGACCTTCGCCTCCGCGCGCGATTTGACGATCTTCTCGAGACACGCGGTGTCGGCGCACTCGGGAAACACGTCCGAGGAGATGACGAACCACTTGCCGTCGGGAGACCAGGTGTAGTCGGAGACCTCGGTCGGGAAGGAAGTCGCCTTCACCGGATCGCCCCCCGAGAGCTCCATGACCCAGATCTGCGATCCACCGTCGCGGTTCGAGAGAAACGCGAGCTTGCGGCCGTCGGGAGAGAACTTCGGGTCCCCGTCCAGCTTGTCGCCGCTCGTCATGCGCCTCGGCTCGCCCCCGCCCGCAGGAACGATCCAGATCGCCGAGCGCGAGGCGTTCGCCTCGACGTCCGGCGTGGACACGGCAAACGCGACTTCACGCCCGTCGGGCGAAACCGAAAAAGCGCCGATTCTTTGGACTCTCGCGAGCTCCTCGAAGCGGGCCGGGCGGTCTGCTGCCAGGACGACCGGCGCAGCGGCCGCCATGCAGACGACGGCCAGACGAAAGAAGCGCATCAGAATTCCTCCCCGGCGGGGATTCTATCCACCCGACGGCGGCGGCCCCTCGCCGTGTCCCTTTGGTATCATTCCGACTCAGGCGGGTCGTCACCCGCAAAAGGAGACTCATGTCGACCGCCGTTCTCGAAGAGAAGCACTCGGAGTCCGCCGGCCGGACGCCGGTGATCAACGACTTTTCGATCCACGTCGCCACCGCCAACGGTTCCGGCAGCATGTCCTCGAACAACGTCCTGATGCGGGCGATCTTCCAGATGGGGATACCGGTGTCCGGCAAGAACCTTTTCCCCTCCAACATCCAGGGCTTGCCGACCTGGTTCACGATCCGCGCCTCCAAGGAGGGCTTCATCGCCCGGCGGCGGGACGTGGGTGTGCTCATCTGCATGAACCCGGAGACGGCGCACGAGGACGTGAGAACGGTGGCCCCGGGAGCGGCCGTCATTTACGAGGAGAGCCTGAAGCTCGACACGCTGCGCAGCGACGTCGTCTACTACCCCGTGCCCTTCCAGAAGCTCGTCCTCGAGCTCGTGCACGACGGCAAGCTGCGGCGCCTCGCGGTCAACATGATCTACGTCGGTGTCGCGGCGTGGCTACTCGGCCTGGACATGGCCGAGATCGAGAAAGCCGTCGCCAAGCAGTTCAAGAGCAAGGCCGCGGCCGTCGAGATCAACATGAAGGCGATCCGCGGCGGTCTCGAGTGGGCCGAGAAGAATCTCGCCAAACGAGACCCTTTCCGCCTCGAGCGCATGAACGCGACCGCGGGCAAGATCATCATCGAGGGCAACGCGGCCTCGGCGATCGGCTGCATGATGGCGGGCGTCCAGTTCCTGGCCTGGTACCCGATCACGCCCTCCTCCTCGCTCGCCGAATCGCTGATCGACTACGCGGCCAAGTACCGCCTCGACCCCGAGACCGGCAAACCGACGTTCTCGGTCGTGCAGGCCGAGGACGAGCTCGCGGCGCTCGGCATGGTGCTCGGCGCCGGCTGGGCGGGCGCGCGCGCCATGACGACGACCTCGGGCCCGGGCATCTCCCTCATGTCGGAATTCACGGGGCTCGGCTACTACGCCGAGGTTCCCGCCGTGATCGTCGACGTCCAGCGCGTGGGCCCCTCCACGGGCCTGCCCACGCGCACGATGCAGGGCGACATCACCTCGACCTACTACCTCGGCCATGGCGACTGTCGGCACATCCTGCTGCTGCCCGGCTCCGTCGAGGAGTGCTACACCATGGCCATGGATGCCTTCGACCTGGCCGAGCGCTTCCAGACCCCGGTCTTCCTGATGACGGATCTCGACCTCGGCATGAACAACTGGATGGCGGACCCGCTCCCCTTCTCGGACCGGCCGCTCGACCGCGGCAAGGTCCTGCGCACGAAGGAAGAGCTCGACGCCCACATCGCGAAGTTCAAGGAGTTCGCTCGCTATCGCGACGTGGATGGCGACGGCATCCCCTGGCGCACGCTGCCGGGCTTCATGGATGCGCCCGCGGCCACGTACTTCACGCGCGGCTCCGGCCACAACGAGCGCGCCCATTACACGGAGCGGCCCGACGACTACAAGAACAACATGGACCGCCTCGCGCGCAAGCTCGAGACCGCGAAGAAGCACGTACCCGGGCCGGTCGTGTCCGACGGGTCGGGCTCCCGGGTCGGTATCATTGCCTACGGCTCTTCGGATTTCGCCGTCGAAGAGGCGCGCGTGATCCTCGGGCGCAAGGGCATGAAGACCGACTACCTGCGTCCGCGCGCCCTCCCCTTCACGCCCGCGGTCGCCGCCTTCATCGCCGCGCACGAGCGCGTCTACGTCATCGATCAGAACCGCGACGGGCAGATGTATGACCTGCTTCGCCTCGAAATCGGCGGCAACACGGACAAGCTGCGCTCCATCCGCCACTACGACGGCTTCCCCCTCGACGCCGAAACGGTGATCGAAGGAATCGAAGCCGGGGAGAAGAAGTAATGTCCTCCACTGCCGAGCCCAAAGCGCCGCCCGTCAACCGCGCCGGCCTGACCGTCAAGGAGTACGGCGGATTGAAATCGACGCTGTGCGTCGGCTGCGGCCACGATGTCATCACGCGCCAGATCACCCAGGCGCTCTACGAGATGTCGGTGCCTCCTTACAAGGTCGCCAAGATGTCGGGCATCGGCTGCTCGTCGAAGACGACGGCCTACTTCGCCGACCGCGGCCACGGCTTCAACGCCGTGCATGGGCGGATGCCCGCGGTGGCCACGGGCGCGATGATGGTCAACCCCTCTCTGCTCGCGATCGGCGTCTCCGGCGACGGCGACACGGCCTCGATCGGCGCGGGCCAGTTCGTGCACCTGCTGCGCCGCAACGTGCCGATGGTCTACATCGTCGAGAACAACGGCGTGTACGGCCTGACGAAGGGCCAGTTCTCCGCGACCGCCGACGCCGGCTCGAAGCTCAAGACCGGGGCCGTCAATGACCTGCCCGCGATCGACCTCTGCGCGATGGCGATCGAGCTCGGCTGCGGCTACGTCGCACGCTCGTTCTCGGGCGACATGAAGCAGCTCGTCGCCCTGCTCAAGGGCGCGATGGCGCACCGCGGGACCGCGCTGCTCGACGTCGTTTCCCCCTGCGTCACGTTCAACAATCACGACAGCTCGACCAAGTCCTACAAGTGGGCCAAGGACCACGAGATCCCGATCCACGAGATCGGCTTCATTCCCTACTACGAAGAGATCTCCGTCGACTACGACCCGGGCACCACGCAGGACGTCGTGCTGCACGATGGATCGCACATTCGCCTGCGCAAGCTCCGCGCGGACTACGACGCGACGGACAAGGGCAAAGCGCTCGCGCTCTGCATGGAGGCCCAGCAGAAGACCGAGTTCCTGACGGGACTCATCTACGTCGAGCCGGCCAAGAAGGACTTCCTGGAGCTCTCGGGCGTCGGCGGCCAGCCGATCGTCGAGCTGCCCGAGTCGCGGCTGCGCCCGCCGAAGAAGGCGCTCGACGAGATCATGGAGACGCTGAAGTAGGCCAGCACGGAGAGAGCGCGCCTACGCGGAGAACACTTTCTGTGCTTGCGAGGGTGCGTTCAGCGGCCCCGGGCCCGGATCGCGTTCGGGCAGGGGGATGCTCATCTCCCGCAGACGGTCGCGCTCGCCGCTGCCGGCGAGCACGGGCAGGAGCGATGCATCCGAGGGAGGCGTGGTCCCGTCGCCGGGGTAATAGGGCCGGTAGCCGTAGCCGTGCTTTGCGACCTCTTCCTTCGTCTCGCGGAGGCGGTCGATCGAGAAGACCGCGTCCTCGCGGGTGAAGAACGCCATCTCGTAGTTGCGCGTCATCCAGATCGCGTCCTTGGGGCAGGCGTCCACGCAGAAGCCGCAGAACACGCAGCGCATCATGTCGATGTCGAACACGACCGGGTACTTTTCGTAGGCGATCTTCGGATGCTCGCCCGCGACGATCGTGATGCACTCCGCGGGGCAGGCCTGCTGGCACATGTAGCAGGCCACGCACTTCAACGTTCCGTCCGCGCGGGTCGTCAGGATGTGCTTGCCCCGGAAGCGGTCCGAGTAATTGCGCTTCTCTTCCGGGTACTGGATCGTCGGCATGCCCTTCGGGTTGGCGAGGTTACGCAGGAGGTGGCGCAGGGTGACGGCCATGCCGCGCACGATCTCAGGGAGGTAGAGCTTCTGGAGGAGCGTCAGCCTGTTCGGGACCCTCCGGCCCACGTCGATCACGCCGCTCATCGGTCGAGCTCCCCCGCGATGACGTTCAGGGTGCCCAGGGTGGCGATCGCATCGGACACGGTGCCGCCAACCACGATCTCCTCGAACGCCGCCATGTTCGGGAAGCACGGCGGCCGGACCTTCAGCCGATAGGGGCCGCCGCGCCCGTCGGAAATCGCGTAGTAACCGAGCTCGCCGTTGCTGCCCTCGATCCACTCGTACCGCTCGCCCGCCGGCACCCGGATGCCCTCCATGGTGAGCTTGAAGTGGTAGATGAGCGACTCCATGTCGTGGTAAACGGCGTCCTTCGGGGGCAGGACGACGCGCCAGTCGTCCGAGTTGATGGGGCCCTTTGCCGGGAACACGTCGAGCGCCTGGCGGATGATCTTCAGCGACTGGCGCATCTCCTCGATGCGCACCAGGTAGCGCGCGAAGTTATCCCCGTCCTGCGAGATCGGGATGTCCCAGTCGAATTTGTCGTAGAAGTCGTAGGGGTGCGCCCGCCGTACGTCGTAGGGCACTCCCGACGCCCGCAGCATCGGCCCCGTCATCCCCCAGGCGACCGCCTGCTCCTTCGTCACGACGCCCGTGCCCGAAAGGCGGTTGCGGATGATGCGGTTGTTGGTGACGAGCTTCTCGACGTCGTCGATCAACGCCGGGATCGACTCGAGCAGCGCGCGGCAGCGCGCCACGAAGTCCTCCGGGACGTCGACGGCCAGCCCCCCCACGCGCACGTAAGACACCGTCAGCCGCGCGCCGCAGCAGGCCTCGAGGAGGTCGTAGATGTTCTCGCGGTTCTGGTAAAGGTAGATGAAGTTCGTGAGCGCGCCGATGTCCACGAGGTTCGCCCCGATGCAGACGCAGTGGTCCATGATCCGCGAGAACTCGGAGAGGATCGTGCGCGCCAGCCGGCCCCGGTCCGGAATCTCCACGCCGAGCATCTTCTCGACCGTGCGCACGTAGCCGACGCCGTTCAGCATCGCCGATACGTAGTTCAGCCGGTCGGTGTAGGGGATGATCTGGTTCCAGTGGTGCTTCTCGGCCATCTTTTCGAAGCACCGGTGCAGGTATCCGATCATCGTCTCAGCGCGGACGATCCGTTCGCCGTCGAGCCGGGCGACGAGGTGGATGATTCCGTGGGTCGCCGGATGCGACGGCCCGATCGAGATGGTCTGCGTCTCGAAGTGGCCGGCGCGCACGTCGGTCTCCTTCGACCACTCCGGCATCCGGAGGTCTTCCTCGGCGAAGAACCAGCGCTGGCCCGGGGCGTAGTCCTTGCGCAGCGGATGGCCGACGAAGGCGTCGTGGCAGAGCAGCCGGTGGAGGTTCGGGTGTCCCGGGACCTCGAAGCCGAAGAGGTCGTACGCTTCGCGCTCGAACCAGTTCGCAGCCGGATAGGTGTCGCAGACGGTCGGCAGCGACGGGTTCTCCGCGTCCGGCAGGAGCACGCGCACGCGCACGCGCTCGTTCCTCGGGAGCGAGTGCAGGTGGACGACCGCCTCGTAGCGGGTCTTCTGCCCGCGCCGGCGCAGGTTGTCCACGCCGCAGAGGTCGAGGAAGAGGTCGTACCGGCAACCCGGGTCGTCGCGCAAGAACCGCGCCAGGGAGGGCCAGTCCTTCGGGGAGACCTCGATCGTCGGCAGGTCGCGATCCACCACCTCGGCTCGGCCGGCCACCGGGGACGCCGCGACGCGCTCGCGGACCTTCTCGGCCGCGGGCGAGAGGGCCGTCTCCAGCGCGACCGTCACGAGAGCTGTTCCGCGGCGAACTTCGCGGACCGGCTGTCGCGGGACTTCTCGCCGGAGGCGATCCTCTTCTGGAGCTCCATGATGCCGTAGATCAGCTGCTCGGGCGTGGGCGGGCAGCCGGGCACGTACACGTCGACCGGGATGATCTCGTCGATGCCCTGCGTCACGTGGTACGCGCGGTAGAAGCCGCCGGAGGACGCGCAGACGCCCATCGAGATCACCCACTTGGGCTCGGGCATCTGGTCGTAGATCTTGCGCAGCACGGGCGCCATCTTGTCCGTGACCGTCCCCGCCACGATCAGCAGGTCCGCCTGCCTCGGCGAGAACCGCACGACCTCGGAGCCAAAGCGCGAGATGTCGTAGTGGGCGGCCGCGACCGACATGAACTCGATGCCGCAACAGGCCGTCGCGAAGGGGAAGGGCCACAGGGAGTTCTTGCGCGCCCAGGAGACCATCTCCTCCATGCGCGTCACGAAGAAATCCGCAGCCCCCGCTGCCCCCGGTCGAGGAGGCTGGAGCGCCGGGAGCTCGCCCTTCTTGCCGAAGAGACCCATCGCGTTCGATTCTATTGCATTTACCCGAAGTTCACGGTGTAGCGGAGCGACTTCATGTCGCGCATGCGATCGAGGTAGAGGAGGCCGTCCAGATGATCGATCTCGTGCTGGAGCACGCGGGCGTGGTAGCCCGACGCCTCGAACTCGACCGCCTTGCCCGCGCGGTCGAGGGCGCGCACGCGGATCGTCGCGAAGCGCGGCACGATGCGGCCGAGCAGGAACGGGACCGACAGGCAGCCCTCGGAATCCTTCTCGAGCTCTTTTCCAACGCCCTCGTAGGCCGCGTTGAAGAGCGCGGTCAGCGGCACCTCGGGCTCCTTCCTCTTGCGGGTCTCCGGGTGCACTTCGTAGAGGAAGGCGCGCAGCGGCGTGAAGACCTGTGGCGCGGCGAGGCCCGTGCCGTCGTACTCGCGCATGGTGTCTTCGAGGTCCGAGAGAAAGGGTTCGTAGTCGCCCCGGCGCACGGCCTTCGGGTCGACCTGCTCAGACACCGCGCGGAGCACTTTCACACCGAGCTTGGCGACTTTGAGGATCATTTTCTTGCAGTTTCAGGTTTCAGGTTTCAAGTTTCAAGTGCGCATCCTGAAACTTGAAACCCGCCGCGAAGCGGCGAGTGATGGTGCCCAGGGACGGAATTGAACCGCCGACACAGGGATTTTCAATCCCTTGCTCTACCAACTGAGCTACCTGGGCGTCCGGGAGGGCCGTCGAACAAGCCGGCGCAGTTTAGCGGAATCCGGGGCTCCGGGGCAATGCCGGCTCCAGCAGTTGCTAGCGCCGAGGTACGACGGAAGGCCCGAGGGCGGGACCGCGCAGGGAAAGGAGGCGCCGTTGCCCGGCGGGTCGCAGGAAATGTAGTAGCCGGACTTCCTCGTCATGTAGACGTCGCCGCCATCCGCAAGCGGAACAGCTTAGTGCACGAGGAGGTTCCCACCGATCTTGGCTTCCTCCGCGGCGACGAACAGGTCGTAGACGACATCGGCGAGGATCGACGCGAGCGGCTGGCCGACGGCCAGAGCCGCTGCGCCGTGCCCCGGATCGCGGCCCCACTGCGGCCAGTCGGCCGTTTGCGCCGCCGCGAAAGCCGGCGCGAGTGTCAGCAGCACGGCCCCGATCACGGCGCCCGGCCGTCGCTTGCGAGGCGCGCGCTTGCCGACGCGATCGAATGAGGTAATCATCGTCGTCATCATGGGCCGGCCGCGACGGGAATTCCCGCGGCCGGAAAGGGGTTTTTCCGCCGAATGCCAAAGAGATTTCACCTGGATCGCCATGCGCCGTGGCTTCTCGCCGCGGGCTTCTTCGCAGCCGCAGCCAGCGGCCAGGAGACGAAACCCCCGGCCGCTTCCTCCCATTCCGATGCCAGCCGCCCCGTGAGGAGCCCCGGAAACGCCGAGTGGGCCCCGGACGTCGCGTTTGCGCGCAAGCGCGCCACCGCACAGAAGAAGCTCGTGTACTACGACATCGTGGGCGAGAATTGCGGCGACTGCCGGCGCATGCAGGGGCTGCTCTACCCCGCCTTCGATTTCGAAGCCCTCCTGATCGGGATGGTGCCAGTCCAGGTGAAGCTCGAATCGCCCGAGGGCGAGGAGCTCGGGAAGCGCTATTCGATCACCGAGACGCCCGCGGTCCTGATCACGACGCCGGAAGGCCGGCTCGTCTTCCAGGTGCAGGGCTTCAAGGACGCGACCGACTTCTACCGGCACGCGCACAAGGACATCGACGCCTATCGGAAGTTCGCGGCGGTGGTCGACGCCCAGGACGTCAAGACCCTCTCGGCCGAGGAGGCCTACTCCAGCGGCCGGGCGCTCTACACCCGCCTCGACTACGACGCAGCCGCGCTGCGCCTGCAGCGCGCCGCCGACGCGCCCGGCGCCAAGCAGGAGCTGCGTGAGAGCGCGCTCATGGGGCTGGCCGCCGCCGAGCGCCAGCTCGGCCACATGGACGCGGCCCGGGGCTCGGCCAGAAAGGTCGTCGCGACGACGAAGAATGCCGACCAGAAGGAGCGCGCCGAGCTCTTCCTGGCCGAGCTCGATCTGAGCGAAAACAAGGCCGGCGACGCGCTGGCGGCGTACAGAAAGTTCGTCAAAGACCATCCCAAGTCTCCCTATCTCGAGAAGGTCCGAGGCTTCATCGCCAAGCTCGAAGCGATGGCGCCAAAATCGTGAAGCGCGCCCTGACCGCCGTCCTTGCATTCGCGCTCACTTTCGCCGCGGCCGCCTTCGCGTCGGGACCGCCGGACCCCTCGAGCCTGCTCACCGTCAGCGCCTCGGTCGCGCCCGGCGCGGCGGCGGGGCAGGGAACGCTCGTGATCCGGGCCAAGCTCGCCGCCGGGTGGCACGTCAACAGCCACCGCCCTTCGGACGACTACCTCATCGCGACGGCCGTCAGGCTCGATCCCACGACGGGCGTGCGATTCGGCGAGCCACGTTATCCCCAAGGCAAGTCGCAGAAGTTCGCGTTCTCCGACAAACCGCTGTCGGTGTATGCGGAAGAGTTCACGATCGAAGTCCTGGCCGAGTGGGGCTTGCGCCCTGCCCCCGCGCTCTCGGGCGCCGTCGAATTCCAGGCGTGCAACGACGCGCAGTGCCTCGCCCCGGCGTCGGTGAAGTTCCGGTCCGAGGGGGTTGCGGCAGCGACCGTGGCCGCCGCGCCGCCGGTCAAGGGGGGCGCGGTCCCGCTCTCGGAGGCGCGCCGGCTCCAGGGATCCACGGCCGCTGCCGGGGCCTCCGAGGACTTCGGCGATCTGCTCAAACGGCGGGGGCTCGCGGGAGTCCTGTTGCTGCTCTTTGGCTGGGGCCTCGCGCTGAACCTCACGCCCTGCGTCTATCCCGTGATCCCGCTGACGGTGAGCTTCTTCGGCGGGCAATCCCACGGACAGGGGCGCCACACGCTGCTTCTCGCCTCCGTCTACGTCCTCGGCATGGCCACGACGTATTCGGCGCTCGGCGTGGCGGCGGCGCTCTCGGGACGGCTCTTCGGTGTCGCGCTGCAGTCGCCATGGGTCCTGGGCGGGGTCGCCCTCGTCCTGGTTCTGCTCGCCTTCTCGATGTTCGGTTACTACGACATCCAGATGCCGACCGCCTTGATGCAGAAGGCCGGGGCGCGCAAGGGCGTCGCGGGTGCGTATGGAATGGGCCTGCTCGTGGGTGTGGTCGCGGCGCCCTGTGTCGGCCCCGTCGTGCTCGGCCTGCTCGCGTTCGTCGCGGCGACGCAGGACGCGCTGCTCGGGTTTCTATTCTTCTTCGTGCTCTCTCTCGGGCTCGGCCTGCCCTTCCTCGTCCTCGCCACGTTCTCGGGACGGATCGCGAGCCTTCCGCGGGCCGGCGCCTGGATGGAAGGGGTCAAGAAGATCTTCGGCTGGGTCCTGCTCGCGATGGCGGCGTACTTCCTGCGCACGGCGCTGCCCGGGGCCGCGGGAACGTGGCTGCTGCCGGCGGTCCTCGGGATCGGCGCGCTGACGATGCTCGGGCTTCACAAGACGCTCGGCCTCGGCGTGCGCGCCGCGGTTGCTTTCCTGTTTCTCGCGGTCGCGGCCTTCTTCGCCCCGATCGGCGGGGCCGAAGCGGATGGGCCGCCCTGGGCCGTCTACGACCCCGCGAAGATCGCCGCGGCAGGCCGGCCCGCGGTCGTGGACTTCTCCGCCTCCTGGTGCCTGCCGTGCCTGGAGCTCGACAAGAAGACGTTCTCCGATCTTAGGGTGCGCGAGGCGCTGTCGCGCCGGGGCCTCTACAAGGCCGACATGACGAAAGCCGCCGCCGCCGAGACCGTGGCGCTCGCGGACAAGTTCGGAGTCCTGGGCGTGCCGACCGTCATCTTCCTCGACGCGTCCGGCAAGGAGCACACGGACCTGCGGCTCGTGGGGTTCGAGGGGCCGGATGAGTTCCTGAAGAGACTCGAGCGCGCACCGTAGGCGCGCCCCTCTTCTTATCCGGGCAGCCGCCCGAGCTTCTTCAACGCTTCCTTGGCGGCCTTGCGCTGCGCCTCGCGCTTGGAAGGCCCGCTGCCTCGCGAGAAGGCGTCTCCGTCCCACAGCAGCTCGACCACGAAGGCCTTCTCGTGGTCCGGACCGGACTCCTCGACCACCCTGTAGTCCGGAAGCGGCAGACCCAGGCTCTGGGCCGTCTCCTGGAGCGTCGTCTTGTAGTCGTGGAAGGAGAGATCCCCGATGTCGATCCCGGAGACCTCCGGCTCGAAGACATGGCGCAGGAACGCCTCCGTGGCCGGCAGGCCGCCGTCGAGATAGATCGCCGCAACCACCGCCTCGAATGCGTCGGCGAGCAGCGAGAGCTTCTCCGCCCCGCCCGACCGGGCCTCTCCGGCCCCCATTCGCAGAAAACGGCCGATCCCGAGCCCCCGCGCCTTGGCGGCGAGCATGTTGGCGGAAACCAGGTGCGCCTTGATCTTCGAGAGCGCGCCCTCCTGCAGGTTCGGGAAGGACCGGTAGATCAGTTCGCCCACGACGAACCCGAGGACGGCGTCGCCGAGGAACTCGAGCCTCTCGTTATTGGGAGCCCGAACTTCCCGGTTCTCGTTCGAAAACGACTTGTGCGTGAGGGCCCGCTCGAGCAGGCCGAGGTCCTGAAAAGTGTAGCCGAGCTGCTGCTGAAAGGCGGAGGCCTCCTCGATCACAACGCCGTTCGCGCTCATCTTGAGTGGTGCCGGAGGCCGGACTCGAACCGGCACGGGCCTTGCGGCCCTCGGGATTTTAAGTCCCGTGCGTCTACCAATTTCGCCACTCCGGCGTGAAGAAACGAGGGGCCGGAAGACGGAAGACGTAAGACGGGAGAGTTGGAAGCAACTGGTTTCCACATGCGACGTCTACCGTCTGCCCTCTCCCGTCTCCCGGCTTCGGTGATCTCTTTGGAGGCGACGGGCGGACTCGAACCGCCGAATAAAGGTTTTGCAGACCTCTCCCTTAACCACTTGGGTACGTCGCCGTCGTCGGGCGGAATTCTACCGCAGCCGGCGGGATATCCGGATCAGCGCGGCCCGTGGGCGTAGTCGCGAATCAGGCCGGTCACGACGCCCTGGATCATCACGTCCCGCGCGTCGAAGGTCAGGGGTTTCATTGCGGAGTTTGCCGGCTGCAGGCGGATCCGATGCCCTTCGTTGTAATAACGCTTCAGGGTGGCTTCCCCGCGCACGAGCGCGATCACCGTCTGCCCGCTCTCTGCCTTTTCGCGCCGGGCGACGACGACGAAATCGCCGTCGAGGATGCCGTCGTCGATCATCGACTCGCCCCGCACGCGTAAGACGAAATGCTCCCCCTTGCCGAGCAGCGAGGAGGGAACCTCGATGGACTCTTCCTGCGGGAAGGGCTCGATCGGCCTGCCCGCAGCGACAGACCCGAGCAACGGCACGCCGCGGGCGGAAACCTCGTCCTTCGGAGCGATGCCGCGGCTGCGGTTCCACTCGCGCGAGAGAGCGCCCTTCTCCTCGAGCCGCTTCAGGTGCTTCTGGACAGTACCGAAGGAGGAAAGATGAAAGGTCTCGCGAATCTCGCGCTGAGTCGGCGAGATCCCGTGTTCCGCGCGATAGCTGCGGATGAAATCGAGGATTTCCTTCTGCCGTTTGGTGAGATTCATTTTCTTCCTAATTAATTAATGAATACGACTTAAATATCAAAATAAATTAAGGCCGAGGGAACCACCGCGGCCGCCCGGAGGCCTCACCGGGCTAGCCCATCGGCCTTGACGAGGTACTCTAGGCGCAAATGGGGCGCAAGTCAAGCGTCACCCCACTTGGCTCGACGGCGCCAACCCAGCCGACAGAACGGCGAACCATATCCTTCTCCAGTGGGCCTGGGCGACGGGACGCGCCGCGGGAATCGGCGCGGCGCGAAAATAAAAGTCCCTCTCCCGGACGGGAGAGGGACGTCCATGGAGCTTGACGGGGCCCGACGGCGGGTGGCGGATCAGAACACGGGGCTAGCGCAAGTGCAGGCCCCTCTTGGTTCCCAGCCGCACCGCGCCCCGCGATTGCTAAGCCCGGGCGGGCCGTCCCATCCAGACGCTTTCCGCCGGGTCCTCCGGATCGAAGCGGACGGCGCCTCTGTCGCCAGGCTTCCAGCCCTTTGCCTGGTCGAACGGGAGGTATCCGCTCTTGCCCTGGTGCGTTCCCCCGAACTTATCGACATAGCTGTAGCGGATGATCTGCGTTCCGCCACGGGTCGACAGGTCGGAGCGGCGGCCGGTCGGCTGCAGGCGGGCCCGATGAACCGTGGTGACCGTCGCCTCGGTCTCGATTCCCTCCCGGGCGATGCGCAGTTGGCGCTTCCCCCGGCGCCAGCTGGCCCGCGCGAGCAGCGCGCCGAGGAGGAGGAGGAAGAGTCCGATGTAGAGCATCCACCGGTCGCTGTCCGTGCGGAAGTGCTCCTTCGCGGCCAGGGCGATGAAGAGCAGGCCGAGCGAGAGGAATCCGAGACCGAGAACGGCCTGGCGCGACCGCTGCACGAACGTCCAAACCGAAGCGTCGCCGTTCACGGGCAAGTCTCCCTGGTGGTCGTTACTGGCACGTCGAGAATGCGCCCGTGTCCTGAATGGGCTGGAAAGACAGCCACATTCAAGAGCAGGTCCCGCACTTCTCCCCGTTCCGGAGTGGCCTGGCCCAGCATGCGCATCGAGCGATGATCAAGGCTTACGAAATCCTTCGCGATGCTCACCTCCGCCGGCGTCGGATCCTTTGGAAGCTCGAAGGTCACCAGCCTGCGTCCGAGTTGCTCTTCCTTCGGATCCAGGTGGGGTTCGATCACGTACTCTTACTGTCTACGCCTCGGCACGGCGTCACCAAAAAAGGGTCTTGACTCAGACCATAAAACGGTCCGTCGCACGAATTCGCCGCTCCCTTTTTACTCCGTCCGAGTACGGTTTGGAAGCGATGACGGCAACGGGGCCACCTAACGGACGGCAGGTCAGCAGCGAGCACCCGAGCGAAGCGCAGGCCGCGAGTCCGCCGCAGCGCCGTGTTGGGCGGCCGTGGCTCTGAGAGCCTTACTCCTGCACGGCTACTCAAACGGCACTCCAGTCCTCGATCTCAAAGCCTCCCCTTCTCTCTGCTCTCAAGCGGCGGACTTCCCAGCACTCGCGGCTTCACCCGCCGTTGGCGGGGCAGAACCCGATCCTCCGTCTCGCTGTTTCTCTCCGCCCGGTTCCTCCTCTCCGCCACCCCGAACCTCTGGATCCGCCGTTAGGGGGCCAGCCGCCGCACGAGCGACTGCTTATATACTTCCTGCGCCCGCACTGTGAGAGGCGCTCGTCGAATGTCCGTGGGGAGCCGCACCGCTCTCGTCTTCTCGGGGCAGCCCTGCTGTGGACGCCGCAGGCCTATGGCGCTCACAGCGAGTGGGGTCAGTCATGAAATCGTGGATTGTCAGCCGGGCCCGAGCAGCGCCTCAAAAAGGAGGAAGACAAGATGAACGCTTCCACAAAATCATTTCCGTACACCGCGGCACGGGCCACGGTCTTGCTGTCCGCGGCTCTCGCCCTGCTGAGTTTTTCTGCTCCGGCAGCGCCTGAGAAGCCCGGGGCCCGGCCGGTGTTCACTCCGGGCGCAGCAGTGAAGCCCGGGGCGGACGCTGCTGGGACGGTCGTGAATCCCGGCGCGGTGGCAACCACCCCCGCTCCGTGTTGCAGCATTACGGCGATTAATGCCGCGACCGGTCTAGTCACCGCGCGGGCAAATGCTACGGGGCAGACCTTCCAGTTTTCAGTGAACGACACGGCCCTGCGGAAGACGCTCCGCGCAGACCAGGCAATCTACGCCGACTTCGACACGCAGAACGTGTCCCTGGATGGGGTCAGGCCGTGTGGCCGCATCGTGCAGGTCGCCGTCAAGGCCCCGGTCGGGGTGGGCGTTGCCGGGCCACGCCCGGGTACCATTCCGACTGCACCAGTTGCCGCGCCGCGCCCGGGTACCATTCCGACTGCACCCGTTGCCGGGCCGACGCCCAACCGTTACAGAATAGTAAGCATCCAGACGCCCGCCCCAGGAGTCATCGGCGGGGTGAAGCCTCCTCTCGTTGGGACTGGTCCAACCACAGGAATCTCTCCAGGTGGCGGCCAGGCCTGCACAAGCCCCACAACCACAAGCACCGCTTTTCTGAAGATTGACGGTATCGAAGGCGAGTCGCAGGATCTCTGCCACAAAGGCGAGATCGAGTTACTCTCGATGCAGACGGGAAGCAGTATCCCGCAGACGGGCGGCGGCGTCTCCTCCCTTCCCGCGTCCAACTTTACGGTCGCAAAGAGAATCGATAAGGCCTCGCCCAAGCTCTTAGTGGCTGTCGCCTCAGGAGAACATCACGTGCGAGCGACGATTACGCTTCTCTCCGGTGGGGCACAGCCGCAGTGGCTCATCTACACGCTCACCGATGTGCTGGTGACCTCACTCAGTCAATCAGTGGGGTTGGAAACCCGAGAGGAGGTGGTCCTCAATGCCCGCGAGCTGAAGCTGGAAACGAAGATCCAAGTCGGGAGCGTCTCCCTCCAGCCCTCCCCGAGCACGTCGGCTGTCGACCTATTTCTGAAGCTGGACGGCATACCGGGAGACTCCCAGGATCCAGCGCATAAAGGCGAGATCGTAGTGTTGAGTTTCAAAGACGGCGTTCAGATCACCGCGGCCTCGAGCACAAGTGGGGGAACACCAGGCAAGGCCCACTTCCTCGACTTCGTGATCGATAAGAACATCGATACCGCATCTCCGCACCTCCTCATGACTTATCAAACCGGCAAACACGTCAAGGAAGCGGTCATTACCCTTCGCCGCAAGAGCGGAGCCGATCTTCTCGTGTATAAGCTAGCCGACGTGCTGATTACCGCGTATTCTCAAGTTGCTGGAGCGACTCAGCGAGAACGGGTGAGTCTCAATTTTACAAAGATTGAGCTCCTATTAGGGACGGGACCCAATGGACCAGGTCCCCGCGGTGGTTGGGATCTCACGGGGAACAAGCGCATCTGATCTGTGCTCGCGTCGGCAATCGGAGTCGAGGCGGCGAGGGCGGCGAGTGGGGTCAGTCATGAAATCGTGTATTGTCAGTCGCGACCCAGGGAGCGCGTGAGCCGGGATATCTCTTCTCGCAGCGCAACAGGGGACTTCATTTCCTCCTCGACGCGCTCGAAGCCTCGAACAAGCGCCGATGAGTCGCGCCGGGCTGACTACCACCGATCTTCTTGATGGCTTCTGCAGCCTCAAGCCGCACGGATTCATCCGGGTCTGACAATGCATTCTTCAAGGCGGGCACGGCTTCCTGGGCTTTTCGGCCGATACTGC
>JBGPGG010000050.1:0-19457 GCA_041483715.1 Thermoanaerobaculia bacterium
GAGCGGTCTTTGTGTGGACGGACGAGCCTGACCCCTCACCCTTCCCTCTCCCCTCGGGGAGAGGGCTTTCGTGGGGCACGCCCGTGACTAACCCCTCGAGAAGCGACGCGTGCACCACACCATAGAATCCGACTCCATGTCCGCGCCGCGCCCGACCCTCTACCTCGTGGACGCGATGTCCAACATCCACCGCGCCTACCACGCGATCCGGGGCCTCTCCACCAAGGCCGGCAGACCGACCAACGCCGTCTACGGCTTCGTGACGATGCTCAAGAAGATGCTCCGCGAGCATCCGAGCGAGTACCTGGCGGTCGCCTTCGACCGCCCGGAGAAGACGGTCCGCCACGAGGAGTACGACGCCTACAAGGCGAACCGACCCGCCATGGAGGACGACCTGGTCTCGCAGATTCCCGAGATCCGCCGCGCCTGCGAGGCCTACCGGATCCCGGTCCTCGAGATGCCGGGCTACGAGGCGGACGACGTGATCGGCACGCTCTCGCATGCGGCGCGCGAAGCGGGCTTCGACGTCGTCATCGTCACGGCCGACAAGGACATGCTGCAGCTGGTCGAAGGCTCGCGCGTGCGCGTCTTCCACACCGGCAAAGAGAAGTTCCTCGACGACAAGGGGGTTGAGGAGTTCTTCGGCGTCGCCCCGGGCCAGGTGGTCGACGTCCTCGCGCTCATGGGCGACTCTTCCGACAACATCCCCGGCGTGCCGCGCGTGGGCGCGGTCACAGCGAAAAAGTGGATCCGGGAGTACGGGAGCCTCGACCGCCTCCTCGAGAAGGCCGACGAGATCAAGGGCAAGGTCGGCGAGAGCCTCCGCGAGCACACGGAAGACGCGCTTCTCTCGCGCCGCCTCGCAGCGATCCGAACCGACCTCCCCATCCGGTTCGACACCGAGGCCCTGAAGCGCTCTGCGCCGGACGCAGAGAAACTGAAAGAGCTCTTCGTCGAGCTCGAGTTCCATTCCCTCGCCGCCGAGGTCCAGGGCGAGGTCGCGCAGGCGGCGCTCTCCTCGAACCGGCTCGAGAAGGGAAAGGCGTTCGACGTCGCGCCCGGCGAGTGGGCGGGCGTCGCGCTGCTGACCCGCAACGGACACGCGCTCCTCGCGGCCGGCGGCGGGTCCAGCGTCTCCATCGCGGAGGGGCCCGCCGTGGAGATCCGCGAACGATGGACCGCGCTCGAGCGGTCGGGCGCAAGGCTCGCGATCCCGGATGCAAAGCCCCTCGACCGCCTCCTCGAGGAGGCCGGCCGCAAAGCCCCGTCGGACCTCTTCGACGTGGGTCTCGCCCAGTACGTGCTCTCGCCCGGAGTCGGAAGCTCGGACTTCGAGCCCCTCGTTTTCCAGAGGCTCGGCCGGAAGCCGACCTCCGACAAGGAAGCCGGCGTCGTCAACGGCGTGCTGCCCGCGCAGCATGCGATCGAGTCCGCCGACCGCTGGCTCGCCGAGCGCGCCTCGGGCGCCGCGGAGCTGGCTCCACTCCTCGCCGCCGAGCTCTCCGCCCGGCCCGCCCTCGAAAAGGTCTACCGCGAGATCGAGCGGCCGCTCACGCCCGTGCTCGCGCGCATGGAGCTCGCGGGCATCGCGATCGACGCGCCCTTTCTGACCGAGATGTCGGCGCGCATGGAAAAGGACCTGCGTGCCCTCGAGCAAAGGATCTGGGAGGAGGCCGGCGAGGAGTTCAACGTCAACTCTCCGGTGCAACTCGGGACCATCCTTTTCGAGAAGCTCGGACTCCCGAGCGGGAAGAAGACGGCGAAGACGAAGTCCCTCTCGACCGGCGTCGAGGTGCTGACGGATCTCGCGGCGCAGGGATTCTCGCTGCCCAAGCGCGTTCTCGAGTACCGCGAGATCTCGAAGTTGAAGGGCACCTACGTGGACGCGCTGCCGGCGCTGACGGACGCCGAGGGGCGGGTGCACTCGTCCTTCCGGCAGACGGTCGCGGCGACCGGGCGCCTGTCCTCCTCGGACCCGAACCTCCAGAACATTCCGATCCGGACGGCCGCGGGCCGCGAGATCCGGCGCGCTTTCGTCGCGCCTCCAGGCAAGACGCTCGTCGTCGCGGACTACTCGCAGATCGAGCTGCGCATCCTCGCGCACCTCTCGGGCGACGCGGCGCTGATCAAGGCGTTCGCGGACGAGCAGGACATCCATCGCATCACGGCGGCAAAGGTCTTCGGCGTCGCGCCCGAGCTCGTCTCGAGCGAGATGCGCTTTGCGGCCAAGCGGATCAACTTCGGGCTCCTCTACGGGATGGGGGCCTTCTCGCTCGCGAAGGACCTCGGCGTCTCGAACGCGGAGGCGAAGACGTTCATCGAGGCCTACTTCGGCCAGTTCCCCGGCGTGCGGGGATGCCTCGACAAGGTCGTGGCCGCGGCGCGGGAGAACAAGGAAGTCGCGACGCTCTTCGGGCGCGTGCGGCCGATCCCCGAGATCGCCTCGTCGAACGCGGGCGTGCGCGCGAACGCCGAGCGCATGGCCCTGAACGCCCCCTTCCAGGGCACGGCCGCCGACATCATCAAGATCGCCATGATCCGCCTCGATGCCGCCCTGTCCCGGGCCGGGCTCGCGACGCGGATCGTCCTCCAGGTCCATGACGAGCTCGTTCTCGAGGCGCCTTCGCAGGAGGTGCCCGAGGTCCGGCGGCTCGTCCAGGAAGTCATGGAGGGGGCAGCGCAACTGAAGGTCCGGCTCGCGGTGGACGTCGGATCCGGGCAGAACTGGTTGGAAGCGAAGTGACGGTCGAGCATCGAGAGTCAAGGGTCGAGCGGTAATGGCTCGTCCCGTCGATCACCCTCGACGCTCGACGCTCGACCCTCGACCCTCCACCCTCGACCCTCGACCCTCGAACGCCCTTGGATATACTGCCCCCAATTCCATGCGACTGACACGGGCGTTGCCGCTCGCGGCGCTGCTTGCCGCGGCCCTCAGCTCGGCCGCGCGGGGGCAGGCTCCGCCCGCGACGCCGACTCCTGCGCCGCCGCATGCCGAGCCGGCCGCCGCGACTGCGCCCCCGGCCGCAACGCCCACGCCGGACATGCTCGGTCTGCCGCTGCCGACCCCGATCGCGCCGACGGTCCTCCGCATCAAGGAAACCCCGTCGATCGCGGTCGAGAAGCTGCCGACCGACAACCCTTATGGAAAGACCGCGGACGCGCCCGCGGCCGTCCCGCCCAAGCTCACGTTCGCCGACGCGACGCTGTCGGCCGGATTCTTCGTGTCGATCCACGTGGATCCGGCGGGCAAGGCCCTGTCCGTGAGGCGCGAGCGCGATCCCATTCCCTCGCTCGCCGCTGAGTCGCTCAAGTCCTTCTCGCGCTGGGCGTTCGCGCCGGGACGCCGCGGTGGATCTCCGGTCGACACCTGGGGTGTCTACCGCGTCAACCTCGAGGTCTCGATCCGCTCGCCCAAGGTGCAGCAGATGGCCTTCACGCCCGTCGCCCGGACGGCTCCGCTTCCAAAACCTTTCGAGTGGCCGACCGACGCCGAGTGGCTCGAGAGCCGGAAGGCCGCGGCGCCCGCGGATGGCTCGATCCCGATCGATCAGGTCGACACTGCGCCGATCCCGCAGAAGACGCCCTGGTCCGCGGACTCCTACAAGGGACCGTTCACCGTGAAGTACTGGGTGAAGGTCGACAGGGTCGGGAAGATCGAGAAGGCCATACCACTCGACGTCAGCGACCCCGTGCTGCTGGCCTACTTCCGCCGGTCGATGAGCGCCTGGGTGATCCGGCCGGCGCAGTCCGGCGGCGCGCCCGTGGATTCCTGGAACGAGCTCACGCTCGGCGGGCAGGTATCCTATTCCGACGACATCAAACAGATCGTCGCGCTCAAGAAGACGATCGGGCAGTAGCTCTCTCTAGAGAACTTCCCGTCGGTCTCCCACGCGTCGCGTCACCTTCGTATTGTCGAGATACTCGAGCAGCGGAATCGCGAGGCGCCGTGTCAGGCCGAACATTTCCTTGAACTCGCTGACGTCGAGCGAAGCCTTGCCCGAGGTGCGCAGGCGCGCGGCGACGTCGTCGACAGTCGACTTCGCGACGATCCATCCTCCCGGAAGGCGAGCGAGCTCGCCTTTCTTCACGAGATATCCGATCAGGCCTTCGACGACCTTCACGTGGCGAGTGATGACTTTGGCCACCTCTGAAGGAGACGGCGGATTCAGGCCTCCCTGGTGAAAGAGCGCCACGATCCTTTCCGACAGATCGCGCTCCGGGCCCGCAAGATCACCCTTGCCCGGCAGGCGCGCCTCGTCGCCCGCGATCGCGAGAACCCCCCGCGAGACGAGCGCCGCTTCGACGGCCTCGGCCCAGCGCGGCTCGGCCCCGGCAAGTAGGCGCTGCAGAAGCGTGCCGCGCGAGACGCCGACCCCGGCGCCGCCTGCGGAGAGCAGTCCCTGCAGCAGTTTCCCCGCTCGGGTCGAGAGCGCCGCCAGGACGGCCTCGCTCACGTAGCGATCCGGGGAGCGGCGCAGGGCGTGGAGACGCCCTTCCGCAAGGGCCGGTGCGATCGCTTCGCGCGCGGCGGCAGGCGCGACGCCGGCACGCATTGCCAGAGCCTCTTCCGAGACGCCGCGCTCGCGGGCCTGCTCAACCCACAGCATCAATCGCCCGGCGAGCGTCCCCGCTTCGAGCGGGGCAAGAGCGGCCAGCGCCTCGCCGGCAATGCGGCCCCTCAGCGTCGCGGGCTGCGGGTCGAGCACGACGCCGCCGCCGATGGTCTCGACCGGGGAGAGGCGCCGCACAACGAAGCGATCGCCTGGGACCGCGGCCACTTCCTTCGAAAGCCGCAGTTCGGCCAGGGCAGATTCGCCCGGCCCGATCGACGCGCCGCCCAGAACGCGCACGCCCGCGCGCGCCTCGCTCGCAAAGTGATGGAACGCCACGCGGGCTCCGCTCTTCAGGGGCGCCGCGCCGCGCAGAAGCTCGAGACGAACGAGCAGCCGCGCCGAGACGGACAGCGCGCCGGGTAGGGACAGGACCATTCCACGGTGGAGGTTCTCGAGCTCGACGCCCGCGATGTTCGCGCTCACGCGCTCGCCCGCCCGCGCCACTTCCTCTTCGCGCCCGTGCACTTCCACCCTCCGGGCACGCACGAGACGGCGCTCGGGCAGAAGCTCGAGCTTCTGGTCGCGGGAGATCGCCCCGGAGACGAGGCTGCCAGTGACGACCGGGCCGAAACCCGGAACCAGGAATGCGCGGTCGATCGGCAAACGCGTGACGCGCGCTTCGCGCTCCTCGGTGGGCGAGTCCCTACCGAGCTCAAGCAGGGCCGCCTTCAGATCCTCGAGCCCTTCCCCGGTCACCGAGGAGACCGGGACGATGGGCACCGCCGCCAGCGGGGACCCCTGCAGCAGCTGCCGAACGTCCGAGACCGTTACCTCGACGAGCTCGCGGGCAACGCGGTCGCTCTTGGTGACCGCGACGACCCCGCGCGTGAGTCCGAGCATACGGACGATCTCGAAGTGCTCCCGGGTCTGAGGCATCACGGACTCGTCCGCGGCGACCACGAGGAGCACCGCATCGATCCCGCCTGCGCCTGCGAGCATGTTGCGGACAAACCGCTCGTGCCCCGGAACGTCGACGAACGAAACGCGCGCGCCGTCCCACTCAGCGTGTGCAAATCCGAGATCGATCGTGATTCCCCGGCGTTTCTCCTCGGGGAGCCGGTCGGCGTCGATGCCCGTCAGGGCTTTCACGAGCGCCGTCTTGCCGTGGTCGATGTGCCCGGCCGTGCCGACGAGAAAGCGCTTCACGGCGCAAGGCTATCGCCTCCGAGGACAGAGTGCCGCGTCCGGCGGCGCCCGGTGATAGCCTCCGCCCATGCTGGCGCGGCTCGAAGAAGACTTGAAGGCGGCGATGAAGGGCGGCGACAAGCGACGTGTCTCGACGCTCCGGCTGCTGCTCGCAGGGCTCAAGAACGAGAAAATCCAGGCCCAGCGCGTCCTCACGGATGAGGAGGTCGAGGCCGTCCTTCGGCGCGCGGTCAAGCAGCGCAAGGACTCGATCGAGCAGTACGCGAAGGGCGGCCGCCAGGACCTCGTGGACGCCGAGACCGAGGAGCTCGCGATCCTGGACGGCTACCTTCCCAAGGGTCTGAGCGACGCCGAGATCGAGAGCACGCTGCGCGAAGTGATCAAGGAAAAGGGACTTTCCGCCCAGAAGGACGTCGGCCTCGCGATGAAAGGGCTCATGGCGCGCCATCGGGGCCGCGTGGATGGAAAGCGGGCCCAGCAGATCGCGCGCTCCCTGCTTCCGTGACGGCCGCCCGGGACAAGGGGATTCGCGAGGAGATCGAGGTCAAGATTCCTGCGCCCGACCTCGGCGCCGTTCGCGACAAGCTTCGAGAGGCGGGCGCCAAACTCCACGCGCCG
Source organism: Thermoanaerobaculia bacterium (assembly GCA_041483715.1). GTDB lineage: Bacteria > Acidobacteriota > Thermoanaerobaculia > UBA5066 > Gp7-AA6 > DAHUXD01. The sequence goes on from JBGPGG010000050.1 coordinate 6,378, forward strand.
CGTCACGACGAGACGAACGACCTCTATGACGACGCCGCGCGCAAGCTTTCCGGCAGCGGGCGCACCGTGCGCCTGCGCCGCGCGGCCGGCCGCGCGATCCTCACGTACAAGGGAGCGGCGCGTTTCCAGGACGGCGTGAAGATCCGCGAAGAGCGGGAGGTCGAGGTTTCGGACGCCGGTGAAGCGGAAGCAATCCTCAACGGCCTCGGGCTCGAGCGGCGCTTTCGCTACGAGAAGCGGCGCGAGGAGTGGGACGCCGCGGGCTGCATCGTCGCGCTCGACGAGACGCCCATCGGCAACTTCGTCGAGGTCGAGGGCGACCCGATCGGGATTCGCAAGCTGATCGGGCAGCTCGCGCTCGACCCGAGCGAAGCGATCCCGTATTCCTACGCCGAGCTCTACCTGCGGCGGCGCAAGGAAGAGCCCGCGCTGCCCGCCGATATGGTGTGGGGACGGGAGACGGGAGACGGAAAACGGTAGACGTGGACCCGACGACGAGGGCGATCCTGCTCTGCGCGGGCAAGGGGACGCGGTTTCGCCCGGTGACGGAAGCGGTCCCCAAGCCGCTCCTACCTTTTCTCAACGTTGCGCTCGCGCTCGCACATCTCCGGCGGCTTCGCGAGGCCGGCGTCGGCGAAGTAGCGGTCAATCTCCATCACCTGGGCGACGAAGTCGAGCGCCAGCTGGGCCAGGAGCCGACGGACCTGCCGCAGCTCGCGTTTTTCCAGGAGCCGATGATCCTCGGTACCGCCGGCGCGCTGCGCAACGCCGGAGAGTTCCTGTCGGGCGGGGACTTTCTCGTCGTCAACTCCGACGGCGCGATCGAGCCCGACTTCCCGGCCCTCCTCGCCCGCCACCGGAAATCGGGGCGCGCCGCGACGCTCCTCGTCACGGAGAATCGGCACCCGGAGCAGTACACGCCGCTTCAGGCCGAAGGGGATCGCATCACGGCCTTCGGCGTCCGCAGCCCACGGCCGCTGCTCTACACCGGCGTCTGCGTGCTCGCGCCCCGGCTGCTCGCGCGCATCCCTCCCGGCGAGACAGCCCTGGTCGCGCACCTGTGGCAGCCGCTGCTCGACGAGGGGCGGGAAGAACTGGGCTTCGTCCTGCATCATGGCCCGCACTCCGATCTCGGCCGCCCGGGCGATTTCCTGCGCGCGTCGCTCGAAGCGCTCGAGCGCGGAGGAACGTTTCCGAAGGGAGGAGGGCACTTCGATGACCGGCAGCGTGTCCTCTTCCGAGAAGCGCCGTCCGGCTTCGCCGCCTCCGAGAGTGTTCTCGGCCGCGTCTCCGTCGGCGCCGGCGCGCGGATCCTCCGGTCCACCCTTTGGGACGGCGTCGAGGTGGGCCCGGGTGCGCGCTTGACGGACTGCGTCGCGGCTCGCGGCCGCGTGCCGGCCGGCGCCCACTATGAGAAAGCCCTTCTCTGGGGAATCGAGGGCGGCGACGTCGCCGTCCATCCTCTGCCCGGGCTCGATGGGAATGATCATGGCGTCCACCCTCTTTCTCCCCGCCGGTAGTAGAGGCTGCGCACCTTCGCCGTCCGGCCAAGCACGCGCAGAACGGCCATCCCGTCGCGCGCGTCCCAGAAGTAGACGGAGCCCGGCGTGCTTTCCCCCATCGGCGAGAACGAGCAAATGTCGGAACTGTTGAAGCGGATCGGATCGTCGATCCGATCGAGGTAGTGACCGGGGCTTCCGGGATCGGGCACGCGCGTTCCGGTCATGATCGCCGGCAGGACGTCGTTGCGCGACCACGGGTAGTAGACGCCGAGATACTTGTCCACGCCGCTCGTAATCTCGGTCGTGCGCAGGCCGTTGCCGTTGCCGTCGGCATAGAGCGCCCACTCGTAGCGATCGCCGTTCTTCCGGAACTTCAGGCCGACGTTTCGATTCCTAGAGATCGCGTACGAGCGCGCGAGGTAGAAGGCCACGCTCGCCTCGTGGACGGCCGAGCGCAGGGCGACCCCCTGTCGCAATCGCGTCACCCCCGGCGTCGCGAGCGCGAGGATCCACGCCACCGCGGTGATCCCGATGAGCAGCTCGACGAGCGAAACGCCGCTCTCGGGGCGAAGAGGCCCGGGGCCCTGGGGGCCCCGGGCGGGCGTGGAAGTCACCGTCCCTTGCCCACCGGAACGGTGGTGGCGGGCTTCTCCTTCGGCGCCGGGGGGGAGGCGCGGCGGGAGGCCGAGGAGGAGGAAGAACGCACCTTGGCAGTGAGGGTCGTGGGGCCGCTGACCGCGACATAGGGCTTGAGCGTCAGGAAGAGCTTCTCGCCGATCCCCTTGACCTGCATGAGCTCCTCGGGGCGGGCGAACGGCTTCTGCTTGCGATGCTCGACGATGCGGACGGCGACCTTCGCGCCGAGACGCGGAAGGTAGGCGAGCTCTGCCTCGGACGCAGTGTTGATGTTGACCTTTTTGGCGACGGCCTTCTCTTCCGCCCCTTCGGCAAAGAGAAGAGCGGCCGCCCCGAGACACAGGAAGACGGCGAGACCGGTGGCGCGAATCCTGGACGGATGCATCGAGAACTCCTTCCGATTTTGAAAAAACGATCGCGTTCGATTCATTGGCTTGAAAACCTGTCCTCATCGGGTCTTTGCGATCAGGCGTTCTCCATCGGCACCTCCTTTCGTTCGAGATGCGCTCATCGCGAAAGCCGTGCCGGCCGCCCACCCGAAGCCCAAGTGGAGAACGCAGAGAGGGTTAGGCCGGGAGAGGGCGCCCATCCCGCGTTAGGCGCCTGACAGAAACGCCGTCGGCAACCGCGCGGCACCAACGCCAAAGCACTGACCCTGCGGCCCGAGGAGCGGTGTCAACGCGCCCTGTCGCGTGTCCAATTTCTTGTCGGTTGGCCCGTATAGACTGACGAGCGTGGCGGGCCGGGAGATCGTCGTCGGCGTTTCGGGAGGCTCGGGAGCGCGCCTCGCAAAGCGCTTCGTCGAGATCGCGCTCGCGTCCAAACGCCTCGCGCGCCTTCACTTCGTCATCTCGGACGCGGGGCTCCAGGTCGCGCAGAGCGAGATCGCGGCCGACATCACGTCTCCCGAATCCTGGGTCGCCCGCCTCGAGGCGCCCCGCGCGCTGGCCGCGCGGGTGAGGATCCACGCCAACGCCGACGTCGGCGCGTCGATCGCGTCCGGCTCCTATCCCGTCTCCGGAATGGCCGTCGTCCCGTGCAGCGCCGGCACGCTTGGCTCGATCGCCAACGGCACATCGCGCGACCTGCTGCAGCGAGCGGCCGACGTCTGCCTCAAGGAGCGGCGTCCGCTTCTGCTCGCATTCCGCGAGTCGCCATACTCGCTCGTCCACATCGAGAACATGCGCCGCGCGGCAACGGCCGGAGCGATCATCGCGCCGCCCCTGGCGGCCTTCTATATCGACTCGCCCTCGGTCGACCGCTTCCTCGATGCCTGGTGCGTCCGCGCGGCGCGCACGCTCGGCCTCGAGCCGCGCGGGGAGCAATTCCGATGGAAAGGCGAGACGGGCGCCTCCATGCCACCGAAGCCGCGCCGCCGTCCGCGGTGAACGCCCGGCCGGGCGTCTTCCGGTCGCTCCGGACGACGCTCGAGATGATCAAGTTCTCGCACACCCTTTTCGCGCTTCCCTTCGCGCTCTACTCGGCTTTCCTCGCCTCGGGCGGATGGCCGGCACCGGCGACGCTCGGCAAGATCCTGCTCGCGATGGTCGGGGCGCGCAGCGCCGCGATGGCGCACAACCGGCTGGCCGACCGGCGCATCGACGCGGCGAACCCGCGGACCGCGTCGCGCGCGCTGCCCTCGGGCGCGTTGTCGGTCGGATTCGCGCGGGCCTTTCTCGTCGCTTCGATCGTCCTGTTCGTCGCGGCTGCGGCGAGCCTGAACCGCTTGGCGTTCCTGCTCTCGCCTGTCGCGCTCGCCCTGCTCCTCCTCTACTCCTACACGAAGCGGTTTACGGCGCTTTCGCACCTCGTTCTCGGGCTCTGCCTCGCGCTCGCGCCCGTGGGGGCGTGGATCGCCGTGAGCGGCTCGGTGGAGTGGCTTCCCATCCTCCTCGGGTTCGTCGTCCTCTTCTGGACCGCCGGGTTCGACGTCATCTATTCGCTGCAGGACGAGGAATTCGACCGGCGCGCGGGCCTGCGATCGATCCCGGCCCGCCTCGGGGCGGCGCGGGCGCTCGTGGTCTCGGCGCTCCTCCACGTCGCGATGGCCGTCCTGCTCGCCGCGGTCTGGCGCCTCTCGGGCGGCGGCGCGATCTTTCTCTCCGGGATCGCGGCCACTCTTGCAGCTCTCGTCTACCAGCACACGATCGTCCGGCCCAGCGACCTCTCGCGCGTCAACGCGGCCTTCTTCACGGCGAATGGGTTCGTGTCCGTGACGCTGTGCCTGTGCGGCATCGCGCAGGTCCTGGCGCGGTAAGGGCATTACCGGAGCGATTCGAGCCGGGCTACGGCGCCGAGGCGCGAACGGAATAGAATCCCCTGCGATGGCAATTCACACGGAAGGCGACGTCAAGCTCCGACACCTCGCGATCGACGGCCCGATCGGCGTCGGCAAGACCTCGCTCGTGGAGATGCTGTCGCGCAAATTCCACGGCACCAAGATCCTCGAGGACGTCGACAACCCCTTCCTGCCCGACTTCTACAAGAAGAAGAAGGGGGCGGCTTTCCAGACCCAGCTCTTTTTTCTCCTCGCGCGCTACCAGCAGCAACAGGAGATCGCGCAGATCGACATGTTCACGACCCTCGTCGTCGCGGACTACCACTTCCCCAAGGACAAGATTTTCGCCTGCCTGAACCTCGACGACTCGGAGCTCCTGATCTACGACAAGCTGTACACGCTGCTGTCGGAGTCCGTACGCAAGCCCGACCTCGTCATTTATCTGCAGGGATCCATCGAGACGTGCATGAAGCGGATCAAGAAGAAGACCCGCACGCTCGAGAAGGCCATCACGCCCGAGTACCTCGCGCAGCTGATCGAGGCCTACAACTACTACTTCTACCACTACGACGAGACGCCGCTGCTGGTCGTAGACACCAACGAGATCGACTTCGTCAACCGCCCCGCCGACTTCGACGACCTCGTCGCCCAGATCCAGAGGGCGAAGAAGGGAGTCCAGTACTACGTCCCGGCGGGAAACGCACCCCGCTAGCGGAGGCGGGTGACAATTGTCACCCGTGAGTGCTACACTCTTCCCGTGAAGACGCTGACGATCCGCGACTTTCGCACCCGTCCTCGGCAGGCTCAGAAGGCTCTCGCGGACGCGGGCGAGGCCCTGCTGACCTCCAACGGCCGTCCGATCGCCATCCTGCTCAAAGTGAACGGGGATTCCCTCGATGAGGCGTTCGAAATGGTCCGGCGCGCTCGCGGCCTTCGCGCGCTGCGGGAGATCCGCCGCCGAGCGAAGGAGACCGGTCTCGATCGCCTGGGGGCCGGGAAGATTGACGGGATCATCGCCCGGAGCCGCAAGGCGCGCCGCCGTTCGCGCGCGTGAAGGTCGTTCTCGATACGAAGGTCCTCGTTTCGGGAATGCTCAGCGCAAATGGCCCGCCCGCTCGCATCGTCGAGGCGGCCCTCGCGGGTGACATCCAGCCGGTCTTCGACTTCCAGATTCTCGCCGAGTACGAAGACGTCCTCCGCCGGCCGGAGCTCCGTCTCCCGGGGGCGGCCGTTGAAAGGCTCCTCGGTTCGCTCGAGCTCCTCGGGCTGGAGGTCGCGGCCCCGCCGTGGCCGCTCAACCTGCCTGATCCTGATGATGCCGCATTACTTGCGGTGGCCGCCGCTGCGGCCTGTCCGCTCGTTACGGGCAACCTGCGCCGCTACCCCGCGCGAGCGCGCCGCGGGGTCGCGGTCCTCTCGCCCCGGGAGCTGGTCGAGCGCTGGCGGCTGGGGGCCTGATCGGAGCGGGGTGAGACTTTGAATCGGCCCTGATTCGGCTCCCTGGAGGACAAATTCAAGGTCTGACCCCGGTATAATTCCCCCCTCGCCCTTTGCGGCGGCGATCCCGATCTTCGGGACGTCGACCGAAAGGAAAAGGAGCGAACGATGGCTATCCTTCCGGATCAGGAGCCCCTCTCCATCCCGCAGCTCGTCGCGGCCAAGGGCCGGGAGCGGATCGCGATGATGACCGCCTACGACGCGCCGACGGCAGCGCTGCTCGATGCGGCCGGCGTGGACGTCCTGCTCGTCGGCGACTCGGTCGAGATGGCGATCTACGGCGAGCCGAACACGCTGACGGCCACGATGGACTCCATGGTGCGCCACACGCGGGCCGTCGCGCGAGCGGCCAAACGCGCCGTCGTCGTGGGCGACATGCCCTTCCTCTCGTACCAGGCCGAGCCCGCGCGCGCCGTCGAGAACGCCGGCCGCTTCCTCGCCGACGGCGGCGCGGCCGCGGTGAAGCTCGAGGGCGGCCGCCGCATCCTCCCGGCGGTCGAGGCGATCCTCGCCGCCGACATCCCGGTGATGGGGCACGTCGGCCTCACGCCGCAGTCCTACCGCAAGTTCGGCGGCTTCAAGGTCCAGGGCCGCGAAGCGGACTCGGCGCGCCAGATCCGCGACGACGCGCAGGCGCTCGTCCAGGCCGGCTGCTTCGCGATCGTGCTCGAGTGCGTCCCGGACTCGCTCGCGGCCGAGATCACGCAGGAGATCGCGGTCCCGACGCTCGGCATCGGCGCCGGCGCCGCCTGCGACGGCCAGGTACTCGTCTTCCACGACGTCGTGGGGCTCACGCGCGACCTGCGGCCGAAGTTCGTCCGGCGCTACGCCGACCTCGCCTCCATCATCGAGGGCGCCGCGCGCGCCTTCACGCAGGACGTCAAGAGCGGCGCGTTCCCGTCCAAGGAAGAATCGTTCACCGGCGTCAAGGCGACGCTACGCCAGGTTCATTGAGAACCATACGCACGCTCGCACCCCTGCGCGAGGCCGTCGCCCAGTCGCGGATGGCCGCGCGGCCGATCGCGTTGGTCCCGACGATGGGAGGGCTGCACGAGGGGCATCTCTCGCTCGTGCGCCTGGCCAAACGCGAAGCCGGGATGACGGTCGTCTCGATCTTCGTCAACCCGCTGCAGTTCGCGCCGGGTGAGGATTTCTCCCGCTACCCGCGGCGCGAGGAGGACGACGCGCGCCTGCTCGAGAAGGAAGGCGCGGACATCCTGTACCTTCCGGACCCAACCGCCCTCTATCCGCCGGACTTCTCCACGGCCGTCGAGGTTTCCGGCGTCTCCGAGGGCGGCGAGGGCGCGTGCCGGCCGGGACACTTCCGCGGCGTCGCTACGGTCGTCGCAAAGCTTTTCCTCCGCGTGCTGCCCGACGTCGCGGTCTTCGGGCGCAAGGACCTTCAACAGGTCGCCGTCATAGGGCGCATGATCCGCGACCTCGATCTGCCCGTTCGGCTCGTCATCGGCGAGACGGTCCGCGCGGCCGACGGCCTGGCGATGTCCTCGCGCAACGCGTACCTCTCGGCCGGCGAGCGCCTGCGCGCGGCGGACCTCTCGCGCACCTTGTTCGCCGCGCGGGGCCGCGCGGCCCACGGCTCGACCGACCCGCGGCAGATCGAGAAAGACTCCCGAAAGCAGCTCGAAGCTTCCGGCCTCCAGGTGGAGTACGTGGAGGCAGTGCACGCCGAGACGATGCGGATCGCGGACAGGGTCATTCCCGGGGTCGCGCTCTCAGCCGCCGTGCGGCTCGGGAAGGCCCGCCTGATCGACAACGTTTTCCTCATCGACCCGGCAAGGGCATAGTATTTCCCCATGGCCAACCCAACGACCCTCGAGCCCCCGGTCGCGCCCGCGGCGACGGCCGATCTTTTCGTCTTCGGCGGGCGGCAGTTCCGGTCGCGCCTGATCGTCGGCACGGGCAAGTACGCGACCTTCCCGCTCATGAAGGCGGCGCTCGAGGAATCTCAAGCCGAGATCGTCACGGTCGCCGTGCGCCGCGTGAACCTGACCGACCGCTCGAAGGAGTCGCTGCTCGACTACATCCCCCGCGGCATGACGCTCCTGCCGAACACCGCCGGCTGCTACAACGCGGAAGACGCCGTCCGCGCCGCGCGGCTCGGCCGCGAGGTCGGCCTCTCCAACTGGGTCAAGCTCGAGGTGCTCGGCGACGAGCAGACGCTGTGGCCCGACAACGAGGCGCTGCTTTCCGCGACGGCCACGCTCGTCAAGGAAGGGTTCGTCGTCTTTCCGTACACCTCGGACGACCCGATCGTGTGCCGCAAGCTCGAGGATGCCGGCGCCGCCGCGGTCATGCCGCTCGGGGCGCCGATCGGCTCGGGGCTCGGGATCCAAAATCCGAACAGCATCGCGATCATCCTCGAGCGTGCGAACGTCCCCGTGATCGTGGACGCGGGCGTGGGCACGGCCTCGGATGCGTGCGTCGCGATGGAGCTCGGCGCCGCTGGCGTGCTGATGAACACGGGCATCGCCGGCGCCGCCGATCCGGTCCGGATGGCGCGCGCCATGCGGGATGCCGTGCGCGCCGGACGGGACGCTTACCTTGCCGGACGCATCCCGAGGAAGCGCTACGCCACGGCGTCCTCGCCGGTCCAGGGCGTGATCGGAAGCTAGCTAAACCACTCTGCCCAAAGGGTTATCCCCCTCACCCTGCCTTCTCCCCACGGTGGGCGGAGAGGGGAATTTCAGGGCACCCTCTCCCGGCGGGAGAGGGTTGGGGTGAGGGGTCCTCAACTCCCCCTTGCAACCCTTACAACGCCCGTGCTACTTTTCGCCAGCTTTTACGAAGACTCCGCAGATCGCAACCGCCACCTTTATGCTTTTCCATCCCCCATCCGTGCGTCTTTGCGGGCAGACGTGCGTGCGTTCGAAAGGGGGTCGGTCCTAGAAATACCTCTTCCCCGGCGCACGGGCGCCGGAGTTTCGCGAGTTGTGTAACCGATTCACCATTTTTTTCGCCGGAGCGCGGCCATAGCGCCGGCCCCGGCACAGGGATGAAACCCAGGAGATCTGTTAATTCCATGATGCAGCAATACACGGACAAGAACCTCAATTGCGTCGATTGCAGCGGCACGTTCCTTTTCTCGGCGGACGATCAGGAGTTCTACGCCCGCAAGGGCTTCACCAACGAGCCGAAGCGGTGCAAGCCCTGCCGCGACAAGCGCAAGACGTCCTCGGGAGAGGGTCGCGAGCGCACCTTCTACGACGTGACCTGCGACGGCTGCGCCAAGCAGACGCAGGTTCCGTTCAACCCGACCAACGGCAAGCCGGTCTACTGCCGCGAGTGCTACGCGGCGCGCCGCGCGCAGCAGTCCTACTAAGCCTCTCTCTCTCGATTCCACGGGCCCCGGCGTCAAGCCGGGGCTTTTTTTGTTATCGTCACAGCCCCTTGTCCATGATGCTCTCGCCCGCCGGGACCGCTCCGGCAGCCGGAAGTCTCCTCGGAGCGATCGGACGCACTCCGCTCGTGGAGCTGCCGCACTTCTCCCGCGGCGCCGCCCGCATCTTCGCCAAGCTCGAGTGGTTCAACCCCGGCGGCAGCGTCAAGGACCGCATCGCGAAAGCGATGATTGCGGACGCCGAGGCGCGCGGGCTGCTCGCGGCCGGAGGCACGATCGTCGAGGCGACCTCGGGCAACACCGGCGTGGCGCTGGCGATGGTCGCCTCCTCGCGGCGCTACCGGTGCGTGATCGTCATGCCCGAGGGCTACGGCGACATAAAGGCCCGGCTCATGCGCGGGCTCGGCGCCGAGGTCATCCGCACTCCGTCCGACGCCATGATGGTCGGCGCGATCGAGCGGGCGAATGAGATCGTGCGCGACACTCCCGGCGCCTACCACCCCAACCAGTTCTACAACCCCATCAACCCGCAAACCCACTACGAGACGACGGGCCCGGAGATCGCCGCGCAGATCGGCGGCCCGATCGACGCGTGGGTAGCCGGCGTGGGCACGACCGGAACGTTCACCGGCGTCGCACGCTACCTCTCGGAAATGAACCCGGGCCTGCTGCGGGTGGCCATCGAGCCGCAGGGCTCGATCCTCGGCGGCGGCGCCCCCGGGCCGCACGACGTCGAGGGCATCGGCCTCTCGAAACTCTGGCCGATCTTCGATCCCAGCATCATGGACGAGGCGATCGAGATCCGCGACAAGGAAGCCTTCGACACCTGCCGCGCGCTCGCCCGCGAGGAGGGGCTCTGCGCCGGAGGCTCCGCCGGAGCGGCCGCGGCCGGGGCGCTGCGCATCGCGGAACGCCTGGGCCCCGGCAAGACCGTCGTCACGCTCTTCCCGGACGGGGCGGAGCGCTATCCCGACCAGGGCATCTTCGCCGCCTCGCGGCCGAAAGGATAAGACCATGGGCTTTTCGACCGACTGCGTCCACGCGGGCAACGAGCCCGATCCCTCGACCGGCTCCGTGACGGTGCCGATCTACCAGACCTCGACGTACGTCCAGGAGGGACTCGGCAAGCACAAGGGGTACGAGTACGGACGCACGCAGAATCCGACCCGCTCGGCGCTCGAGGAAAACCTCGCGGTGCTCGAGGGCGGCGCCGGTGCGCGCGCGTTCGCGTCGGGCATGGCGGCGATCACGGCGATCTCGACGCTCGTGAAGCAGGGCGACCACGTCGTCTGCTCGAACATGACGTACGGCGGCACGTACCGCTACTACACGAAGATCCTCGCGAACTACGGCGTGACGTTCTCGTTCGTGGACACGGCTTCGCCGAGCGAAGTCGAGCGCGCGATCCGGCCCGAGACGAAGATGCTGCACCTGGAGTCCCCCACCAACCCGACGATGCAGCTCTGCGACATCGCGGTCCTCTCGGAGCTCGCGCACCGAAACGGCGCCATCGTCGTCGTGGACAACACGTTCGCCTCGCCCTACCTCCAGAAGCCGCTCGCCCTCGGGGCGGACATCGTCATGCACTCGACGACGAAGTTCCTCGGCGGCCACTCCGACACGGTCGGCGGCGCCGCGATTGCGAAGTCGAAGGAGCACGTCGAGTGGCTCTCGTTCGTGCAGAACACCTCGGGCGCGATCTTGTCGCCCATGGACTCCTGGCTCGTGCTGCGCGGCATCAAGACCCTCTCCGTGCGCATGGAGCGTCACGAGTCGAACGGCCGCGCCGTCGCGGAGCACCTCGCAAAGCACCCCAAGGTCAGGAAGGTCAACTACCCGGGCCTCGCGTCGCACCCGCAGCATGCTCTCGCGAAAAAGCAGATGTGCGGGTTCGGAGCGATGATCTCGTTCGAGCTCGGCTCCTTCGAGAACGCGGGGGCGTTCCTCGGCAAGGTGCGCCTCTGCTCGCTCGGCGAAAGCCTCGGCGGCGTCGAGACGCTCATCTCCCACCCCGCGACCATGACTCACGCCCCGATTCCGGAAGAGGAGCGCAACCGCCTCGGCGTCACCCCCGGCCTCGTCCGCATCTCCGTCGGGATCGAAGACCTCGAAGACATCCTCGCCGACCTCGACCAGGCACTTGCGGCGGTGAAGTAGGGAGAGGGGCTTCTTTTCCCTTGGCTTCAGAGAGGCGGAAGCCGTAGAGGCCCTCCGCTAGCCCTTTCGCCGCGGGGCCGCCTTCTTGCCGGGGGCCTTCTTCGCCTTCGTCTTCGTCTTCGCCTTGCCCGCGACCTTGCGCTTGGGTGAGGCCGTCATCTTCTCGATCCAGGACAGGAATCCCGGCGAGGCCATGTCCACCCTGTAGCCGAGGACCTCGGGGAGCTCGTACGTGTTGACCTTGTGGATCGTCTCGCGCACCGCCTCGAACTGCGAGGCCAGAGTCTTGATGATGAGCAGCATCTCCCCGTCATCGCAGACCCGGCCCTTCCAGCGGTAGACCGAGTGGATGTTCGGGATGATGTTCACGCAGGCCGCGCGGCGGCTGCGCACGAGCGCATGCGCCACGTCGAGCGCCTGCTCCTCCGTGCCGACGGAGGTCACGACGACGATCAGATCGTTTTTGGCCATTGCACGGGCATTCCATGCCGGCCAGGCCACCCGTGTCAAGCGCCGCGCGCGCAGGTGGTAGTATTCCCAGTCGATCTTTGAATCTTGCGTAATTCTTCGTGGGGGCGAAACGGCTTCGACGGGGACGATTGCGCGAGAGGTTGCATGCCGAGGTCTCACCCCTCCTCGTTAAAGCAGGGTGAAAAATAGTAGCTGCGAACAACAGCAACTTCGCTCTGGCTGCTTAATTAAGTAGCCTCGTTTGACGCGTAGCGCACCCGCCGCGCCGCGTCCGACGTCGCGAAATGCGGGTGTAGCCGCTCCGGGCCCCCCGGACGAAGCGGCGAAATCAATCCGGGGTTGCCCTGACGCCGTTTTGCCTCTTCTCGAGGCGGCAGGGCGAGAACCAAGAAGAGGCTGAGCATGGAGTGGCCTCTCCCGTAACGCTTCCGGACGCGGGTTCAACTCCCGCCGCCTCCACCATTATCCAAAGACCTCCCTCTCCCGCCGAGAGAGGGTCTTGCATAACTCTGATGCTACAATGCCATCGGAGTGATGCAATGCCGAAAACCCTGACAGTTCGGATCGACGATGCCACCTATCGCCTCATCGCGGAAGCCGCCGCCGTCGAGAACCGATCCGTTTCCAACTTCATCGAGACGGCGGCCCGGCAGAGGGCCGTCTCGGAAATGTTCGTTCCGGACTCAGAGATGAGCGAGATCCGGTCGAATGCCGCTCTCGGCCGGCGCCTCAAGAGAGGCCATCGGGAAGTGGTTGCCGGCAAGGGCCGCTTTGTCTGAGTACCGCATCTTCGAGACCACAGGCTTCCAGCGCGACCTTGCCAGCCTGGGGCCCGAAGCGGCGAAGCGAATCCAGAACACGCTTGCCAAGCGCGTCTATCCAGTCCTCCGGGCGGTGCCCCGCGAAGTCCCGTCGGCCGCGCGGCTCCAGGACTGGGATCCTCCTACGTGGAGGATTCGCATCGGCACGTGGCGACTCTTCTTCGAAATCGACGACGAGAAGCGCGTCGTATTCCTGACCGCCGCCGACCACCGGAAAGACGCGTACCGGTAAGAGCATGGAGTGGCCTCTCCCGTAACGCTTCCGGACGCGGGTTCAACTCCCGCCGCCTCCACCATTTTAAAGAAGTAGAACCGCGTTCCGGATTATCCGGCGTCGGCCGGATGGCTCCTCCTCAAACA
>JBGPGG010000051.1:0-19373 GCA_041483715.1 Thermoanaerobaculia bacterium
GCTTCCGCCACGATCTGCGTGCGCCGCTCGTCGCCGTACTGTTTGCGGATCTGCTGGAGCTCGTCGACGATGATGTCGAGGACGAGCTTCTCGGAACCGAGGATCTCGCGCAGCTTCGCGATGAGCGCCAGGACTTCCTTGAACTCGGCGACGATCTTGTCGCGCTCGAGCCCGGTCAGCCGCTGCAGGCGCATGTCGAGGATCGCCTGGGCCTGGATGTCGTCGAGCCGGAGCACTTCCGTGCTTTTCGTCTTCGTCCCCGCCTCCTCGAGTGGCATGCCGATGAACTTCTCGAGCCCGGCGCGGGTCATCGAGACCTCGGCCATCAGGCGTTCCTTGGCCTCCTTCGGGTCCTTCGAGGCGCGGATGATCTTGATGACCTGGTCCAAGTTGGCCAGCGCGAGCGCGAGCCCGCGCAAGAGGTGCGCCCGCTCCTCGGCCTTCTTCAGGTCGAACTGGGTGCGCCGGATGACGACCGTCTTGCGGTGGTCGATGAAGTGGCGCAGCAGGTCGTGGAGGGGCAGGACGCGCGGCTGGTTCTCGACGATCGCGAGGAAGATGATTCCGAAGGTCGACTGCATCGGGGTCAGCGCGTAGAGCTTGTTGAGGATGACCTGCGCGTTCTCGGCGCGCTTCAAGTCCACGACGATCCGCATGCCCTCGCGGTTGGACTCGTCGCGCAGGTCGGCGACCCCCTCGATCTTCTTCTCGTTGACGAGCTCGGCGATGCGCTCGATCAGCTTCGCCTTGTTGACCTGGTAGGGAATCTCCGTGACGACGATCGCTTCCTTGTCGCCGCGGGCGGCCTTCTCGATGACGGCCCGGGCGCGCACCTGGACGGTGCCGCGGCCGGTCCTGTAAGCGTCCTTGATGCCCTGGGCGCCGTGGATGAACCCGGCGGTGGGAAAGTCGGGCCCGGGCAGCTTCCTCATGAGCTGGGCGAGCGTGGCGTCGGGATGCTTGATGATTTCGATCGTCGCGTCGATCACCTCGGAAAGGTTGTGCGGGGGGATGTTGGTCGCCATGCCGACGGCGATTCCCGACGAGCCGTTGACGAGCAGGTTCGGGAACTTCGCCGGAAGCACCGTCGGCTCGACGAGCGATCCGTCGTAGGTCGGGGTCCAGTCGACGGTCTCCTTGTCGATGTCCTCGCCCAGCATCTCGCCGGCCAGGCGAGTCAGCCGCACCTCGGTGTAGCGCATCGCAGCGGCGTTGTCGCCGTCGATCGAGCCGAAGTTGCCCTGGCCGTCCACGAGCGGGTAACGCAGCGAGAACTCCTGCGCCATGCGCACGACCGAGTCGTAGACCGCGCTCTCGCCGTGCGGGTGATACTTGCCGAGGACGTCTCCGACGATGCGCGCGGACTTCCGGTACGGCTTGTTGTGCAGGTTGCCCTGCTCCCACATGCCGTAGAGGCAGCGGCGGTGGACGGGCTTCAACCCGTCGCGCACGTCCGGCAGCGCCCGCCCGATGATGACGGACATCGCGTAATCGAGGTACGAGCGGCGGACCTCGTCCTCGATGGTGACGGGGATCTTTTCGTCGGGCGTCAGGAGGTTGCTGGTCATGCGTGATCTCGGAATTCGGATTTCGGAATTCGGATTTGCGGGGTATTCCGGACGTCATTCCGACATCCGACATCCGACATCCGAAAGTTCATTGCACTAAATATCGAGATTCCTCACGTTGAGCGCGTTCAGCTCGATGAACTCGCGGCGCGGCTCGACTGCGTCGCCCATGAGGATCGAAAAGACTAGGTTGGCTTCGACCGCGTCCTCGACAACCACCTGGAGCAGCCGCCGCGTCTCGGGGTTCATGGTCGTGTCCCAGAGCTGCTCCGGGTTCATTTCGCCGAGGCCCTTGTACCGGTTGATGACGAGGCCCTTCTTGGCCGATTCGTAGATCGCATCCACGACCGCCGGAAGCGTCTCGTGCTTCTGCGTCTCGTCGTTGCGGGTCACGACGTACGGGCCGTCGAGGAAGGCCGCGATCGCCCTGGCCGTCTCGCGGATGCGCTTGAACTCGAAGCCTGCGACGAAGTCGGCGTCGATCCGCGCCGTGCGCGCAACGCCATTGACCCGGCGCAGGATCTCGAGCGCCCAGCCCGAGTGCTCCTCGTCGGCGACGACCTCGGCCTTCTCCACGCCGAAGGCGCGGACGGCCTTCGCGATCTCCTCGACTTTCCTCTTGTCGTCGAAGTCCGCCTTGGAACTCATGCCGCGGTCGATCAACGCGCGCAGGAGGCCCTCGGGCATGCCGCGCAGGCCGAGCCGGCCCACGTGCATGCGGTACTCCTCCATCTTCTCGAGGAGCGAGGCGAGCCTGGAGCCCGAGACCGTGCCGCCCGACATCTCCGAGGAGAGCGACCGGTCTTCGCCGAGGCGCGAGAGGAGGAACTTCGACATCTCCTTCTCGTCCTTCAGGTACGTGTCCTTCTTTCCTTCGGCCACCTTGTAGAGCGGCGGCTGCGCGATGTAGAGAAAGCCCTTCTCGATGATCGCCGCCATGTGCCGGAAGAAGAATGTCAGCAGCAGCGTCCGGATGTGCGAGCCGTCCACGTCGGCGTCGGTCATGATCACGATCTTGTGGTACCGGATCTTCTCGGCGTCGAAGTCCGTGCTGATGCCGGCGCCGAGCGCCGTGATGAGCGTGCGGATCTCGGCCGAGGCGAGCATCTTGTCGAGCCGCGCCTTCTCGACGTTCAGGATCTTGCCACGCAGCGGCAGGATCGCCTGGGAGCGGCGGTCGCGACCCATCTTGGCCGAGCCGCCGGCCGAGTCGCCCTCCACGATGAAGAGCTCCGAGAAGGCCGGGTCCTTCTCCTGGCAGTCGGCGAGCTTGCCGGGCAGGGCGCCGCTGTCGAGCGCGCCCTTGCGGCGCACGAGCTCCCTCGCCTTCCTCGCCGCCTCGCGCGCCCGGGCCGATTCGACGATCTTCTCGACGATCTTGCGCCCGACCCGCGGGTTCTCCTCGAGGTAGGAGCCGAGCTTCTCGTAGACGACCTGCTGCACCCAGGTCTTGACCTCGGAGGAGACGAGCTTGTCCTTGGTCTGGGAGGAGAACTTCGGGTCCCGGACCTTGACCGAGATGACGGCCGTGAGGCCCTCGCGGCAGTCGTCGCCGGAGAGGCTCGTTTCCTTGAGTGCCTTCGTCGCGCCGTTCTGCTCGGCGTACTTCTGGACCGCGCGCGTCAGGGCCGTCTTGAAGCCTTCCACGTGCGTGCCGCCGTCGCGGTTGTTGATCGTGTTCGTGAAGGCGAAGAGCGTCTCCGCGTAGCCCTCGTTCCACTGCAGCGCCACCTCGACGCGCTCCTTGTCGGCGTCGCGCTTGGGATCGCCCGTGCCGTTCCGGATGTCCTGGAAGAAGACGACCTTGTCGTGGATCGGCTGCTTGGCCTTGTTCAGGTGTTCGACGAAGGACTTGATCCCGCCCTCGTACGCGAAGTCGTGCTTCTTGTCGGTCCGCTCGTCGTGGATCGAGATCTTGACGCCTGGATTCAGGAACGAGAGCTCGCGCAGCCGCTGTGAGAGGCTGTCGAAGTGGAACTCGGTGACCGAGAAGATCTCCGGATCGGGCCAGAAGGTGACTTTGGTGCCGGTCTTCTTCGAGGTGCCCACCGCCTTGATGGGCGCGACCGGGCGGCCCTTCTCGTAGGCTTGCTGCCAGACCTTGCCCTCGCGCAGGACCTCGACCTCGAGCCTTCTCGACAGCGCGTTGACGACCGAGACGCCCACCCCGTGCAGGCCGCCCGACACCTTGTAGGAGTTGTTGTCGAACTTTCCGCCCGAGTGCAGGTCCGTCATGATGATCTCGAGCGTCTCGCGCTTGTGCTCCTTGTGCATCCCGACCGGGATGCCGCGCCCGTTGTCCTCGACGGTCACGGAGTTGTCCGCGTGGATCGTGACGCCGCAGAAATCGGCGTGGCCGACCTGGGCCTCGTCGATCGCGTTGTCGACGAGCTCGAAGACCATGTGGTGGAGGCCCGAGAGGTCGTCCGTGTCCCCGATGTACATGCCGGGCCGCTTGCGCACGGCCTCGAGGCCCTTCAGGAGCTTGATCGAATCGGTTGTGTAGGCCGTGCTCATCGAACTGCCTGTCCGCTGCCAACGGCGCGCAAGGCCCGCGGCGCCGCGACGGACCCGCCCCGCACTTCCAGTACGGCCGCGGCCCGGCGCGACCACCGCGAGGCAGGCGCGGCCGTCGTCAAGAGCACGGCCGCTTCCCGCGGCAGCGTCTCGAAAAACTCTTCGACCGAGGCGTCCGAGAGGCCCGCGTCGAAGTCGTCGGCGCCGAAAAGGGGCGGCTCTCCCGCGGCCCTGGCGACCGACTTCCATTCCGCGAGCTTCCCGAGCGCCACCGTGCGCGCGATCTCGCCGGACGAGGCCTCGGTCGCGAGCGCGCGGCCGCGGCGTTTCCAGAGGAGGTCGTCGCGGTGCGGGCCCGCGAGCGTGTAGCCGCGACGCCGCTCGAGCGAAGCGAGCCGCTCGCAGGCCTTGCGCATTTGCTCTGCCGAGTCGCCGCCTCCCGTGTAGACGACCTCGATGTCCGCGAAATCACCGCCGGCGCCGCGCGCCAGGTCCCGGAAGTCGCGTTCCCAGGACGCAAGCGCCGTGATCCGGTGGCGCCGCACGGCGGACCCTGCCACGACGAGCTCCTCGGTCCAGGCCTCGAGCTCGCCGGCGCTGCCCACGGCGCCCGCCGCGCCCGCCTTGAGCCTCGCGAGCAGCGCATTGCGCTCCCGGAGGACCGCGGCGTAGCGAACCAGGTCGTCGCCCGCGGCCGGCTTCAAGCCCAGGACGAGCCGGTCGAGAAACCGGCGCCGCGCGGAGGGGGAGCCCGTGACGAGCTCCTGGTGCTCGAAGGCAAGAAAGACCGCCGGCGCGAGCTCTGAGATTTCCCGGAAACCCGCGGGCTTTCCGGCCCGCGAAAAGGCGCGGCCCTCCTCGCGCGACCAGGTCACGGCGATTCGCTCGGAGCCGCGGCGGCCCTCGACTACCCCTTCGATCGCGAAGCGCTCCCCGCCCCGCGCCATGTCGCCGGAGATCGCGCCGCGGAAAGAGCGTTGCCCGCACAGGAGCGAGACGGCCTCGAGCAGGTTCGTCTTGCCCTGCGCATTGTCTCCCGTGATGAGCGTGACTCCGGCACCGAAGGAAACGGGGTCAGGGGAGAGGTTGCGGAAGCTGTGGCTCGAGAATTCAAAAAGCTGCAAGCGTTCCCTTCGCAGACTCAGAGGCGCATCGGCATGACGACGTACATGTAACGCGACGCGCCCTCGATGCCGCCCTCCGGCTGACACAGGCACTGCGTGTTCTCGTCCTTTAGCTCGAGGTGGACTCTCTCCGACTCGACCTCTTCGAAGAAATCGAGAAGGTATTGGGCGTTTAGGCCGATGGACACAGGCTCCCCTTCAAAGGCGACGTCGAGTGTCTCGGTGCCATCGCCGAGTTCCTGGCTCGCCGAAGCGACCGTCAGTAATCCCTTTTCGAAGGAAAGCTTGACGCCGCGGGAGCGCTCGGACGAAAAAAGGGCAACGCGGCGAATCGCGGCCTGGCAGGCGGCCGCTGGCACCATCGCCACACGGTCGTTGGATTTCGAGAGGATCTTTTCGTAATCGGGGAAGTTCACGTCCAGGAGGCGCGCGATCAACTGCCGGCTGCCAACCGTGAAGAGTAGGTGGTTTTCGGAGTGGCGGATCTCGATCCGGGCGTCTGCGCTGCCGTCCATCTTTAGGATCTCCGCTAGAGCCTTTTTCGGGATTAGGACGTTCGGAAGCGTTGCCTTCGCGTCTTCCTTGGGAAAATTAATGAGCGCCAGCCGATGACCGTCGGTGGCGACCAACTCGAACTCTTTACCCTTATCTTTTAGAAGGGCACCCATCAGCTGAAAGCGGGTCTCTTCCGCGGAAACAGCGTATAAGACCTTACGGGTTAATCGTTTCCATAAATCCAATGGGAACGAAACCCCCTTCTTCGCCTCGACCTTCGGCACCGTCGGAAAGTCCTCGGCGGGCTGGGCCACGAGCCGAAAACTCGACCTCTGGCACGTCACTCCCAGGTAGTGATTTTCCATGAGCTTCAAAGCCACTTCCGCCTCGGGTAGATTACGGATGAGGTCGAAGAGCTTTCGTGCGGGAACCGTGACGCTACCGGGCTTAGAAACTTTTGCCTCTGCCTGGGATAGTAGTGTCAGGTCGAGGTCGGTTGAAGTAAACCCGAGATATCCATCGGCGGCGCGAAGTAGGATATTCGAAAGGATGGGAATCGTGTTTTTCCTCTCGACGACACCCTGCATGAGTGTGAGCTCGTTCAGAAAATCGTCCCGCTTGACCGTCAATTCCATGGGAGTTAAACCTCTCTGAATAGCAGAAAAAGTCTATCACACTTAGCTGTATTTGTAGGGACGATCAAGATTCGCAGGCAGTAAAAAAACCCAATAAAAATCGGATCAAAATCGATACTGCTCCTGTGGATCGCAGCGGCACTTCTTCACAGGAGAGCCTGCTCGAGAGTCGCGTCGCGGCGATGCGGAAAACGCTGCGGTGGAAAAAGTCGGTGTACGGCACGCGCGTTAGCGGTAGGGTTGAATAAAACCGTCCACGACCCTGCGGAAATCCGCATCGTCCTCGATCATGCGCCCGATTTTCTCGACGGAGTGCATCACGGTCGAGTGGTGCTTATCGTTGAAAAGGCGCCCGATCTCTGGGTAGGAAAGCTCAGTGAGCTTGCGGCAGAGATACATAGCCACCTGGCGGGGAAACGCCACAGGCTTAGCGTTGGACTTAGCCTTCATGTCGGAAACACGCAGCCCGTAGTGGGAAGCGACCGCTTTGAGGATCTCGGAGGGGACGGCCCGCTGCTCTTCATTACCCACGATGTCGCGCAGGGTCTCCTTTGCGAGCTCGACCGTTAGAGGCTTTCCTGTGAGCGAGGAGAACGCTAGCACACGGTTCAGGCGCCCCTCGAGCTCCCGCACGTTGGATTTGACGGTCCCGGCGATGAACATCGCGACGTCGTTCGGGATATTGGCTCGTTCCGCGGCAGCCTTCTTGCGGATGATTGCGATCTTCATCTCGAGGTCTGGGGGCTGGATGTCGGCGATCAGCCCCCACTCGAAGCGCGAGCGCAACCGTTCCTCGAGCGTCGGGATTTCTTTCGGCAGCGCGTCGGAAGTCACGACGATCTGCTTCTGTGCGTCGTGGAGCGCGTTGAAGGTGTGGAAGAACTCTTCCTGGGTCGAGTCCTTGCCTGCGATGAACTGGATGTCGTCCATCAGGAGCACGTCGAGCTCCCGGTAGCGGCGCTTGAACTCGTGCATCCGCTCGAAGCGCAGCGCGTTGATGAGGTCGTTCAAGAAACGCTCGGCCGACAGATACAGGACGCGCGCATTCGGGTTGAGTCGCTGGACTTCCTGGGCGATCGCGTGCATGAGGTGGGTCTTGCCGAGTCCGACGCCGCCGTAGAGAAAGAGCGGGTTGTACGAGCGCGACGGCGATTCGGCCACCGCGCGCGCGGCGGCATGGGCGAACTGGTTGGAAGACCCGACGACGAAGCTCTCGAAGGAGAAGCGCGGATTGGCCACGATCGATCGGCCTGCGCCGGGTGCGGGCACGGCGGCAGCGGCGGGCGCCGTTTCGGCGGCGCCGGATTTGAACCGGATCTCGAGCTGTGGGAAACCGGCCGCCGCGGCCTCGCGGGCGAGCAGCGCTGCGTGGCGCGACTCGATCCAGTCCGCGAAAACCCGAGAGGGGACCGAAATCGTCAGGATTCCAGCGCCGGCAGAGGGATCGAAGGCAACCTGTCGGGTCGGTCCGAACCAGGTGTTGAGCTCCTTCGGATCGAGCTTTTCCTCGATCTGCTTGAGGATGGTGGGCCAGATCTCGATCATTGAACAAGGCCGGATTTCCACAAGATTTCCACAGCTGTGGAATCTCCCGTTTCGCTCCGGGGGCGGGGAGTATATGCGAGTTCTCGAGTCATGAGTAGCGCAGTATTGAGCCGGTTCAGAACTCGAGACTCAGACCCACGACCATCCCCCGGAGGCTTTCCCTTGACTTCTGTCCCACCCACCCCTAGGATTCCCCCTCTTTTATGAAGCGCACCTACCAGCCCAACAACCGGCGCCGCCGGCGCACACACGGATTCCTCGTCCGGATGCGGACGCGCTCTGGCCGCGCCATCATCTCGGCCCGCCGCCGCAAGGGGCGCAAAAGACTCACGGTGTGAATTCGGGCCCGGCCGTCTCCGAGACCTTCTCCCGGGACGACCGCCTCCGCAAACGCAGGGAATTCGAAGAGTGCTACGCCTCCGGGGTGCGCGTTTCCGGAAAACATATCCAGGTCTTCCTCCTCGCCGACCTGAGCGTTCCTGCGCGCACCCGGCTGGGGATCTCGGTTCCGCGCCGCGTGGGAGGCGCCGTCCAGCGCAACCGCGTGCGGCGGCGGATCCGGGAAATCTTCCGGCGCTCGCGCAGCCTCTTCGGCGGGGCAACCGTGCGGGTCGTCGTCAATGCCCGGCCGTCCGCGGCGGCGGCTTCCTTTCAGGAGCTCTCCGAGGACTACGCGGCGGGAGTCACGCGGGCGCTGTCGCGGCTGCCGCGGCGATGAACGCGGGCGCACGGTGTGCCGTCGCGGGCCTGGATTTCTACAAGCGGTTTATCTCGCCGCTCTTGCCGAGAGCCTGCCGGTTCGAGCCAACCTGCTCGGTCTACACCCGGGAGGCGATCGTCCGCCACGGCCTCGGCCGGGGCGCCGCGCTCGCCCTCCGGCGTCTTCTGCGCTGCAACCCGTTCCATCGGGGCGGCCTCGACCCCGTTCCTTGAAAGGGGCATAGCCGAAGATGGAAAGACGCCTTCTCATTGCCGCCGGTCTCTCCCTGGTCGTTTTGCTGACCTGGGAGTGGGTCGGGCCCAAGACGCCCAAGCGGGCCGCCCCGGCCATTGCGACGCCCGTGGCCGTCGCGGCTGCGACACCGGCCTCGACGGCCGCGCTCGAAGCCGCACCCGGCAGCCACGCCCCGGCCTTGGCCGCGACGGTCCTTCCGGCCTCGGCCAGCGCTGAAGCCGAGACGCTGACGACGGTTTCCAACGGGGTCTTCAAGGCCACTTTCTCCAACCGGGGGGCGGTCCTCTCGTCCTTCGTCCTGACGGGACACTTCGATGAACAGAAGCAGCCGCTCGAGCTGCTGCGCAAATTGCCCCCGGAGCTCCCGAAGCCGCTCGGCCTCGATTTCGGGGCCGATGCCGCGACGACGAAAAAGGTCGCGGACGCGCTTTTCGTCGTCGAGCGCGAATCGGACCGCGTGGTGCGCTGGCGCTACGCCGACTCTGCCATCGCGGTCGTCAAGGAGATTCGCGTCGGCGAGGGCTACCTCTTCGACGTCAAGGTCACGGTCACCGGCCCGGCCTACAGCGTGCTCGTAGGCCCGGGGCTGCGCAACCCCACCGAGGCCGAGCGCGGCTCTCGCTACGTCATGGCCACCACCGCCGTCGCCGCGACGTCGGAGGGATTGAAGACCGCCTCGGCCGAGAAGGCCTCGGACAAGAGCGCGTGGGCGATCCCGGTGCGGGGCTTTGCGGGGATCGAGGACAACTACTTCCTCGAAGTCCTCGTGCCGCGCGCGCAGACCTCAGCGCGCCTCTTCTCCTTCTCGCTGCCGCGGCCCGAGGGCAAGCCCACGTCCGAGATCGCCGCCGGCGTCGCGGGCCAGGGTGCGTTCGAGGGGTCCGCGTACTTCGGGCCCAAAGACGTGACGATTCTCGAAAGCTACGGGCTCGGGCTCGAGCGCACGGTCGATTTCGGCTGGTACGGCATCCTCGCCCGCCCGCTGCTCTGGCTGCTGAAAAAGACCTATGGCTACGTCGGCAACTGGGGCCTCGCGATCCTCGCCGTTACGTTTCTCATCCGGCTTCTGCTCTTTCCGCTCACGGCCAAGAGCTACGTCTCGATGAAGAAGATGCAGAAGCTCGCGCCGAAGATGACCGCGATTCGCGACAAGTACAAGAAGGCGAAGTCCGACGCCGCGCAGCGGCAGAAGATGAACACGGAGCTGATGGCGCTCTACCAGGCGGAGGGGTACAACCCGATGAGCGGGTGCCTACCCATCGTGCTGCAGCTGCCGGTCCTCGTGGCCTTCTACAACGTGCTCTCGCGGTCGATCGAGCTGCGCCACGCGCCCTTTTTCCTCTGGATCAAGGACCTCTCGGCGATCGACTCGACCTACATCCTCGTCATCCTGATGATCGTGTCCATGTACGTCCAGCAGGCGATGACGCCTTCGACGATGGATCCGGCGCAGAAGAAAATCTTCATGTTCATGCCGGTCCTGTGGGGCTTCTTCCTGAAGGACATGCCCTCGGGACTCGTGCTGTACTGGCTGTTCTCGAATCTGCTGACGATCGTGCAACAGCTCGTGATGAACCGGATCGTGAAGGAGGACGACCCAGCGCCGCCGGGCAAGGGCGCCAAAGCGCTCAAGCAGGCGCGCGCCTGAGGTCGAAGAGATAAACGATGAGATACGAAGGCAAGACAGAGCAGGACGCCGTCGAAGGCGCCGCGAAGGCGCTGGGTAAGCCGGCGGCACAGCTCGAGTACACCGTCATTCGAGACGAAAAGGCCTTCTGGGGAGGCCGCGTCGTCGAGATCGAGGTGGAGGACGGGGCAGTCGGCAGTCAACAGTCGACAGTCGACAGGGAACCGGAGACTGCGGCACCCGCGAGCGAGGCGGCCCCGGCGGTTGGCGTTGCCACCGACGCGGAGGCGCTTGCCGTCGTCGAAGCCACCCTCACCGAGCTGCTCTCGGCCGCGGGGCTTCTGGTCGAGACGCGGCGCAAGGCAGTCACGGGCGACGAGATGCTCTTCGAGCTCTTCGGCGACGACGTCGAGCCGCTGCTCGCAAACAAGGGCGAGGGCCTGACCGGCCTCGAGGTCCTCGTCGGCCGGATCGCCTCCAAGCACGCGGGCCGGCCGGTCCACCCGAGGCTCGACGCGGAGGGGTTCCGCGCGCACCGCCAGGAAGCGCTCGAGGAGCTCGCGCAGACTTCTGCCCAAGAGGTCCGCCGCACGCGGCGCCCGCAGCTGCTGCCCCCACTCGCTCCCTGGGAGCGGCGCCTGGTACACCTGGCCCTCTCCGAGGATCCAGAGCTCGAGACGGAGAGCGAAGGGGAGGGATTCCTGAAACGCGTGGAGGTTCGACTCAAGGGTCGGTAGTCGGGTCACCCCGATGCCTTTTCAAAGGCTCGGGATCGAGCTCGAAGCGCTGACGAGCGCACATAAACTATTGGAAATAAAAGACTTAAATACATGTCGCCTGGAGGCCATGGAGCCCCTCATGTTTGCCGCCATCGATCGCGAAGAACGGAGCATTCTCGAAACCCGCGTGCGCTACGAGGGTTACATCCGGCGCGAGCGCGAAAGGCTCGAACTCCAGAAGCCGTTCGAATCGCGGCCAATCCCCGAGGGCTTCCACTACGTCGGCATCCCCGGCCTCTCGCACGAGGCGATCGAGCAGTGCTCGCGAAGAAAACCGCGCACTGTCGGCGAAGCCTCGCGGATCCCGGGAGTGACCCCGGCGGCCATCGCGATAATCTCAGCGCATGTCGCGCGAGCCGGACGATCCGGCGGCCCCCCTCCCGCCTGAGCGGTTCGACGAGATCCTTAGGCGCAAGGCGCAGGGATTTTCGACATCGCTGGACCCGGCGGTCATCGCATCGGTTTCCATCTTCCTGGCGGAGCTCGACCGCTGGAGGCGTCGAACCAACCTGACCGGCGCACTCACGGCCGACGAGCTCGCGGAGCACGCGCTCGAGTCGCTCGTCGGGTCTGAGCTAATTGTTAATGGCGAACGAGTTATAGACATTGGGTCGGGCGCTGGGTTCCCCGGCCTCCCACTTGCGATCCTGCGCTCGGATCTTGCGGTGACACTACTCGAGCCGCGGGGAAAGCGCGCCGGGTTTCTCAGGCACGTCGGCAGGACTCTCGGGCTCCCGAACGCCACCGTTCTGGAGGGCCGGATCGAGGAAGTCGGCGGGCAGACCTTCTCCGTGGCGACGACCAGGGCGGTCGGCAGCTTCTCGCGCTGGATTGGAGAATCGCGCTTTCTTGGAGCCCGCGGCCTGCTTCTAGCCTGGACAACGCAACCCGACCAGGTGGCGCTGGAGCTTCCAGGCTTCCTGCTCGAACGCAGCGTCCCGGTGCCCGGGTCGGCCCGTCGCCAGATCGCGGCTTTCAGGAAGCGGTCATGACTCACGAATCCTTCGATGTTCCACGTGGAACACTCCCTTCGATTTCCGTTTCTCGTTTCCTGTTTCCCGGCCATAATCCCGATCCCCCATGGCCCGCATCATCGCGCTCTCGAATCAAAAAGGCGGCGTAGGAAAAACGACGACCGCGATCAACCTCGCGGCCGCGCTGGCAGCCTACGATCAGCGCGTTCTCCTGATCGATCTCGACCCCCAGGCCAACGCAACCTCGGGCCTCGGCTTCTCCAAGAGGGAAGAGAGCGGGACGGTGTATGGGGCCCTTCTGTCCGGGGAAGCGGCGCCAGCGGTGCGGGAGACCGCCTTCCCGAACCTCTGGATAGTGCCGTCCGGCAGGGACCTCGTCGGTGCCGAGGTGGAGCTCGTCAACCAGACGGACCGGGAAACGCGTCTTCGATTTGCCCTGGGCGCGGTGAGGGGCAGCTACGATTTCGTGCTCATCGATTGCCCTCCGTCGCTCTCGCTCTTGACCGTCAACGCGCTCACGGCCGCGGATTCGGTCCTCGTGCCCATCCAGACCGAGTACTTCGCCCTCGAAGGCCTGACGGAGCTTCTGGAGACGATCGGGCGGGTGAGGGACTCCTTCAACCCCTTGCTCTCGATGGAGGGCATCGTCCTGACGATGTTCGATGAGCGAACCAATCTGGCCCGCCAGGTCGTGGACGACATCCGGAAGCACTTCGGCGACAAGGTTTTCGAGACCGTGATACCGAGAAACGTGCGCCTCGGCGAGGCCCCATCCTTCGGCAAGCCGATTCTCGCCTACGACATCAAGTCCCGGGGCGCCGAGGCGTATCTCGCCCTGGGACGCGAGTTCCTCAAGAGACGGAGGGCAAGATGAACACCCGCAAGCTGGCCCTGGGACGGGGACTGTCGGCGCTGCTACCCGGGAAGGGCGATGTTCCACGTGGAACGTACCCCCGGGAAGTCGAAATCGGCCGCCTGACGCCGTCCCGGTTTCAGCCACGGAGGGACTTCTCGGAGGCGACCCTGGCGGAGCTGGCGCGTTCGATCGGTGAGCAGGGAATCATTCAGCCGATCGTCGTCGTGGCCCGGGGCGAGAATTTCGAGATTGTGGCGGGGGAGAGACGCTGGAGGGCGGCCGCCATGGCCGGTCTACAGCTCGTGCCCATCACCGTCCGAGAGAAGAGCTCGGACCGGGACCTTCTCGAGGCCGCGCTCGTCGAGAACCTCCAGCGCGAGGATCTGAATGCCGTTGAGGCCGCGGAGGCTTATGCGCGCCTGCGCGAGGAGTTTTCACTCACGCAGGAGAAGATTGCCGAGCGGGTCGGCAAGGACCGAGCCACAATAGCTAACACATTGAGAATATTGAAGTTATCGTTGTCTGTCCGTGAGCAAATCCGCTCCGGGGCGCTCTCGGCCGGTCATGCCAGAGCCCTCGTCGCCCTCGCCTCCACCGACGACCAGGAGCTGCTGGCGGAAGAGATCGTTCGCCGGGCCCTCTCCGTGCGGCAGACGGAGAAGCGGGTGGCGCGCCTCTCTTCCGGCGACAAGGTCACAGAGGAGCGCCGGCGCGATCCGTTCACGCGC
The DNA here is from genome assembly GCA_041483715.1 of Thermoanaerobaculia bacterium. Classification (GTDB taxonomy): domain Bacteria; phylum Acidobacteriota; class Thermoanaerobaculia; order UBA5066; family Gp7-AA6; genus DAHUXD01. The sequence goes on from JBGPGG010000051.1 coordinate 13,804, forward strand.
GACGCGGAGGAAAAGCTCTCGCGCCGCCTCCAGACGAAAGTCCGGATCGTTCGCCGCCGCCGGGGTGGGAAAATCGAGATCGGGTTCGGCTCGGAGGAAGAGCTCATCGGGTTGTACGAGAGGCTGGCGGGAAAGCAATAGTTCCAAGCTCGAAGTTCCATGTTCCAGGCCGCTGGCGCCAATTGGAACCTGGGACATGGAACTTGAAACTTTCGACCACCCTTCAGCTTAGGGAGGACTCATGAAACCACGCGGCGAGGGCGCGGCCCTGAACGGTTTTCTCGACAGGGGGAGCCATCTCAAAGGCGAGCTCACGTTCGAGGAGACCTTCCGCATCGACGGGAAGTTCGAGGGGAAGATCCCCTCGGGCAGCGAGCTGATCCTCGGGGATTCCGCCGAGGTGGACGCGGAGATTCGCGTCGAGCGGCTCTCGATCAACGGCACGCTGAAGGGCTCCGTGCACGCAAGCGAGCGCATCGAGATTCATCCACGCGCGCGCGTCACGGCGGATCTCCATGCGCCGGTCTTGAAAATCGAAGAAGGCGCCTTCTTCCAGGGCTCCTGCAGCATGGCAGGGGAATCCGCGCCGAAGCTCGTAGAGGTGCCGGTGCCGCAGGTACGCAAATAACTGACATATAAGCCTTTATCGTTATGTCGCGAAACGTCGAAGGTAAAACGTAAAGCGGGGCTCGCGCGGGCGGCTTCGTTTCACGTTTCACGTTTTCCGTTTTACGCCCTACTTGTGCTATTCATCCGCGGTTTCGTCTCTCGGGAAAGTTTTCCATGATCGAAGCACCCAACGTCACGACTCTCTATGTGTTTCTCGCCTTCGGGATCTGCTACTGGATCCTGAAGAAGTACCTCTTTGTCCCCCTGTCCGCGATCCTCGATGGCCGCGAGAGGGCCCAGGCCGAGGCCGAGCTGGCTTACGCCGAGAGCCTGCGGACGCTGGAGAAGGCGGTCGCGTCCGGGGAGGAGCAGCTTTCCGCCGCGCGGCGCGAGGCGCTGAAGGCGCGGGAAGACCGCAGGGCGGAGGGGCTCGCGCTCCTGAACGAGAAACTCGCAGAGGCCCACGCGGCCGCCCTCGCTTCGATCGAGCGCGGCAGCCGTGAGATCGAGGCGCAGGCCTCCGGCTCCGCGAAAGAACTGCCCGAGCGCGCGCGCTCCCTTGCCCGCGAGCTCGCCGAAAAGATTCTGGGACGGAAACTCGCCGCGTGAGCCTGATCGCGCGCTTGCCGGAGGCCCTTGCGATCGCTCGTCTTCTGTCCGAGGAGGCCGAGCATGCCGAGAAGTTCCTGGGGCTTCCCCTCTGGATCTGGCAGTTGCTGAACCTCGCCCTTTTTCTCGGGCTGCTTCTCTATTTCATCGCCAGGCCCCTGGCCGACGCCTTCCGAAAGCGCCAGATGGAAATCGAAGAGCGCCGCAGGCATGCCGAGAAGCAACGCGCCCACGTGCTGCACCTCGCCGCGGAGTTGCGCGAGCGGACCGCCCGGGTCGAGCGCGAGATCGCGGAGATCCGCAAGCAGGGCCAGGCCGACGGGGAAGAGGCCCGCGCGGCTCTGGCCGCGCGCGCCGACGAGGAGGCCGCGCGTATCCGCAAGGACGCCGGGGAAGAGATCGAGCGGCGGCTGTCCGCGGCGAAGGCCGAGTTGCGCCAGGCCGCGGCGGATCAGACCGCTTCGGCGGCGTCGAACATCCTCTCGCGCGAGATCACGCAGGAAGACCGGCAGCGGCTCCTGACCGAGAGCATGGCGCGGATGAAGGAGGCGCGGTGAGCTCCTTCACGCATCCCTACGCGCGCGCCTTTCTCGAGTCGGCCCCCGCCAACTACGACGTCGAGAAGTTCCTCGCGGACGCCGCGGTTCTCTCGCGCGCGGTCGGGGCCAACCCGGACCTGCGGGCATTCCTCGCGAGCCCGGCCGTCCCGCACGAGTCCAAGCGCAGGGCCCTCGCCGAGCTCGCGGGCAAGGCCGGCCTCGACGCCTTCGGCGCGCGCTTCTTCGAGGTGGTGCTCGGCAACAACCGCATCCTCGAGTCGGGCGAGATCCTGAAGAGCCTCGCCCAGGCCAATGACGCGAAGAACGGCATCGTGCGCGGACGGGCGACGGTCGCCAGCGCAATCAGCGATCCGGACCGGGAAAAGATCGAAGAGGCCGTCGCGGCGCGCGTCGGCGGAAAGGTCCGCCTCGCGGTCGAAGTGGACCCGGGCATCCTTGCGGGGTTCGTGGCCCACGTGGGGAGCAACGTGTTCGACGCTTCGGCGAAGGGGGCGATCCGGCGCTTCGAAGCCCGAGCGAAAGGGAGAACGGGAGCCTGAGTATGGAGATCAAAGCAGACGAGATCACCGCAATCCTGAAGCAGCAGCTCGCCAGTTACGAGAAGGCGATCGACGTGGCCGAGGTCGGCACGGTGCTCTCGGTCGGCGACGGCATCGCGCGCGTGTACGGCCTCGACAAGGTCATGGCCGGCGAGCTCGTGGATTTCGGGCACGACATCTTCGGCCTCGCCTTGAACCTCGAGCGGGACCAGGTGGGCATCGTGCTGCTCGGCGAGTCGCGGGCGGTCAAGGAGGGGCAGGAGGTCCGCCGGACCCGGCGCATCATCCAGGTGCCCGTCGGCCCGGCGCTCGTCGGCCGCGTCGTGGACGCGCTCGGGCGCCCGATCGACGACAAGGGCCCCATCAAGGCAACGGAGTTCTACCCGATCGAGCGCATTGCGCCAGGCGTGATCGACCGCCAGGGCGTCAAGGAGCCCGTGCAGACGGGCCTGAAGGCGATCGACGCCATGATCCCGATCGGCCGCGGCCAGCGCGAGCTGATCATCGGGGACCGCCAGACGGGCAAGACCGCCATCGCCCTCGACACGATCATCAACCAGAAGGGCAAGGGCGTCATCTGCATCTACGTCGTCATCGGCCAGAAGAAGTCGACGGTTGCGCAGGTGGCCAAGACCCTCGAGGAAAACGGCGCGCTCGGGCACACGGTCATCGTGTCCGCGACGGCCTCGGACCCGGCCCCGCTGCTCTACATCGCGCCGTACGCGGGTTGCGCGATGGGCGAGTGGTTCCTCTACAACAAGCAGCACGCCCTGACGATCTACGACGACCTCTCCAAGCACGCCGCGGCTTACCGCGAGATCTCGCTCCTGCTGCGCCGGCCGCCGGGCCGCGAGGCGTATCCCGGCGACGTGTTCTACCTGCACTCGCGCCTGCTCGAGCGCGCGGCCAAGCTGTCGGACAAGGAGGGCGGCGGCTCGCTGACCGCGCTTCCGATCATCGAGACGCAGGCGGGCGACGTGTCGGCCTACATCCCAACCAACGTCATCTCCATCACCGACGGCCAGATCTATCTCGAGAACGACCTCTTCTATTCGGGCGTGCGGCCCGCGGTCAACGTCGGCATCTCGGTTTCGCGCGTCGGCGGCAACGCCCAGCTCAAGGCCATGAAGCAGGTCGCGGGGACGCTCCGCCTGGATCTGGCGCAGTACCGCGACCTCGCCGCCTTCGCCCAGTTCGGATCGGACCTCGACAAGGCCTCGCAGGCGCAGCTTGCCCGTGGACAACGGATGGTCGAGCTCCTGAAGCAGTCGCAGTTTGCGCCCATGGACGTCGAGCTGCAGATCGCGTCGATCTACGCCGGCACGAAGGGGTACATGGATTCCATCAAGGTCGAGGCCATCCGCGATTTCGAGAAGGGCCTCCACGAGCACTTGAAGAGCAAGGGCAAGGAGATCCTCTCGGCGATCGTCGCGACCGGCAAGCTCGAGAGAGCGACCGACGAAGCGCTCGGCAAGGCCATCCAGGACTTCAAGGACCGCTTCGCCAAGGACAACGCCGCCTCCGTGGCTGCGTAGGTCCCGGACTACAGACCAGAGACCACAGACTGATCCATGGCCTCCTTAATCGACATCCGCCGCCGTCTGCGCTCGGTCAAGAGCACGCAGCAGATCACCAGGGCCATGAAGATGGTCGCGGCGGCGAAGCTGCGTCGAGCGCAGGAGCGAGTTGTCGGTGCGCGGCCGTACGCGAAGCTGCTATCGAACGTGCTCGCCTCGGTCACGGCGCATACAGGAGAGCTCACGCATCCACTGCTGGAGGCGCGGGAGGAGAAGCGCGTCATCGTCGTTGTGATCGCGGGCGACCGGGGGCTCTGCGGCGCCTTCAACACGAACATCCATCGCGCGACGACACACCTGCTCGCGGCTCACCCCGAATGGACCGACGTCCGGATCCTCCCGGTCGGCAAGAAGGCCGTCGATTTCTGGAAGCGCCGCAAGTACCCGTTCACCGAGAAGACCTATCCCGGCATCTTTGGCAACCTGAACTACGAGAACGCCAGGCAGATCGCGGCATCGCTCGCCGAGGAGTTTCTCGCAGAGCGGGTCGACGCCATCCATGTCGTCGTCAACGAGTTCCGCTCGATCCTCTCGCAGGTGGTGCACACCGCGAAGCTCCTTCCGCTGTCGCCCGAGCCGGCAACCGTCGCGCCGGTTCCGGAGAGCTCCGGCCTCGAGTACATCTTCGAGCCCGACGCGAAGGCGATCCTGGCATCTCTTCTGCCGCGCTACCTGGAGTTCACGATCTACCGGGCGCTCGCGGAGTCCGCGGCGGCCGAAATGGGCGCGAAAATGACGGCGATGGGCGCAGCCACGAAGAACGCGGGCGACCTGATCGACAAGCTCACCCTCACGTACAACCGCGCCCGGCAGGCGCGCATCACCAGGGAACTGATCGAAATCATTTCGGGCGCCGCGGCGCTGGAATAAGCGAAGAGGGGCAGACCATGGCGGAACTAAACATCGGCAAGGTAGTCGCGATCATCGGGCCGGTCCTCGACATCGAGTTCCCGGAGGGGAAGCTCCCGGCGATCTACAACGCCGTCCACATCGAGGACGACGGGAAGGAGACCGGCGAGCCGATCGACGTCATCGCCGAGGTTGCCCAGCAGCTCGGCGAGAGCGTGGTGCGCTGCGTCTCCATGAAACGGACCGACGGCATGGTGCGCGGCATGAAGGCGACCGACCTCGGCGCGCCGATCTCGGTGCCCGTCGGGCGCGAGACGCTGGGCCGGATCCTGAATGTCATCGGCGAGCCCGTGGACGGCCTTGGACCTGTAAATTCCCAGGAACGCTGGCCGATTCACCGAGAGCCTCCGGCCTACGACGAGCAGGCGACTTCGGTCGAGATGTTCGAGACCGGCATCAAGGTCATCGACCTGCTCGAGCCCTACTCCAAGGGGGGCAAGACCGGGCTCTTCGGAGGCGCCGGCGTCGGCAAGACCGTCATCATCATGGAGCTCATCAACAACGTCGCGATGCACCACGGCGGCTATTCGGTCTTCTCCGGTGTCGGCGAGCGCACGCGCGAGGGCAACGACCTCTACCATGAGATGTCGGAGTCGGGTGTCATCACGCCAGGCGACACCGTCAAGTCGAAGGCCGCACTGATCTACGGACAGATGACCGAGCCGCCGGGTGCGCGCCTGCGCGTCGGGTTGACGGGCCTGACGGTCGCCGAGTATTTCCGCGACACCGAGGGCAAGGACGTCCTGCTCTTCATCGACAACATCTAC
>JBGPGG010000052.1:0-19310 GCA_041483715.1 Thermoanaerobaculia bacterium
CCGGAGGAGGGCGTGTCGAGGCAGCCGATGAGGTTCATCAGGGTCGACTTGCCGGAGCCGGACGGGCCCATGATCGTCACGTACTCTCCGCGCTCGACGCAAACCGTGACTCCCGAGAGGGCATGGACTTTCTCCTCGCCCATCTCGTAGACCTTGGTGATGTCCCGGATGTCGATCAGCATTGGTCAGAGGTCCCCCCTCGGGCATAGTACGATTTTCCATCGCCCGTGTTTCGCGCCGAACGCACCCGATCGTCAGGAGAAGATCGCCGTAACCCCTGCTTTTCCCAGCACGTAGAGGCCCCAGAGGCCACAGACGAGGCTGGTCATCCGTCCCCGGGGCGCCTTCGTCGCGGCCGAGAGGCCGAGGACGAGCAGCCCGATCGTCCAGAAGGACATCAGGTCGAGCGAGGAGAGAAGCGAGTGCAGCGCCCTCTCGGTCTTCGCGCTGACCAGGACGCCCGGGTTTGTCGGCAGCAGATCGCCCACGGTCTGGGGATCGATCGAATCCCGCTTCCAGAGCACGCCCAAGAGGACCACCGACAGGACGATTCCCGGCAGAAACGCGTGGATCGTGACGCCGTAGGACTGCCGGAACTTGAGCTCCCAACCGAAGGCCTGGCAGGCCATCCAGAGCGCGCCCGCAACGATCAAAGAGAGCAGGGCCGGGATGACGACCGGAATGGCCTCGAAGATCCAGGAGAAGCGCTGCGACTGCTCGACGGCCTGCTCGATCTGCGCTTCGGTCATCGTCTGGCCGCGCTGCTCGGCGCTGTCGCGGATCGTCTTCCGGAGGTCCATCCGCGTCACGACGAGCTGCCCGACGAGAAAGGACAGCGAGGTCCAGAGGAGCAGCGGGAGGAGCCACGAAGGCTTCCGGGCAATCGCGCCGAACGTGCGGACGGGAGACGCGAAGGCCCCGACGAGCCGCCCGAGGGCGGAGTCGGGGCCCGAGGGCGCGGGCGTCTCGGGCGGGGACTCCTCCCCCATTACGGCGCGGCGGTCGTAGCCTGGATCGCCGTCCGCACGAGGTCGGCGCGGATCTCGGCCGGCGGCGGCGCCATCTCCGGCATCCCCTCGATCCGGACGCCCTTCCACTCGAGGATGTCGGCGATCTGGTTGTGGTACGCCGAGACGGCCTTGCGGTAGATCACGAGTGCGTTGAGCTCGCGGGTGCGCGCGTCGGAGAGGTCGTTGGTGATCTTCGAGACCTCGAACGAGGTCGTCATGCCGTTCTCGTACTTCTTACGCGCGGCGTCGAGGTTGCGCTCGGCCAGCTCGCGGCCCTTGGCCGCAGCGACGATCTGCTTGGACGCCGTATCGATCGCGCGGTGCGCATTGCGAACGCCGACGATGATGTCCTGCTGGATCACCGTCAGCTGCGCCTTCTGCGTTTCGAGGCTGTACTGCGCCACACCCCGGGCCCCGCGCGCCTGGCGGTTCAGGATCGGATACGAGAAGACGAGGCCGACCTTCCAGTTCTTGAAGTCTCGGTTGAAGACCTGGTCGACCGCCCCGCCGAATCCCCCGTTGACGACGGTCCCGTCGGGCAGCGTGGTCAATCCGTCGAGCCCGTTGTTGCCGTAACTCGCCTGCAGGTTGAGGGAGGGCCGCACCTGGTCCTGGTAGTACGCGTACCGGACCTGCCCCGAGGCCACGTTGTACCGCTGGGAGATGATCTCGGGCCGGCGCACGAGCGCTGTCGTCACGCCCTGCTCGAGGTCGAACACCTGCTGCTCGACGCGGACCGGGTCGATCGGAAGGATCGGCGCCGCGTTCCAGGTCGTCGGGTCGAAGTTGAGCAGGCGCTTGAGCTGGTCCTGCGCCAGCCCGATCGCGCCCTCGGCGTTGATGATGTCCTGGTCGGCCGTGGCCATGTCCGCTTCGGTCTGGACGATGTCGATGGGCGCGAGCGAACCCACGTCGATCTTGATCTTCGTGATGCGGTTCAACTCGACCGCGAGGCGCTTGGCCTCCTGCTTCACCTTGAGGTTGTCGTACGCGTAGGCAAGGTCCCAGTACGCCTGCTCGGTCGAGTTCACGGTCGCCTGGACGCTGCGCACGAAGCCCTGGTACGCCGAGTCCCGCGAGTTGCGAGCCGTCTCGATGAGCCAGTTGGTCGGAAGCTTGCCGAAGTTGCGCAGGAGCGGCTGGTTGACCGAAGCGGTCAGTCCCGCCGTAAACGAGGGGTTCACGTCGTAGAACGTCGAGTTCGTCTTGGTCCGGTTCCCGGCGAATCCCAGCGTGAAGGTCCCACCCCAGGGAATCAGCTGCGAGACCTGGCCGCCGGCATCCGAGAGGTCGACCTTCAGGACCGTGGCGCCGGAGAGCTGGGAGGCCGTGGGTTGATCGTTGTGCGTCCGGCTTCCGAAGGCCTGCAGCAGCGGGTCATAGATGCCGTAGTTCTCGAAGAGGGAGAATTGCGAGGCCTCCGCCGCGTTGACCGTGACGTTCAAGTCCTGGTTGTTCGCCAGCGCCAGGCCGATCGTCTGGTCGAGCGTCAGGGGGATGCCGTCTTTGCCGGCGGGCGGCAGGGCGTGCGGGCTGCGCTGGCCCGGCATGGCCGACACGACGGGGCCCGACTGCGCCACCAGGGCGCAGGTCGAGAGCAGAAGCAGCGCTCCCGCCGACAGGATCGCGCGACCGCCCCGGAGAATAGCCAAACTCTTCATTCCATGACTCCTTTGTCAACCCACTCTACGCAACAGGACGGGGAAAAGTTTCGGAAAGGACCTTCATCTCACCCCACTTCGCCCGGATAAAAGCAAGAGACCCGATGGCCGGCGGCCGCTTCCGAGAGGGCCGGGGCCTCTTGCCTGCAGCGCGGGCGCGCGATCGGACAGCGCGGGTGGAAGTGGCATCCCGCCGGCGGGTTCACGGCAGACGGCAGCTCTCCGGGCAGCACGGCTCCACGCCGCGGGGCCGATGGGTCGGGCTCGGCCGCAGCGGCAACGAGCGCGACCGTGTAGGGGTGAAGCGGACGCGAGGAGATCGCCAGCGCCGGGCCCTCCTCGACGATCGCGCCGAGATAGAAGACCGCTATGCGGTCGGCCACCCGGGACACCACGGCGAGGTCGTGGGAGATGAACAGGTAGGACAGCCCCGCCCGCTCGCGCAGGTCGAGCAGGAGGTTGACGATCTGCGCCCCGACCGAGACGTCGAGCGCCGAGACCGGCTCGTCGCAGACGACCAGCCGCGGCGCCGTCGCGAGCGCCCGCGCGATCGCGACCCGCTGGCGCTGTCCGCCCGAAAGGTCCGACGGGAATCGGGAGGCCGTCTCGGCGCCAAGGCCCACGTCGGCAAGAAGTTGCCCGACCCGCTCGCGCAGCGCGCGCCCCCGCGCGAGCCCCTGCACGCGCAGCGGCTCGGCGATCTGGTCGCCGGCCCGCATGCTCGGATTCAACGAATTCTGCGGGTCCTGAAAGACAACCTGGAGCTCGCGTCGGCGCCGTCGCAGCGCGGCCCCGGAAAGCGCCAGCCAGTCGGTCCCGTCGAAGAGGATGCGGCCCGAGTCCGGCCGGACGAGCCTCGCGACGATCCGTCCCGCGGTGGTCTTCCCGCTGCCGGATTCGCCGACGAGGCCGAGCGTCTGGCCGCGCGCGATCTCGAAGGTGACCCCGCGCAGCGCGGGAAGGACCGCCCCGCGCGCGCCCAGGAGACCGTGGACAAGCGAGAACCGCTTTGCAAGCCCTTCCGCGCGGAGGAGCGGCTCGACGACGAGGGCCGGCTTGCGGCTCATGCGCCCCTCCGCGGAGCCTCCCGGGAGAGGAAGCAGCGCGACCGCCCCTCGCCCGCGGGGTACAGGTCCGGCACGCTCGCGTCGCAGGGCTCGAACCGATCCGGGCAGCGGGGCGCGAACGCGCATCCGCCGCGGCGCCGCGCCGAAAGGTCCTCGAGCGCGCCGGCGATCGCTTCGTAGCGCTCGCCCCGCTGCCGCCCGGCCGCGACGAGAACCGGGATGGAACGCAGCAACCCCCGCGTGTAGGGATGGGCCGGGGCCCGAAGCAGCGCGGCCGTGCCGCCCTCTTCCACGACCCGGCCCGCGTAGAGCACGAGGACGCGGTCGCAGTGCTTCGCCACGACCCCGAGGTCGTGCGTGATGAGAAGGACCGCGAGGCCCCTCTCGCGGCGCAGGCGGTCGAGCAGTTCGAGGATCTGCATCGCCACCGTGGCATCGAGGGAGGCCGTCGGCTCGTCGGCGAGGAGCACCTTCGGCCCCGCTGCCAGTGCGATCGCGAGGCAGGCTCGCTGGCGCAACCCACCCGAGAGCCGGTGCGGATACTCCCCGAGCGCTCGCTCGGGGTCCGGAAACGCCACTTCGGCCAGGGCCTCCACGGCTCGGCGGCGCGCCTCGGCGCGGGAGACTGGCTCGTGCAGGCGGATCGCCTCGACGACCTGCGCGCCGACCGTCTGCACGGGATCGAGAGCGGCCGCGGGCTCCTGGAAGACCATCCCGATCTCGCGGCCCCGGACGGCACGCCATTCGCGATCCGACAGCGTGGAGAGGTCGCGCCCCGAGAAGAGCACCTTCCCGCTCAGTCGGGCGCCGGCGGGCTGGAGACCCAGGATGGCGCGCACGAGCTGGGTCTTCCCGCTGCCGCTCTCCCCGACGACGGCCAGCGCCCGCCCGGCTTCGAGCGCGAACGACACGCCGTCCACCGCGGGATGCAGGATGCCGTCGACCGGCAGCTCGACGCGAAGGTCCTCGACCGAGAGAAGAGGCCTCGCAATTGCGGCCAGATTTCGGATTTCGGATTTCGGCGGCTGCGAGAGAGAAACCACTACAGACTACAAACGTCTTCTCAGGGGTTCTTCCGGACCGCGTCGAGCTCATTCACGCGCCGCACCACGTCGCGGTAGTTCGCATTCAGCCCGTAGACCTCCTGGAACGTCCGGTATGCCGAGTCCGTGTCTCCCGTGTCCTGGTAGACCTGAGCAAGGTCGTAGAGCATTCCGGCGGTGGCGGGGTCCTCGATCCCGGGCGACTCGAGCCCCTTGCGAAACCACTTGATCGCGAGCTGCGGCATTCCCTTCTCGAGGAAGCAGTGCCCGAGCATGCTGCAGCATTCGACCACGCGGCCCGGGTCCTTACTGGCGAGCTGGAACTCGCCGATCGCCTCGTCGATCAGACCCATCTCCTTGTAGGCGATCCCGAGGTTGTAGTGCGTCTCGTAGTCCTCGGCCGACAGCTGCCGCTCGACCCCCTTCTTGAACTCCCGGAAGATTTCCTCGAGGGACACCTCGCCCTGCGGCGTAGAGATTTCGGACGGCTCCTCGATCGCCGGCTCGTCGCCCAGGTCCTTCTCGAGCTCCTCGGCGAGGTTGAAGAACTTCTGCTCGTCGGAAAACAGATTCTCTTCGTCGATGACCGGGAACTCCGTCGGCGACGGGGCCCTGCTCTGCCCCGCCCGGTGCATTTCGTCTTCGAGCAGGTTGCCGAGCTGCTCGAACGACACGAACTCCGTGTCCTCGGGAGTCTGCGGCTGCGGCGTCGAGAGCTTCTCCATGGCGGGCGGTGGCCCCGCCTCGCCCCCGACGAACTCGATGCCGTACTCGGGAAACGGCGTTGCCGCGGATGCGACCTCGGCCGGAGGCGCCGCCGGGTGACCGACATCGAACTCCTCGAACTCCACCTCGAGCCCCGGCGCCGGGGGCGCCGCGGCCACCGTGGGATGCGACAGCTCCGGCTCTGCGCCGTCCTGCCCCGCGCGCGCCAGGATGCGACCGGCGTCGCCGGGCCGCCCGGCCTCGTTGTAAGCCGCGGCAAGCGCCTCGACCTCGCGGGAGAGCCCGGGGTTCTTCGTTTCCGCGAGGAGCTCGACGAGTCGCTCGCGCGCCTTCAGCAGGTCCGGCCGCCGCCGCACCAGCGAAAAGAGCCGCTCAATCGCCTTGTCGGCGAGGCCATAACGCGCGAACAACTCGGCCTCCACGATGAGCGTCTCGACCTGCTGCTCTTGGCCGGTCGCCGCCGGCGCTTCGTCGGCCGTCGGTGCGGGGGCAGCCGCAGGGCCTGAAGGCGCATCCGCCGTCTTCTCGTCATACTCGATCGAAGCGACCTCGGGCTGCGGTGCGTGGACGGAGGCCGAGTCCTCGAGATCGATGATGAGCTCCTGGTACTCGGGGGTCTCATCCGCGGGGGCGGCAAGCTCGGCCGGCACCTGCGTCGGCGTTCCGATGTTCTGCACGTGCGTCGCCGCTTCGATGTTGGACGGGTCCGCCTCCTGCGCGCGCCGGTAGTGCTCGAGCGCGGCCGCCGGATTCTGCTGGCGCTCGGCCGCCTCGCCGAGGCAGATGTGGACCTTCGCGAGCGCGGGCCGGTTGCCCTCGGCCTCCAGCACCTGCGCCAGCTTCCCGAGGGCGCCCGTGTGCGCCGGGTCGGCCGCAAGGATGGGCTCGAGGTACTCCGCGGCCTTCGCGAACTCGCGCCGCGTCACCGCGGTCAGGACGAGCGGGGCCACCGCGGCCACCGCCTTGTCGAGGGCCATCTCCTGCACGCGCAGCCGGCAGAGGAACATCCGCGGCGTCTCGGCGTCGGCATCGAGGGCGAGCGCCTGCTCCGCGGTCCGCACCGCCTCGGCGCGCTCGCCCATTTCGAGTTGCACTTCCGCCATCAGGCCGAGGCTCTCGCCGGTGCGGGGCGCCGCCTTGAGCACGGCCATCGCGGCCGACGCGTTCTTCTGGGCCAGCAGCGAGCGCACCAGGTTGCGCTGCGTCTCGACGTCGTCGGGCGAGAGCTCGAGCGCCTTCTGAAAGACCTGGGCCGCCTCGTCGTGGGCGCCTCGCTTCAAGAGCATGGACCCGATCAGGCCGTACTGCATCACGGCCTGGTCCTTCTGGTTGGCGGCCCGGTAGACGTCCGCCAGCCGGACCTGGATCCGCAGATCGGCGGGATCGATCTGCGCCATCTTCTTGTACACCGTGATCGCTTCAGGGAGCCGGTTGTTCTTCTGGTAGTGGTCGGCGAGGACCTGGTACTGGCTGCGGGCGTCCTGGACGAGGCCCTGCTTGTGGTACAGGTCGGCGAGCCGGTCGTACACCTCGAGCCGCGCCGGGTCGATCTTGTTGATCTTCTTGTAGATCGCGATCGCCTTGAGAAAGAACCCATCCTTCGAGTAGAAGTCGGCGATCCGCTCGAAGTACGGGATCGACTCGCCGGGACGGTTCATCCGGACGTAAAGGTCCCCGACCTTGTTCAGTGTGGGGATGTCCCTGGCGTTGTCCTCGAGGACGCGCAGGTATTCCTTCAGCGCCTGATCGAGCTTGCCTCGGGAGAGAAGCTTCTCGGCGGACTGGAGGACCTGTTCGCGGTTGACCGCCATTCAGGGACGATTCTAACCGCTCTGACCTCGACCGTGCGTCTGCCGGCCGCCGAAAGCCTCGGAACCCGGCTAGGGCGTCACCCCGCGGAAGCTCATCCGGTGCTCCGAGCACGGTCCGTAGAGACGCAGAGCTTCCCAATGCTCGGGGGTCCCGTAGCCCTTGTGAGACTCGAACCCGTAGACGGGATGGCGCCGTCCGAGCGCCTCGAGCAGGCCGTCGCGATGGACCTTCGCGACGATTGAAGCCGCCGCGATCGACAGCGAGAGCGCGTCGCCGTGGATGACCGGAAGCTGGGGCACCCGGACCGCCGGGACGCGCACCGCATCCACCAGGAGCACGTCGGGCGCCGGGTCGAGCGCGCAGACCGCCCGGCGCATGGCCTCGAGGCTCGCACGCAGGATGTTCTCCGAATCGATTTGGCGGGCCTCCACGACGCCCAGGCCGATCGCCACCGCCCGCAGGCGGATCTCGCGATCGAGTCGGCCGCGCGAACCGGGATCGAGGCGCTTGGAGTCATCGAGGCCCGGCAGCACGCATCCGGCGGGCAGGATCACGGCGCCGGCGACGACGGGGCCCGCGAGGCAGCCGCGGCCCACCTCGTCCACGCCGGCGATGTGCGTGAAACCCCGCGCGGAGAGCTCCGACTCGAGGCGAGCCAGCTGGCGCAAACGACCCAGCTCGGCGAACAGGGCGGCGAGCGGGTCGGACCTCACGGGGCGGTCGACCTCAGTCGGTCTGCTTCTCGTCGATGCGCGCGGCCTTGCCCTTGCGGTCGCGGAGGTAGTAGAGCTTTGCACGGCGCACGGCGCCCCGACGCTCGACTTCGATGCGGTCGATGATCGGCGAGTGGAGCGGGAACACGCGCTCGACGCCGATACCGCCCGAAATCTTCCGCACGGTGAACGTCTCGCGCGAACCGCCGCCCCGGCGAGAGATCACGACCCCGGCGAAAAGCTGGATGCGCTCTTTCTCGCCTTCGCGGACCTTCACGTGCACCTTGACCGAGTCTCCCGGCGCGAACGCCGGCAAGCCGCTCTTGAGCGACAGTTTTTCCACTTCGAGCAGGACGTCACTCATGGCAAACCTCTCCAAAACTAGGGCGGGCAACGGCCCGCAGAATACCCGGGAAACGGCGGATTCTACCCGAATGGAGTTTAAAGTTTCAAGTTTCACGTTTCAGGCAACTGATCCGCCCTCCTCTCGAACTTGAAATCTGAAACCTCCCTCTTTTCTTACTCCTCCCCCTCCCCCGGCTCAACCGGCCGCCGCGCCAGCAGATCCGGACGACGTTCGCGGGTGCGCTCGAGCGCCCGGGCCTCCCGCCAACGGAGGATCTTGCGATGGTCACCCGAGAGGAGCACGTCGGGGACCGCCGCTCCCCGGAACTCCCGTGGACGCGTGTAGTGGGGATAGTCGAGCCGGTCCCGGAAGAACGACTCGTTTTCGAGCGACTCGGCTGCTCCGACCACGCCCGGCACGAGTCTCGTAACGGCCTCGGTCAGGGAAAGGGCCGCGGCCTCTCCGCCCGGCAGGATGAAGTCCCCGAGCGAGATCTCTTCGTCGAAGAGTCCGAGGTCGCGGACCCGCTCATCGATCCCTTCGTACCGCCCGCAAACGATCAGAACGCGCGGCCGAAGGGCCAGCGCGGCTACGCGGCCGTGATCGAGCCGGGCGCCGTCCGGGCTCATCAGCACGGTCCAGGCCCGGGGAAGACCCTCTGCGTCCCGGCGAGCCTCGATCGCCGCGGCGACCACCGGCGCCATCATCACCATCCCCGCCCCGCCGCCGTAGGGTTCGTCGTCCACCTTGTGGTGGCGGTCCGCGGCGAAGGAGCGGATGTCCGTGACGCTGACCCGCAGGATTCCCTCGGCGACCGCCTTTCCGAGCAAACTCTCCCGCAGCGGGGATTCGAAGTAGCCCGGGAAGATGGTCAGGATCTCCACGTGCATGGCCGGCGCCGGCGTCGCCCCTCCCGTCATGGCTCGAGCAGCCCTTCCGGCGGATCGAGCACGATGCGCCGGCCCTCGCGATCGACGGCCACCACGATGGGATGCACGAATGGCACGAGCGCTTCCCGGCCGGGCCCGACATCCACCGAGAGCATCGGGCCCGCGGGCGTCCGTTCGAGCCCCGAGGCGACCCCGAGCACGCGGCCGTCCGCGTCTTCGCAGGAGAATCCGCGGACCTCGTGCCCGTAGTAGAAGCCCTCCGGAGCCGGATGCGCATCCTCGACCGGCACGAAGAGCTCGCCGCCCTGCAGGGCCCGGGCAGCGTCGACGTCATCCACGCCCTCGAACTTGAGGAGCAGCTGATCCCGATGCCCGCGCACCCCCCTGAGCGAAAGCGTCCTCTCGGGCGCGGCTCCGCGCCAGAGCAACGACGTGCCAGGAGCAAACCGCTCGGGAAAGTCGGTCCACACGTCGACCGACACTTCTCCCGTCAGTCCGTGGGGCTTGCGAATCCGGCCGACGGCGAGCATTGGCGAAATCAGGATCCGCGCGCGGCTGCCGGGGGCTCCCGGGGCGGGCGCAGGGGCGCTCGCGCTAATCGCGAACGCGGATGAGCACGCGCTTGCCGCGCGCGGCGGCGGCGGCGCCGACGAAGGAGCGCAGCGCGCGGACGGTGCGCCCTTCGCGCCCGATCAGCCGGCCGCGATCGGCCTCCGGAACCTCGACGTCGTAAACGACCGTCTTGCCTTCGAAGCTCTCGCTGACCCGCGCTTCAACCGGGTTGTCCGAAAGGCGTCGGACGATCGTCTCGATCAGGCGCTTCATGGACGGCGCCTCAGACCGCCGGAGCCGCGGCCGGCTCGGGGCGATCGAGCAGCGACTGGACCGTCGGCGAGGCGAGGGCTCCCTTGCCGATCCACTGGCGCGCCTTCTCCCGGTCGAACGACAGGGTCGGCGGGTTGGTGACCGGGTCGTAGGAACCGAGCTCCTCGAGGACCTCGGCCCGGGCGGTCAGCCGCGAGTCGGAGACCACGATGCGGTAGTAGGGACGGTTACGGGCGCCCATCCGGCGCAGACGGATCTTCACCATTTCAGTACCTCTTCGTTATCCGCAAAAGGCGGGCATTCTAGCAGAAGTCGTGAGTTGTGAGTCATGAGTTGTGAGGGGGCTTGTCGAGCCGGATCGCAACTCAAAACTCGTGACTCACGACCCTCCCTTGGGGCCCGGAAGGGCCATTTTGGACAAGTCGAGCCCCCGGACGCCCTTCTTTGCCGTCCGCATCATGCGGCGCATCTGCTGGTACTGCTTGATCAGCCGGTTGATCTCGGCGGCCGACGTGCCCGAGCCCGCGGCGACCCGCTTCTTGCGGCTCCCGTTCAAGATCTGGGGGTACCGGCGCTCCTCCACGGTCATCGAATCGATGATCGCGGTCGTCCGCGTGAGCGCCTTTTCGTCCACGCTCTGGGACGCGCTGAGCCCCTTGAACGCGCCTCCCTTCGGAAGCAGATCGATCAAGCTCTCGAGCGGCCCCATCTTCTTCATCGACGCGAGCTGTTCGCGCAGGTCTTCCAGCGTGAACTCGCCCGAGACGGTCTTCTCCGCGAGCTTCTGAGCCGCGTCGGCGTCAACGGTCGCCTCGACCTTCTCGATGAGCGTCAGCACGTCACCGAGGCCGAGGATCCGCGACGCCATCCGGTCGGGGTGGAACGGCTCGAAGTCTTCGGGCTTCTCCCCCACGCCGATGAACTTGATCGGCTTGCCGGTGGTCGTCACGACCGAGAGGGCCGCTCCCCCGCGCGCGTCGCCGTCGGTCTTCGTCAGGATGATTCCCGTCAAAGCGAGGGCCTCCGCGAAGCCTGCGGCCGACCTCACGGCATCCTGTCCCGTCATCGCGTCGGCGACGAACAGGATCTCCTGCGGCTCGACGGCCGCGGCGAGGGCGCGGATCTCGGACATCAGGGCCTCGTCGATATGGAGCCGGCCGGCCGTGTCCACGATGACGGTGTCGCGCCCCGTCTGCTTCGCCTCGCGCACGCCGTCGCGGGCGACGGACGCAGGGTCCTTGCCCGGGCCGGGCTCGAAGACCGGGACGCCGATCTGACGCCCGAGCGTTACGAGCTGCTGCACCGCCGCCGGCCTGGCCAGGTCTGCAGCGACGAGGAGCGGGTATCGCCCCCGCGTCTTCAGGAGTCTCGCCAGCTTCGCCGCCGAGGTCGTCTTGCCCGAGCCCTGCAGCCCGACGAGCGCGATGACCGCGGGTTTCCCGTGGAGGCCGACGTCCGCGAGGTCGCCGCCGAGCAGGCCCTTGAGCTCGTCGCGGACGATGCGGGTGACTTCCTGGGCCGGCGACAGCTGCTGCGCGACCTTCGCCCCGATGGCCCGCTCCCTCACCCGGGCCGTGAACTGCCGCACCACGGGCAACGCCACGTCGGCCTCGAGCAGCGAGAGCCGGATCTGCCGCAGAGCGGCCTCGAGGTGGTACTCCGTCAGGTGCCCCTCTCCGCGGAGCTCCTTGAAGACACCCTGGATCCGCTCTCCGAGACTCTCGAACACCGGGTAACCCCCGTCTGGCCTCGTTGCGCTGTCCTCGGGGGAGCGAGGCCGGGCCCAAGAATAGCCGCGAGTCAGGGCCGCGTCGAGGGAGTCTTTCCGCTTGACAGAGGGCGCGCTTCGGATATCATTCCGCGTCGATTTTGGACATTGGCGCTTCGCTTGCGCTTTCGGACGGAAAGCGCTTTCTTAGAAAGAAGGAGATGAGGGATATGAAGAAGTTCCTGACCCTGGGTTTCGCGGCCGCGACGGCCATGGCGCTCGCTACGGGTTGCCAGAAGAAGGAAGCTGCCGCTCCCGAGGCTGCGCCCGCGGCGCAAGCCCCGGCCGTGGTCGAGGAGACCGGCACGGCGGCGACCACCACGACGACCACCACGACGACGACCGCGACCGCTCCGGCGACCTCGACCGGCACATCCAAGTAGTCCTCCCAGTCGGCACTGGAGAGGCTCCCGAAAGGGGGCCTCTTTTTTTGTGTCCGCGCCAAGCGGCCCGACTCCCGCTAGACTTCTCGGAAGTGTTGCCTGTCTGGGCGGAGGCCCTTCTCCTTCTCGCGGCGTGCGCCGCGGGGCTTCGCGCGTGGCAACTGGGCCGGCGCGCCCGCAGCCTGGCGGCCCGGCTGCAGGCCCGGGAACGCGAGGGTCACTTTCTCGGCGAGTCCCCGGATCCGCAGCAGATCCTGCAGCACGCCTACCGGGCCGCCTCCGAGATCCTGCCGATCTCGACGTTCGATCTCTATCGCGTGGACCAGTCCCAGAGGATCTACGAGGTCTGGACCCTTCGCGGCGACACGCCCGAAGAGCGCCGACCCACGCGCGACCCGGCGCACCCTTACCTGCGCGAGCTCATCGACTCGCGCGCCCTGCTGCGCTTTGCCGCCACCGAGACCGACCGATCCTTCGCACCGAAGGAACTCTTGCCGGGCAGCGAGCCCACGCAACGCCTCCATCTTCCCCTCTACTCCGGGGACATCCTCGTGGCGTACCTCACGCTCGGCTCGACGGAGCCGATCGGCGAACAGCGCAAGGCCGAGATCCGCGCCCTGCTCGCGCCGTTGACCGCCTCGCTGCACGCATCGCGTAACTGGGAGATCGCGGTGACCGACGAACTGTCCGGCCTCTTCGCGCGTCGCTACTTCGAGACCCGCCTCGCGGAGGAGTGGGCCCGCCACCGCCGCTACGAGGCTCCCGTCTCGGTCGCCCTGTTCGACCTCGACCACTTCAAAAAGATCAACGACACCCTCGGGCACGGCGCGGGCGACATGGCGATCCGGCGGTTCGGGGAAATCCTGCGGGCCGCCGTGCGCTCGAGCGATCTTGCCTCCCGCTACGGGGGCGAGGAGTTCGCGGTGCTCTTTCCCGAAACCGGCGCGCGCTCGGCCCTCGCGGTCGCCGACCGCGTGCGCCGCGCGACCGAACGCGAGCGCTTCGAGAGCGATGGCAGGCCGTTCCAGGTCACGGTCTCCGCCGGAGTCGCCGACACGACGGATCTCCACGAGGCCGAGCGCCACCAGTTGCTCTTCCGGGCCGACAAGGCCCTCTACGCCGCCAAGGACGAGGGACGCAATCGGGTCCGGCTCTGGACCGATCGGCGCCGTGCCCCGCGCCCCCGCAAGTCTCGCTAACTAGCGCGCCGCCCGGGCCAGCCGGCGCAGAAGGCGGGCGAGGACCGCAGGCATGCGCAGGCGCAGGGCCGGGGTCGTGAGGCTGGCAATCGCCTCCGCCTCGGATCGAGCCCAGGAGGCATCCTCCGGGCGCATGCCGAGCTCCCCGAGAATGCGGCCGCGTTCTCGCGCGAGCCTCCGCAGGGGATCTTCCGGAGCCTCGCTCATTGCAGCCCCGCCGCCGCGAGCAGCGCGCGGACGGGACCGTTCCAGTCGAGCCGAGCCGCTCGGGCGCGTCCGGCCTCCCCCATTGCCCGGAGCGCCTCGGCCCTCGACCAGGCCAGGCGCAGGGCGACCCCGAGCGCCTCGGGGCGCGGCGCCGTGACGATGCCCGTCTCCCCGTCCTTCACGAACTCGAGCGGGCCGCCCGCGTCCTCCGTCGTCAGGACCG
Organism: Thermoanaerobaculia bacterium; assembly: GCA_041483715.1. GTDB lineage: Bacteria > Acidobacteriota > Thermoanaerobaculia > UBA5066 > Gp7-AA6 > DAHUXD01. The sequence goes on from JBGPGG010000052.1 coordinate 13,874, forward strand.
CCTTACCCGAGAGAAAAGCCTCGAGCGGGACATAGCCGAGGTCCTCTCCGGCGGCGGTGACGGCGACGATCCGGGCTTCGGCGTAGAGAGAGAGCAACGTCTCGTCGTCCACCTGGCCGGCAAAACGCACACGCCCTTCCACCCCGAGCTGTGCCGCCAGGCTTCGCAACTTCGCTTCCTCCGGGCCGCGTCCGACCAGCACGGCGCGTGCCTCGGGCGCGTGCGGCAGCGCCCGCAGCAGAAGGGCCGGACGCTTCCATTCGTCGAGCCGCCCCACCCACAGCACGGTGTCCCCGGGAGGCCCGTTGCGGTAACGGCCCGCGAGCGGCGGCGGATGGTAGAGGGGTTCGCTCTCGATCCCGTTGAAACGGCGCAGCCTCGCCGCCACGGTCTGCGAGTTGGCGAAGACCTTGCGCGCCTCGAGGAGGCCGACCTGGTCGATGCGCGCGATGACCTCGCGCGTGCGCCGGTCTTCCGGCGAGGACGTGAGATCGCTGTAAGCGGTCCCGAACTGGTCGTAAGCCTGCCGGTACTGGTGGATGAGCCACACGACCTTGCGCGGATGCCGGATCGCGTAGGTCGGAAACCGCGTCGCGATCACGGCGTCGACCGGCTGGCCTCCCGCTTCGGAGAGGTCGAGGCTGCGCCAGCCGAGCGCGCCGCGCACGATGTCGAACCGCTCGCGGTCGGCCAGGGGCATCGAGACGAGGTCCGCCTCCACGCCGCGCTTGCGAAGTTCTTCCGTCAGGCGGCGCACGTGGCGCTCCGCGCCCCCATCGGCGAAGGGCGTCTGGACGGCGAGGACGAGGACCCGGCGCGGTCTCACGGCGCGGCCGGGACGCGGGCAATCAAGGCGTAGTCCTGCGGAGCGAAGAGCAGGGCATTCAGCTTGCGCGCGTCGTCGTCGGATCCGGCGAGGCGGTCGGCCGCGGGCAGCGGCGACCGGTACTCGATCCGCGGCTCGGTAAAACCCGCCACCTCCGCGAGAAACCGCAGCGCCTCGGGGGGAACGGGCCGGACATGGGTGGGATCGAGGTAGAAGGCCTTGAGCGCGGAGAGCGAATCCACATTGATCGTTTCGGCCACGAGCACTCCCCCCGGGGCGAGCGCGCGCCGCGCCAGCTGCAGGAACCGGAAGATGCCCTCGGGCGGCCAGTGCTCGACGACCTGGAACGCCACGACGGCGCCAAGCTTTCCGGCGGCCCGGCCGCCGAGCAGCGCCAGCGCATCCGCCTCTTCCACGGCAAGGCCCCCGCTCCGGGCGGCTTCCACGGACACGGGGTTCGATTCGACGCCGCTGGCGGGTATGCCTTCCGCGGCGAGCATCTGCAGAAACTCGCCGCGCCCGCATCCGACGTCGAGCACGGGCCCGGGCAGATCGCGCAACAGATCGAGGTAAGACCGCTGCCCGCGCGCAATCTCGGCCGGGCTGCCGCGGAACCGCTCCTCGAAGAGGGCATAGACGCCGGGCGGAATCGAGGGCGCGGCCGAGGGCGCCGTCGTCGTCGAGCCCGGCGTCGCGACGACCCGCCCGCCCGACTCGAGAAGCGAGAGCCGGGCCTCTTCGATCCCCTTGCGCCTCGAAAGCTCCTCCACGGCGCGGTGAAGGCCATCGAGCGCGTCCGCGAGGCCGCTCGAGGCCTCCAGCGCAAGGGAGTTGAACGCCGACTGGTTGCGCCACAGGAACCGCAGCGCGCGAATCACGAGCCGCTTCGCGGGTTCGAGCGGTACCCCCGACGGGACCGACGGCGTCAAGACCTCTGCCGCACGCGAGAGCGACGCGCGTCCGGCCGCGGTGGCTCCGCCCGCCGCATCGCTCGCGCCTGGCGCCGGCGCCGTCTCGGCGATCGCCGCGCGGATCTCCTCCGCGAGCACTCTTTTCAGGTCGGTCGGACGATCCATCGCAGCCTCGGCCGAGAATAAGGGCCGTTCCGCGGGGATGCAACCAAAACACACCAACATCTTCGTCGCGGACCGGATCCCGTAAGCTACGAGTTACGAGTTGGGAGCAACGAGGCCGGAGTCCTAACTCGAGACTCGAGACTCGGAACTCGGAACCTCCCCTTCCTCCCCGAACTCGATCAGCGTCAGGACCAGCGCGAGGATCACCGGCCCGAGAAAGAGGCCGATGAAGCCGAACGCGGCTAGGCCCCCGAGAACGCCGAAGAAGACGGTCAGCGTGCCCATCCGGGCCTTGCCCGACACGAGCATCGGGCGCAGGAAATTATCGGCGGACCCGACGACGAGGGCGCTCCACGCGACGAGAAAGATGGTCTTCCACGCCACGCCCTGCGCCAGCAGATAGAGCGCGGCGGGCACCCAGACGAGTGCGGTGCCCACGAATGGGATGAAGGATGCCACGGCCGCGAGCACGCCGAAGACGAGCGGGGACGGCAGTCCCGTGATCCAGAAACCGACACCGAGCAGGGCGCCCTGCACGAGCGCCGTGACGACCGTGCCGAAGACCACCGCGCGCGTCACCTCCTGCAGGTGCTGGTCGAGCCGGGCCTTGCGCTTCGGGTCGAATGGGATGAGGCCCCGGGCGCGCTCGGCCATCGCGTCGCCGTCCCGGAAGAAGAAGAACAGGATGAAGAGCGTCAGCGCGAGGTTGCCGAAGATGCCGAGCGCCCCGAAGAGGACGTCGCGGCTGTGCGAAAGAAGGAACTGCACCGCCGACTGGACCCCCTGCACCGCCCAGGCCTGGACCTGGGCGCCATCGATGTGGGAGTGACTCTGGAGCCATTGAATGCCGCCGCCGATCAGCGGGAGCCGGAGCAGGTCGTCGACTCCGTCGATCTGGTAGCGCTGGCCCAGCCGCGAAAGGCCCTGCCCCAGCTCGACCGCCTGGCGCGCAAACGCCACCATTCCCACGGCAGCGGGAGTCGCGATTCCGAGCGCCACCCCTATCGTCATCACCGACGCGGCGAGGCCGTTGCGGCCCCGAAAGGCCTTACGCAAACGCTGGTTCAAGGGAAAAAGCATGAAGGCGAGCAGAAACGCCCAATAGATCGGCGCAAGGAACGGGTGGAAGATGACGAACAGCAGGTACGCGAGGACCGCAACCACGGCGAGGCCGAACACGCGGGTCGAGAACTGGTTCTGTTGCGACAAGGAGCCTCCGTCAGCGGATGCTAGCATCCGCCGCCATGACTGGGCGTCCCCTGTAGACTCTCGCGTCCGGAATCGAAAGGAAACCCGACCATGGATCACTCGCACACGGCTCTCTATGTGTTTGCATTCCTGCTCTCGCTGATTCTTTCCGGATTCTTCGCCGGTTCCGAGACGGCCCTCGTGGCCCTCGGCCGCATCGACCTCCAGGCCATGCGGGAAAAGGGCGACCGGCGCGGCGCCATCATCCGGGACCTCAAGGCGCACACGTCGCGGCTGCTCGCGGTCATTCTCATCGGACAGAATCTCTTCCTCTCCGCCGCGTCGGCCTCGGCAACGACGCTCGCGACCGGCTGGTTCGGCCCGCAGTACGGGATCATCCTCTCCGTGCTCTTCTCCACGATCACGCTCTTCGTTTTCGCCGAGATGACGCCCAAGGCGATCGGCGCCGCCTCCCCCGCGGCCGTCGCCCGCGCGGTGGCCATCCCGCTGTCCTGGATGATGAAGGTCCTGTCTCCCGTCGCGGAGGTCTGCGTGAAGCTGACGAACTCGCTGCTGCGCCTCTTCGGGACGCCGCAGGCGCGGCCCGGCCTCACGGAGGAGGAGCTCAAAAGCGTCTTCAACCTCGGGGCCGACGAGGGCGTCATTCACCGCGAGGAAAAGCGCCTGCTCCACAAGGTGGTTGAGTTCGGGGACAAGACCGTTCGCGACATCATGGTGCCGCGCACGAAGATCGTGACCCTGCCCGAAACGGCGAGCTTCGCCGATGTGCGGGCCCTCCTGCGGGAACAGAAGCTCTCGCGCCTGCCCGTCTACCGCGGCTCGATCGACAACGTCGTCGGCATCCTCCACGCCAAGGACCTCTTCGACCTCTCCGATGCCGATGAGAAGAGCTTCGACCTCGCGACGTACGTCGAACCGCCTTTCCTCGTCCCCGAGTTCAAGCGGGCCGAGGACCTGTTTCGCGAGATGCGCCGCCGCCACACGCACATGGCGATCGTCGTGGACGAGCACGGCGGGACCGCGGGCCTCGCGACCATCGAGGACGCCATCGAGGCGCTGCTCGGGCAGATCCAGGACGAATATGACGAGGAGCAGCCGGAGTTCGTCGCGGCCGGCGACCGCAACTACCTGCTCGACGGGGGCCTGCGGCTCGACGACCTGGAAGAACAATTCGGCATCGCTCTGCCCCGCGACGAGGCCGAGACGATCGCCGGCCACCTGATGCTCCGGTTCGGCCGCATTCCCCGCAAGGGCGAGCGCTGGAAGGGCCGCTTCGCCGACTTCGTCATCGAGGACGCGACTCCGATCGCAATCCGAAAAGTCCGCATGATCCTTCCGGCTGCGCCGGAAAAGAGGGAGCTGCAGTGACCCCGACCCGCACGGTCACGCTGATCCGGGGCGACGGAATCGGTCCCGAGGTCACCGACGCCGTCGTCGCCATCCTGGAGGCCGCGCGCGCTCCGCTCGCCTTCGAAGAGGTCGTCGTCGGCCGCGAAGCCGAGGAACGGGAGGGCGATCCCCTGCCGCCGGGCGCCCTCGCCGCGATCCGGAAAACCGGCGTGGCGCTCAAGGGCCCCGTCGGGACGCCGATCGGAAAGGGCTTCCAGTCCGTCAACGTGCGCCTGAGGCAGACTTTCGAGCTCTACGCCAACCTGCGCCCGGTCAAGAATGTCCCCTCGGTCGAGAGCCGGTTCCAGGGCGTGGACCTCGTCGTCGTCCGGGAAAACACAGAGGACCTCTACAGCGGCCTCGAGCACATCGTCGTTCCGGGCGTGGTCGAGTCGCTCAAGATCATCACCGAGGTCGCCTCGACGCGCATCGCCCGGTTCGCCTTCGAGTACGCGCGCGCCAACGGCCGCCGCCGCGTCACGGCCGTCCACAAGGCCAACATCATGAAACTCTCCGACGGACTGTTTCTCGACTGCTTCCGCAAGGTCGCCGAGGACTACCCGGACGTCGGCGCCGACGACCGCATCGTGGACGCCACGTGCATGCGGCTGGTCATGCAGCCCGAGAGCTTCGATGTCCTGCTCCTCGAGAACCTCTACGGCGACATCGTGTCGGACCTCGCGGCCGGCCTCGTCGGAGGCCTGGGCGTCGTCCCCGGCGCCAACCTCGGGGCGAACGCCGCGATCTTCGAGGCCGTGCATGGGACGGCGCCGGACATCGCCGGCCAGGACAAGGCCAACCCGATGGCGCTCCTGATGTCCGCCATCCTGATGCTGCGCCACCTCGCCCTGCCCGACCTCGCCGATCGCATCGAAGCGGCGCTGCTCGCGACGCTCCGGGCCGGGATCAAGACCACGGACATCGGCGGCTCCGCCGG
>JBGPGG010000053.1:0-19284 GCA_041483715.1 Thermoanaerobaculia bacterium
CCTCGCGGCGCCGCTCGGTCGTCCGCGTGCCGCCCGACCGGCTGGACCAGGCACGCGCAGCGCTCGCCGCGGCCGGGATCTCGGCCGAGCCCGGACCGGAGGGAGCCTTGCGGCTCGCGGAGGCGTCCGAGACGGACGTCGCCAGGGCCGTGAAAGCGCTCGCGCTCGCGGACGTGCCCGTCCTCGAGGTCCGCTCTTCGGCCGAGCTCGAAGAGCTCTTTCGCGAGGCGCGGCCCTCATGACCGCGATGGTTGAGCGCTTTCTCCGGCAGAAGTTCGAGAGCCCGCTCGTCGTGGTCACGCTCGCGGTGCTCGCTCTCCTGGTCGCGACCCCTCCAGCCCTGTCGGCGGGGCCGGCCCGGCTCGTCGCTCTGCTCCTGATCGCCTCGGGCGCCGTTTCCCGCGACGCGTCGAGCGGCGCGCTTCAGATCATCCTGGCCAGGCCCATTTCACGCACCGAGTACCTCGGGGGGCGACTGCTCGGCGTCATGGCGGCCTACGCCATCTTCCTGGCCGCGGCGACGATCTTCGCCTTCCTTCTGTCGTTCCAGCTCGGCAACATGGCGGCGCTGCTGTCCCCGGCGCTGCCGCGCGCCCTCGCCGGCGCTTTCCTCGACGGTCTCCAGGTCGCCGCCCTCCTGCTCTTCTTCTCCACCTTTCTTCCGACCTTCGGAGACGCGCTCGGATACCTCTTCCTCTGGATTTCATTTTCGGCGGCCGCCGGATTCGGGACCGCCCTGGGAAGAGACGGCCTGGCAAGAGCGGCGAGCGTGGTCCAGGCGAACGTCCTTCCCGAGGTCCGATGGAATGCCGTCTTTTCGGGACGCGACATCCCGACCGAGGCGCTCGGGCGCTGGGTTCTCGCCGTCGCCGTCTGTTTCGTGCTGGCTGCCGTCGTCCTGAACCGCAGGGAGTTTGCGTATGGACAGGACTGAGGCCCTGGCCTTCTCGCGATCGCAATCGCAGTTGCCCCCGGTCCTCTTCTGGATTCTCCTCGCCGCGGTCCTCCTGCGCGTGGTCACGGGCGTCATGGACGGGGGAAGCGCCGTCGGTCTGGTCCGCTGGCAGCCTCGCGAGAAGGCGGCCGCGCTCGCGAAGACCTCCGGAAAACCCATCCTCTACGACTTCACGGCGGCATGGTGCGCGCCGTGCAAGCTGGTCGACCGCGACTGGGAGGACCCCGCGCTCGCGGAGCAGGTCAACGGCGCCTTCATCCCGGCCCGCGTCGTGGATCGGACGCGGGAAGAGGGTCGCAACCCGCCCGAGATCGCCGAGCTCCAGCGCCGCTACGAGATCGCCGGATTTCCGACCCTCGTGGCTGCCGCTCCCGACGGCCGCCTCATCGCAAAAATCGACGGCTACCGCGGCAAGGAAGCGATGATGCAGTTTCTCGAGGAGGCGAAGGGGAAGTAGAGAGTCGCGAGTCCCGCGCCCTCTGCTCGCGCCTAGTCTTCCGAAACGACGACCGGGCCGCCCGAACGCACGAGCGTCACGGCCGTGCCCTCGCTTTCGGTCAGGGGCTTCTCCCACCATTCGCCGTTGCGGCCGCCCTGTTCGGCGTAGAGCCCCGCCGGCAGGGCGCCCACGGAGCGGTTTCTGCCCGACTGCTTGGCGAGGTACATCGCCCGGTCCGCGAGCTTGAGCACTTCGGTGAAGGCGAAGGTCCGCGTCGAGTCCGGGTACCAGGGAAACGGCGCCCACCCGACCGAGCACGTGCGCCGGACCTTCTGGCCATTGCCGAGGTCGAAGGGCTCCGATCCGACCGACTGCATGACGCGGCCCGCGAGCACGTCGCCGCGCGAGCGGTCGGCGTCCCGCGAGATGAGGAGAAACTCCTCGCCGCCCCAGCGGATGAGCCGGTCCGAATCGCGCACGACCTGTGTGAGCCGGCGGGCGACCTCCGCGAGCACGCCATCGCCGCGGTCGTGCCCGAACTCGTCGTTGACTTCCTTGAAGTGGTCGATGTCCACGATGTAGAACATGAGGTCGCAGTTGCGCGGCCGGTTCTGCGGCGGGGTCGAATGGACGCGCAGAGTCCGGTTGACGTCGTCCTCGATCACGGTCGAGAAGAAGCGCCGGTTGCGCGCGCCCGTCAAGGCATCGGTGAACGAGGCCTCGCGCAGTTCCCGGTTGGCCGCGGCGAGCTCGGCGCTGCGCGCGGCAACGGTCTCTTCGAGGCGCCGGCGCTCGGCCGCCAAATGCCGCGTGCGCCAGGCCACCACCGCGACCACCGCGCCCGCGGCGAGCAGCACCCAGAGCAGGCGCGCCCACAGGGTCTCCCACCAAGCGGCGCGGACCTCGAGTTGAAAGGCGGCCGGAGTCCGCGACACCTTTCCGGAGGCGGAAGTGCAGAGGACTTCGAACCGGTACTTGCCGGTCGGCAGGGCCGGGAACCGCGCCTCCGTCAGCTCGGTCTCCGTGTACTGGTCGACCAGCCCCACCATCCGGTGCCGATAGCGCACCTTGCGCGGCTCGATGAACGTCAATCCCGCCCAGGAAACGCTGAAGTTGCGCTCGCCGGCGCCCAGGGTCGCCGGCCGCACGGGGTCGAGCGGCCGCTCCCCCGCTCGGGCGTCGGTGATGAAGACCGGAGGAGGCGGCTCCGGCGCGGGCGTCGTGCCGGTCTGGAAGCGGATCAGTCCCCGGCTCGAGCCGAGCCAGACCGTTCCGTCGGGCTCCGCGTAGAAGGCATTCTGGTCGAGGTCTTCGCTGACCATGCCGTCGGGCTTTCCGTAGTGAGCGATCCGCGTCCAGTCGGCCGCAAAGACGTCGACGCCGGTCCCCGTTCCGATCCAGAACGCGCCGGAGGCATCGCGGCCGAGCAGGACGACCTTGTTCGAGATCAGCCCGCTGGCGGTGTTGATCGGTTTGACGGTGATGCGGTCGCCCTCGATGATCACCTTCGCGGCGCCGATCGACTCGCGGTACGCCACGACGGCGCTCCCATCGGCGGCGAACGCGATCGAGGAGAGGTAGTCCTCGCGCAGGCCGTCCTCGCGCGTGAACTTGCGCGGAGCGGAGCCCGTCAGGCGAAGAATCCCTTGCTTGCTCGCGGCGTACAGGGTTCCGGCGGGGTCCTCGGCGAACCCGCGGACGTTGTCCGGCTTCTCGCGGCCGAGTGCAACCCGCTCGAGCACGCTGGCGCTCGAGCCCGCACGCAGCCGGTAGAGCCCCTCGACGGCCCCGAACCAGACCTCACCGTCGGCGCGGACGTGGATCGCGGCCACCCGGAACTGTTCGGGCGGGGTGTCCACGGCCGCATAGCGCCGCAGCTTCCCGTCCGGCATCCGGCGCGTGACGCCCCCGGGCCAGGAGCCGATCCACACGCTGCCGTCGTTTCCGGCCGCGAGCGTCGCAATCGTGTTGCCGCCGAGGCCGTCTTCGACTCCGAGCCGCCGGACGTCGCCCGAAACGGGATCCAGCCGGTTCAGGCCCTGCTCGGTCCCCACCCAGATCACTCCGGGACCGGGCGTTGTCTTCTGACGAACGACGGCCCAGACCACCTCCTGCGAGAGACCGTCGGAGCGGGTCCAGTTGGTGAATTCTCCGCGCCCGAGCCGGCGGTCGAGCCCGCCCCCGAGCAATCCGACCCAGAGCGAGCCCTCCCTGTCGACGAGCGCGGAGAGCGCGGCGTCGGAGGCCAGCCCCTCCCGCTGCCCGATGAGGCGCCAGACGCCGCCCTGCTTGAAAGCGAGGCCCTGGACGGTCGGCACCAGCAGATCGCCCCGGTCGTCGAAGGCGAGCCGGCCGACCTCGCTCGACTCGGGCAGGCCCTCGTCGTCGCGCTCGAACCTCTGGCCGCCCTTGCGCAGGAGATACAGGTGTTTGACGGTGCGGACCCACAGACGCCCCGCCTGGTCGGACCGCACCTCGTCGATCGTCTCCTCGGAAGCAAGTCCGCGCGGCCGTCCGAACTCCACGACCCGCCCCGACTCCTTCCGGAAGAGAAGGCCGCCACGCGCGAAGTACAGCGCGCCCGCGGCGTCCACGTGGACCCCGCCGACGGCGCCTTCTCCGACGGCATTCGCCTCCTGGTCCGCCTCGTAGCGGTCGTTCTTGCCCGAGAAGAGTCCGTGGTCGGTGCCGACATAGACGGTGCCTTCCGAGTCCGACGCCACGCCCTGGTGGCTGATGGCGAACGCGCCGAGCCCCGTCTTGCCGCCGACGACGACGAACAGGCGGCCCTGGCGCCGGGCCAGTCCCGCGCCCGTGGCGGCATAGAAGCGGCCGTCGGCGGTCTCGTAGAGCTGATAGATGCGCGTCTGAGGCAGGCCCTGCTCGCGGCTGAATTTCGTGAAGCCGCGGCCATCGAAACGAAAGAGCCCGTCGTCCGTCCCGGCCCAGAGGAACCCGACGCGGTCCTGCAGGACGCATTCGACGGAAGGGTCCGCCAGGCCTTCATCCTGCGCATACGTGCGAAACATGAAGCGCCCGAGGAAGGAGGGCTCGGGAGCGCGCGCGGGCTCTCCCGGCGCGGCAACCGGCAACAGGGCCAGAAGCAGGGCCGCGAGCGGTCGCCGGAGCAGGGACAGCCCCGCCCGGTCCGAAGCTTGCGATCCAGCGGCTCTCTGCACGGCGTTTTTCAGCGAGAGGAGTTCTCTTCCATTATAGAGGTTGGATCGGTGCCGCGCGTCGCGCGCCTGTCCGCGAGGAAGGGCCCCGTCACGCTCTTCGGGTTGCCGCGGATGTCCCCGGGCGTGCCCTCGGCCACGAGCCGTCCGCCGTCCTCTCCGCCGCCAGGGCCGAGCTCGATGATCCAGTCGCTCGCCTCGAGAAAGCCGAGGTGGTGCTCGACGGCGAGCACGGAGTGGCCGCGCGCAATCAGGCGTCGGAGGGTCGCCAGCAGGCGGTCCACGTCGCGCGCGTGGAGGCCCGTCGTCGGCTCGTCGAAGAGAAAGAGCGCTCCCCGCGTCGAGGCCGGACGGATCCCGAGAAAGGCCGCGAGTCTGAGCCGCTGGGCCTCGCCGCCCGACAGCGTCGCGGTGGGTTGTCCGAGCCGGATGTAGCCGAGCCCCGCCTCCAGAAGCGGCTCGAGGCGGCGCACGACCTTCTCCTCCGCGCCGAAGAACGCGGCCGCGTCCTCCACGGTCATCTCCAGCACGTCGCCAATGTTCTTGCCGCGCAGGCGCACGGCGAGCACGCGGGGTTGGAACCGTCTCCCGTCGCAGACCTCGCAGCGGACGGTGACGTCGGCGAGGAACTGCATGTCGATCGTCTGCCAGCCCGTGCCGCGGCAGGTCTCGCAACGGCCGCCGACAGAATTGAAGGAGAAGTCCCGCGGGGTGATGCCGCGCGAAAGGGCGCGCCCGGAGCGGGCGAAGAGCTGGCGGATCTCGTCCCAGGCCTTCGTGTAGGTGACGGGGTTCGAGCGCGCCGAGCGGCCGAGGGGACTCTGGTCGACGAGCAGCAGTTCGGAGACGCCCTCGAGCCCGTCGATGCGGTCGTGCTCGCCGACCTCGAATTGCGCCGCGCCGCGGACCCGCCGCGCGTACGCGCTGTGCAGGATGTCGCGCACGAGGGTGGACTTTCCGGAGCCCGAGACCCCGGCCAGCGCCACGAGCCGTCCGAGCGGGATGCGGACCGTGATGTTCTGCAGGTTGTGCTGCCGCGCGCCCACGATCGTGACGGCCCCCTCGGCGCGGCGGAACGGGACGACGCGGGAAGGGCCGGGGCGCGCTGCGCGGCCCGGGATCGGGTCGTGAGTCGTGAGCCGTGAGTCGTGAGCCGGACTGAGGCGGCGGCGCAGAAGCTCCCCGGTCGCCGAGTCCTTCACGCGCGCGAGGGCGCGCGGGGTTCCCGCAAACAGCACCTGGCCTCCGCGGCTGCCCGCATCGGGGCCGAGGTCGATCACGTGGTCCGCCGACTCGATGGCTTCGGGATCGTGCTCCACGACGACCACCGTGTTGCCGCGGTCGGCCAGCCGCCGGAGGATCGCGAGAAGCCGCCTCGTATCGGCCGCGTGCAGGCCGATCGTCGGCTCATCGAGCACGTAAAGGGTTCCGGTCAGCGCCCCGCCCAGCGCGGAGGCGAGGCCGATGCGCTGCGACTCGCCGCCCGACAGCGTCCGGGCCGCGCGCGAGAGCGTCAGGTAGTCGAGCCCCACGTCATTCATGTAGCGTACGCGCGCCTTCAGCTCCGCGACCACCGACCCGAGGCGCGCCTGCTCCGGCGCCGAGAGCGCGAGCCCGTCGAGAAAGGTCTTGAGGTCCTTGAGCGACAGGTCCACGAGCTCGGCGATCGTCCTGCCGCGGAAGCGGACCCAGAGCGCCGGCGCCGCGAGCCGGGCCCCGCGGCAGGAGCCGCAGAGCGTGTAGGCGCGGTAGCGCGCCAGCAGCACCCGCACGTGGATCTTGTAGCGCTTGGTCTCCAGCCAGTCGAAGAAGCCCCGGACGCCGTAGAAGTCCCCGCGCCCCTTGATCAGGACCTCCCGCTCGTGCGCGGACAGGCGCGACACGGGCACGTCGGTACGCACCGAGTAGCGGCGGCAGGCGCGGAAGAGGTCGTCGTAGGCGGACTCGTACGCCGGCGTGTTCCAGGGCGCGATCGGGCGTTCCGAGAGCGTCAGGCTGCGGTCGGGAATCGCCTTCTCGAGGTCCACGCCGATCGCGCGCCCGAAGCCCTGGCACGCGGGGCAGGCGCCGAGCGGGGAGTTGAACGCGAAGAGCGGCGGTGTGGGATCGCGAAACTCGCGCCCGCAGCGAGGGCAGTGGAGGCCGCGTCGGAAGGTCCGCACCCGCTCCTCCATGCACGCTTCGAGCGACCCGGCCAGGGCGAACGCCGTCTCGACCGCGGCCGCGATCTCCGGGCGCGACGCGGCGCGGACGACGAAGCGGCCCACGACGAGCCGCAGGCGGCCCTCCGGGTCGAGGAGGGTCGCAGCCTCGTCGTCGATCTCGACGATCTCGCCCGAAGGCGACAGCGCCCGGAAGAAGCCGGCGCGCTTGTATTCGGCCAGGCGCGACCCGTCGCCGGCCGCCCGCTTGCGGCGCCCGGAAGCCGGCGCCTCCGGGTACTTCCAGGGCACCGGCGCCACGAGGACCGCGCGCGCGCCGTCCTCCGCCGCGCACAACTCTTCGACCGCCCGGTCCACGCCGCCCGCCACGGCGTCCGCGCCGCAGTCGGGACACACCGTCGTGCCGCCGTGGGCGTAAAGCAGCCGCAGCGAGTCGTGGATCTCCGTCTGCGTTCCCACCGTCGAGCGCGCGTTGCGCACGCCGTTCTTCTGCTCGAGCGCGATCGCAGGCGGCACCGGCTCGATCGAATCCACGTCCGGCCGGTCGAGGCGCTCGAGAAACTGGCGCGCGTAGGTCGAGAGCGACTCGGCATAGCGCCTCTGCCCTTCGGCGTAGAGGGTGTCGAAGGCGAGCGACGACTTGCCCGAGCCCGAGACGCCGGTGATGACGGTAAGGCGGCCGAGCGGGATGTCGGCCGAGATGTTCTTCAGGTTGTGCGTCCGGGCGCCGCGGATACGGATGGGCGACGGACGGCGGGGTATCGAGGGTTTCCTCAAACCTCCGAATCTATCAAACCCGTGGCCCTCAGCCTCCCCCATGCTTCGGGCACACGGTCGTCGGCGCCGTGCCTTCGATGAAGACCTCCGTCGTGGGCTGCGGGCAGCCCGGCGCGGCGAGGAATCCCGTCTCCGGATCGATCGTCGCGGTCACGATGTCGGAGGGAACCGGAAAGTCCTCCGCGAAGAACTGCGCCGGCGCCGAGCGGGCGAAGTCGGCGAAAATGGGCACCGCGGCCTGCGTGCCGGAGAGGTTCAGGCCGCGGTTGTCGTCGTAGCCGACCCAGACCACCGCGAGGAAGCGCGGCGAAAAACCCACGAACCAGGCGTCGCGCCCGTCGTTGGTCGTGCCGGTCTTGCCCGCCAGCACCCCGGTCAGGCCGCGCGCGCGCGCCCCGGCCGCGGTGCCGTGGTCCACCGCTCCCTTCAAGATGGCGTTGACGAGAAAGACGGCGTCGGCCGGAAGCGCCGGGGAAAGCGGCGCGGCCTTGCGGTCGAGCACGGTTCCGTCGCCCGTCATGACGCCCACGATGGCGTTCGGGGCCACGCGAACGCCGCTGTTGGCAAAGACCGCGTACGCACCCGCGATCTCCATCGGCGAGATCTCGAAAGCCCCGAGCGCGACCGAGGGATACCCGCGCAGCCGCGACCCGATGCCCGCGCCCCTGGCCGCGCCGAGCACGAAGGGAAGGCCCACCATGAGCGAGACGCGCACGGCCGGGATGTTGATCGACCGCTCGAGCGCCTGGCGCGCCGACATCGGGCCGCGGTAGTCGCCGTCGTAGTTGCGCGGCGTCCACGTCTCTTCGTCGGTCTTCTGCCCCCACTCGACCGTGATCGGCGAGTCCATCAGGATCGTCGCCGGCGTCACGGGAGGATCCATGTCGCGGCGGGCGAAGGCCGCGAGGTAGACGAACGGCTTGAAGAGGCTTCCCGGCTGGCGGTGGGCCTGCGTGACGCGGTTGAACTGCGAGAGGCGGTAGTCGCGGGCTCCCACGAGCGCGCGCACGCCGCCCGTCTGCGGCTCGAGCACGATCAGCGCGCTCTGGAGCGGCGCCTGCCTCGAGGCCGAGGCGAGGCGCTTGTACGACTTCTCGAGGTTCTCGAGGCCCTGCGTCACGGCGCGCTGCCCGGCCTGCTGCAAGTCCACGTCCAGGGTCGTGTAGATCTGAAGGCCCTCGGTCTGGAGCTGCTGGCCGTAGCGCTCGGCGAGCTCGCCCTTGACGAAATCGACGAAGTGCGGCGCGCGGGTCCGGTCCTCCACGCGGGTCCTGGGCGTGACCGGCTCCGCCATCGCGGCGCGCATCGCCGCTTCGTCGACCTTTCCCTCCTCGTGCATGAGGCGCAGGACCAGGTCGCGGCGTTGACGCGCGCGCTCGGGATTGCGGAACGGCGAATACGCGTTGGGCGCCCGGATCATGCCGGCAAGCGTGGCGGACTGGGCCAGGTCGAGGTCCGAGACCTCCGCCCCGAAGTAGTAGCGCGCCGCTTCGCCGACGCCCGTCACGGAGATCGCGCCCCGGCGTCCGAGGTAGATCTCGTTGAGGTACGCCCCGAGGATCTCGCCCTTCGAGTAGCGCGCGTCGAGCACCACGGCCATCACGGCCTCGGTGGCCTTGCGGCGCACGGTGCGCTCGGGCGAGAGATAGAGGTTCTTGACGAGCTGCTGGGTCAGCGTCGACCCGCCCTGCTTCATGCCGCCCGTCAGCGTCCGGAAGACCGCTCCGAAGAGGCGCCGCACCGAGACGCCGGTGTGGCGGAAGAAATCCCGATCCTCCGTCACGAGGATGGCGTCGACGAGCGACTGCGGCGCTTCGGCCAGGCGGATGACCGTCCGGTCCTCGAGGTCCGCTCCGAACACCGACCCGAGCAGCTCCGGCTCCAGGATGAGCGCCGGCAAAACGTCGCCCGCCGCGTCGGTCAGCGCACGCACGCGTCCGGACCCGAACACGACGCGGACGCGCGCGCCCGGGAACGTGCGTCCCGGGTAACGAAAGCCGCGGGTGTGGATCTCGAGGGCGTCCTTCTCGCGCCGGAAGTGCCCGGGCCGTTCCGGCGGCCCGTCGGATTCCTGGTAGAAGAGCCGCCCGAGCTTGGCAGAGAGCACGGGGATCGAGGCCGCGTCCCCGGGGCGCAGCGCGCAGAGGTCCGAGTAGATCCGCGACGGGAGGTTCCACCGCCGGCCGTCGAAGCGCGCGACCACGCGCGTCGTGAAGTAGCCGAGCGCGATCACGCCGCCGAGCAGCAGGCCCCCGAAGCCGACGAGGATCGGGACCCGGTGCCGGTACACCCACAGCGGCAGCGAGACGAGTCGCGCACGGGGGGATTCTTCTTCGTCCACGCAAGTCACCCCGAGCGTGAGCATAACGTCATAACATCCCCTCCGCTTGGCCAGGAGAAAGCTCAAGGAACCGGTGCGCCGCGCGCGCGCGGACGGCGCAGCGTTCGCAGCCGCGGCGGCACTCGCCGCCGTCCTGGCGGGGACCGCGCTCGTCGTCGACACCAACGCGGCGGCGGCATTCGACGCGCCCAAGCGGCTGATCGCGCTCGTCGGCACCGCGCTCGCGGCGGCCGCGGCCTTCGCGTTCCATCGCCGCTCCGAGCCGGGTGCGGCCCGCCCATGGTGCCCCGGCCCTTCGACGCGGCGCGCGGCTCTCTGGATCGCGGCGGCCGCGCTGGCCATGGCTCTGGTCGCGGCCCTGGCTTCCCCGCGGCGCGGTCCCTCGCTCGACACCCTGCGGGCGCTGGCGATCTTCGCGCTACTCCTCCCGCTCGGGGCCTCTCGGGTCGTCGAGAAGGGCCGCTCCTGGCTCATCGGAGTCTTCCTCGGCGCGACCGCGGTGAACGCGGTGGTCTCGATCCTCGAGAGCTGGGGGCGCTTCCAGCCCTTCCTGCTCGAGACCATCGGGGATCGGCAGAACACGGGAGCCTACGCGGGCAACGTCGGATACCTCGCCATCACGCTCGCGCTCGCAGGAGTACTGGCGCTCGGGCTGGTCCTGACGGCTCGCGGGCGCCGCGCCCGCCTCGCGTCCGGCCTTGCACTCGGACTCTTTGCCGTCGCCCTCGTGGTCAACTTGAATCTGACCGCGTTGACCTCGGCCCTGGCCGGGGCCGGCGTCCTGCTCGTCGTCCTCTATCGCCGGCGGGCGGCGCTGCCGATGGCGGCGGCGCTTCTGGCCGTCGGAGTCGCGGTCGCCGGGTACGCTCCGCTGCGGCATCGAGCCCGGGAAATCGCGGCGGCGGCCCGGACGGGAAACTGGGATGCGCTCGTCTCGTTTCGCGGCGGCCCGTGGGCTGCGGCGGTCGAGATGACGCGCGAGCGGCCGCTGACGGGCTTTGGTCCCGGCACGTTCGCGGCGGAGTACGTGCCGCACCGGTTCGCCGCGGAGATCCGCGCGCACCGCCGCTTCGTGGCTCCGCTCCTGACCAGCTCCTACGCGGAGGCGCACTGCGACTACCTCCAAGTGTTCAGCGACGCGGGCGTGCCCGCGGGGCTCCTCGTCCTCGGGGCCGTCGGATGCCTCTTCGCGGCCGTCGGCCGAACGGCCTGGCGAGCGAGAACCGCGGAGGCTGCGATCCTGCTCGCGGTGCTCGCGGCGGGGGCCGCGGCGGCGCTGACCTGGTTCCCCCTCCAGCGACCGGTGACGGCCGTTCCGCTGCTGCTCGCGGCGGGCCGGGCCTGGCGGATCTCCTGTGAGGAAGCGATCGGGGGAGAGTCAACGTGAAGGCGGCGCGCACCGCGGCCGTCATCGGAATTCTCGCGGCACTCGTCTGGCCGGAGATCCCGCGCTACGCCGCGGAGCGCCGCGTCGGGTACGCGACGACCGCATTTCTCAGCCTGCTGGACCGCAGCGGCGACCCGGAGACGGCGAGGAACATCGCCGCCGTCGGCGAGCTCGCGCTCTTGACGACAGGCAGCCTGCCCGACGATCCCCGGCCGTGGGTGCTCGCCGGCTCCTCCTGCCTCGTGACCGGGCGACCCGAACGCGCCCTCGAGCTCTACCGAGAAGCCTTCGCCACCGGGGAGCGTTCCGAGATCGACCTGAACCTTGGCCGCGCCTACGCCCTGCTCAACCGCGCGGACAGCGCCGCCGCCGCGCACCTGCGCGCCGGATGGGTGAGCCCCGAGATCCTCGAATCGCTTCCCCCGGCCGTGAAGGACCCGCTGCTCGCCGAGATCGCGCGCCTCTCCGAGCAGCTGCGCCATGGGAAACTCACGGAGCCGCCGCCCTTACCGGAGCAGGAAAGAAGGGAGCAAAAAAGGGGCCAGTTCCGAGTCCCGAGTCTCGAGTTTCGAGTTGGAGGCGCCCCCGTGAAACTCGTAACTCGTAACCCGAAACTCGGAACTCATTGCTTCACGTCCCGGAAGATCCGGCTCGAGTAGATCCCCCACACGTGCAGCTTGTACAGCAGCATCGTCTTCAGGATCGCGAACCCGTAGCGCACGGAGGGGCCGAACGCGATCTGGGAGGCCTCGTCGAAGTAGCGCGTCTCGATCGCGATCTCGCAGATGCGCAGCCCCTTCGCCATCCCCTGCGCGATGATCTCGGTGTCGAAGACGAAGCCGTCGGAATTGGCCTCGAGGTTGATCGCCTCGAGGTACTTGCGCGTGTACGCGCGAAAGCCGCTGTGGTACTCGGTCAGGTATATCAGGAAGGTCGCGTTCTCGATCGCCGTCAGGAGGATGTTGCCGAGGTACTTCCATTTCGGCATGCCGCCCTGGATCGGCCGGCCGCCGAGCATCCGGCTGCCAAACGCCGCGTCGTTGCCCCTGGCCAGCCCTTCGAGCAGGTGCGGGATGACCGTCGGATCGTACTGGTGGTCGGGGTGGACCATGATCACGATATCGGCGCCCCGTTCGAGGGCCGTCCGGTAGCACGTCTTCTGGTTGCCCCCGTAGCCCCGGTTGCGGGGGTGGACCACGACGTGGATGCCGAGCTTGCCCGCGATCTCGACGGTGCGGTCGCGGGAGCAGTCGTCGACGAGGATGATGTCGTCCACGTGGGTCTTCGGTACGTCGGCGTAGGTGCGCTCGAGCGTCTGCTCCGCGTTGTAGGCGGGCATCACGACCGCCACCTTGCGGCCGCCCGGCGCGTCAGATGCCACGGCGCGTCAGGACGACCGGCAGCGTGCGAAGCAGGATCGCGAGATCGAGAAAAAGAGACCAGTTGTTCAAGTACGCCAGATCGTAACGCAACTTGATCTCGGGCTCGCTCGAGTACTCGCCCGACACTTGCGCGAGGCCGGTGAGGCCCGGGCGCGCCGCATGGCGCAGCGCATAGCCGGACACGGTCTTCGCAAACCGCTGTGCGAACTCGGGCCGCTCCGGCCGCGGACCCACGAGGCTCATGTCGCCGCGCAGCACGTTCCAGAGCTGCGGGACCTCATCGATCCGAGCGCCGCGCAGGGCCCGGCCCATCACCGTCACGCGCGGGTCGTCCGGCACGGCGAGCACGGCGCCCGTTTCGATCTCGGCACCCTTCTTCATAGTGCGCAGCTTCAAGAGCTCGAAGTGCTTCCCGTCCCGGCCCACGCGCATCTGCCGGTATAAGGCGCCCCCCGGCGACGTGCCCGCGACGAGCACGGCCGCCAGGGCGAGGCCCGGCGCCAGCAGGAGCAGCGCGGCCGCCGAAACGAGGATGTCGAAGGCCCGCTTCAGGAAGCCCCCGGCGCCGTCGAGCGGCCGCACGCGGGCCTCGAGCAGCGGCAGGTCTCCGACGATGCGAAAGCGCAGGCGCCCGATCATCGTTTCGAACGGCGACGGCCAGACGAGCAGGTCCGCGCGCCAGTCCGGAGGAATGCGCTCCGGGATTTCGTCGCGCCACCAGGCCGCCTCGGGCGTCAGGATCACCTCGTCGATCTCCCGGGCTTCCACGATCGCGAGCAGGTCTTCGATGGGCCCAAGCACCGGCAGGTCGGCCGGCCCGCCGTCGCCCTCCCCGACGAGCCCCGCGAACTCGACCCCGGTCCAGGAATGGCGCCGGATCGTGTCGGCGATCAGCGTGGCCGCGGGGCCGCTGCCGACGATCACCGCGCGCCGCCGGGGCTGCGGGAAGACGCGGTCGAGCGCCGTCCTCCAGATCGCGAGCACGAGCCCGTTGACGAGCAGGTAGATCACGAGGACGGACCGCGGAAAGGAATACGGCTGCGCCAGGAAGTAGACCGAGGCCAGCGTCAGGAGCTCGAGAAACAGCGCCGGCAGGAGCAGGCGCGCGAGCGGCTCCCGAAACCGCTCGTGGTCCCCGTACAGGCCGAAGAGCCAGAGCGCCATCGCCTGGACGGCGACAACGATCACGATGTTCCAGAACGTGAAGCGCACGCTGCCGCCCGGCAACAGGCCGAGCGTTCCGGGGATCGCGACGTGCGTGCGCAGGAAGAAACCGCCGTACAGGGCCGCGACCGCGATCACCAGGTCGCCCGCGAGCGCGACGGCGCGGAAAGCCGACGCCCGGCGGCGCGCCATCAGGATCGCGCCGTCCGCGCCCAGACCGGACGCGCGTAGCCGGCGAGCCCCGCGGCCACGCCGAGCGCGAGCGCAACGTTCAACACGCCGAAATAATAGAGCCTCCCCGCCTCTCCTTCCAGGCGGGGCTTGAGAAGCGCGACGCCGAGGAGCAAGAGCGCGAACAGAAGCGCGACCGCTCCGAAAGGCCGTAGTACTTCAGAGAAGAGCGCCGCAACCGCCGCGCAGAGCGTCAGCAGGGGCGCGAGCCACCGGGCGGCCTTGCGGGACAGAAACGCCAGGGTCAGGAGCGGGTGGGCGCCCACCGCGTACAGCCACCGCTCGCGCCGCAGGACCTGGCCTGCGCCGATCCCGATCCGAAGGCGCCGCGAAACTTCGGCGGCGACGTCTCGCGCCGTGTCCTCGCGCGCGACGGCGCCGCCCGCGAACACGACCGTGCGCCCGACCCGCGCCACACGCACCGGGATCAGGAAATCGTCCATCGAGGTCGTGTCCTCCGGCAGCGGCAGAACGAGGGCGCGGCGCGCGGCGTAGATCGCGCCGTTGGCGCCGAGGCAAATCCCGAGGGCGCCCTCAGCTTCTTTCATCCGCGTCTCGCGATCCCAGAAGTCCGATTCGGGCGTCTCCCGGGCGCCCTCCGCCCTCTCGAAAATCAGCCGGCCGCACGCCGCGCCCACTTGTGCGTCGCCGAAGGCGCGCGCCAGCGCCTCGACGGCCCCCGGCTCGAAGCGAGTGTTCGCGTCGGTGAAGATCAGCAGATCCGCCGTCGAGTCGCGCACGAGGTCGTTCAAGACCGCGGCCTTGCCCCGCCTCGATGGAAACTCGACGACGCGCACCCGCGCTCCGCCCGCCCCGCGCGCCCGCTCCGCCGTCCGGTCCCGGCAGCCGTCGCATCCGATCGCGATCCGATAGTCCGAGCCGCCCTCCTGGTTCAGCAGGTTCGCGACGCGCGCGGCGATGACCGACTCCTCGTCGGCCGCCGAGAGGACGACCTCCACCGAGAACGGCGCGGACGGCGAGGAAGCGGCGGACGGACCGAGCGCGCCCGCCCGGCCGAGGATGAGCGGCGGATAGACGAGGTACGACCACGCGAAGAGGGCGATCGCGCCGAGAGCGAGGGCCGCGGCAAGACCGGTCATGGGCGCTCGGCCGCGCGGCTCCCAAGCTCGCGCGCGAACTCCTCGCCGACCCGCTCCCAGTCGTACAGCGCTTCGACCCGGGCGCGCGCGGCCACCGCCTGCCTTCGCGCAGCCGCGCGGTCAGCCAGGAGCCCGGCCACTGCCGCCGCGAATCCGGCCGCGTCTTCGCGCAGGAGGATCTCCGCCTCCGGCGCGAACTCGAGCCCCTCGGCGCCGATCGGCGTGGAGACGACGGGCACGCCGGAGGCCGCCGCCTCGAGGATCTTCAGCCGCGTTCCTCCGCCGGCGACGAGCGGCACGACCGCCACGGCGGCCCGGGCCCAGTGCGGTCGCGTGTCGGCGCCTTCGCCGAGCAGCACCCAGTCCGACGCCGCGAGCCCGAGCAGGTCCGCCGGCGCCTCGCGCCCCAGGATCTCGACGCGCGCCGAAGGCCTCGCCCGCTTCAATTCCGGCCACACCTTCTCGCGCAGCCAGCGCACGGCGTCGGCGTTGGGGGGCCACGAGAGATCGCCGACGAAGAAGACGACGTCGTCCTCCGGCGCCTCCGCGCGCATCCGATAGCGGGACAGGTCCACGCCGTTGGAAACGACCAGGGGCTCTGCCGCGGCGCCGAGCGCCCGCAATGCCTCGGCGTCGCGCCGGGAGACGCACGAGAGCCCGGCGGCGCGGCGGGCCAGGTCCGCCTCGAGGCGCCGGACGCGCGGCGCCTGCAGGCGCGCGAACCACGCCGCGGCGCCGCCTTCCGATCCTTCACCGGTGCGCCGCCAGATCTCGGAATCGAGGTTGTGGAAGTCGATCCAGACCGGGGATCCGGCCGCGAGCGCCGCCCTACCCACGTGGTACGAGTGTGCGACGATCCAGGACGGCCCTTCGGCGGCCGCACCGGCGGCAACCCGCCTCGAGAGGGCCCGCGAACGGTAGAGCCGCTCGGAGTACGACGCCGTTCCGGCGAGGCTCGCGGCGGCCGCCCACGCCCGGCGCCGCCGGCGCGGCGGCTGGGAAATCCACTCGACATCCACGCCGCGGGGAAGCTCCCCTGCGCCGTAGGCGCGCTCCGGGTCGAGCAGCGAGAAGGCCCGCACGCGAAAGTGGCCGGCCAGCGCCGCGAGGAGATGGTAGTTGCGGATCGCGAGGCCGTCGCGCGTCGGGTGCGGCGGCCGCGACAGTACGCTGAAGAGAAGCGGCTTCATCGCGACGGCATTATGGGTGACGGCGCCGCGACAGGGCCGCACGGTAGCGCGCGCGCCGGGCGCGTCCGCACTCTCCCGGCGTCGCGAGCGCCGCCGCGTACCGCACGGCGGCTCCCCCATCGAGGACGAGGCCGGCAAGACGCGCCGCGGCGCGCCCGTGGTGCTTGCGCGCGTAGCGCACGAGCGAGGCGTGCAACTGGCCGAAGAGGCGGTCGCCCCCGGAGCGGCCGCCCGCGTGCACGACCTCCGCCGCAGGCTCGTAGAAGAGCCGCCAGCCCCGCTCGCGCCAGCGCGCCATGAGATCGGTCTCCTCGGCGTAGAGAAAGAACGCCTCGTCGAAGCCGCCGGCTTCCTCGAAGGCGGCGCGGCGTACGAGCAGGGCCGCGCCCATGAGGGCCTCGACCTCGCGCGCCCATGTGTGGTCCTGACGGGTGGCGGTGTGGCCCTCGAGCGGCGCGCGGCCGCCCGAGAGAAACGCCAGGCCCGCGCTCTCGCAGAAGATCCTCCAGGGAGTCGGAAGGCGGCGGATGGATTTCTGCAGCGATCCGTCGGGGTTCCGGAGGCGCGGACCGACGGCGGCCAACCCCGCATCGCGGTCGAGGGCGTCGGCGAGCGCCGCAACGGCTCCCGGCCCGACGACCGCGTCCGAATTGAGGAACAGAAGATAGGGCCGGTCCGTCTCGCGGGCTCCCCGATTGCAGGCAGCGCCATACCCCCGGTTGACGCTTTCCCTAACGAGCCGCGCGCCCGGCGCATCGCGCGCGAGCTCTTCGGCTATCGCGTCGCCCGAGGCGTTGTCCACGACGACGACCTCCGCCTCCGGCGCGCTCCCGGCAACCGCCGCCGCTGCGATCGCCGTCTCGCCGGGCGTGCGGTAGTTCACGATGACCGCCGCGACCTTCCCGGCAGCCCGCTCGTCGCTCATTCCCCCCAGAACTCCCCGCTCCACAGCCGGTCGAGAAAGACCCTCCACGGCAGGATCTCGATCCCGTCCTCGGTCACGCGCGGGCTCGGTTCGAGCGACGCGACGACGCGGCGGCGCACGCCCGGTTGATCCACGACGAGCTGGCGTAGCCCCTTCAAGTGGTCGGAAGTGACACGGACGACCGCCTTGGCCTCGATCGCGCAGCGCATGTCCCCGATCACGAAGTCGACCTCGATCCCGCTCGCGAGGCGCCAGTACGAGAGCTCCATGTACCGCTCCCGGTAGTGCGAGGCCGCCGTCAGCTCGTGGAAGATCCAGTTCTCGAACGCTTTTCCGAAGAGCTCGGAGCCGGGCGCGAGCGGGCCGCGCCGCGTCAGCGTGTTGACCATGCCGACGTCCGCGAGGAAGAACTTCGGCGCCCCGATGACGCGCCGTTTCGGCCGCTTCGTGAAGGCCGGAAGGAACCGGCCCAGGCGCGTGTCGACGAGGACCTGGAAGTACTCGCGGGCCGTGGGCGCGGAGACTCCGCATTCGCGGGCGATCGTGGCGTAGTTGACGAGCTCCGCGTCCGTCAGCGCGACCGCCGTCAGGAAACCGGAGAAGGCGCGCAGGCTCCGCGTCAAACCCGAAAGCAGCGCTTCCTCCTTCAGGTAGCTCTCGACGTAGGCGCGCAGCAGGCGCGCGGGAGCGTCGGCGAGGTAGTGCCGCGGCAGGTAGCCGTGGTTGAGCATCCGGCAGAGGTCGAACGGCCGGCCGATCTCGGCCGAGGTCAGGCCGAACAGGTCGAATCGAGCCACGCGCCCCGGCGAGAGGGCCGGGGCCGACTGCCGGAGGAGCCGCGCGCTCGAGCCCGACATCGCGAAGACGCGCCCGCGGTTCTCGACGAGCCAGCGCACCTCTTCGAGCAGAGGGGCGACCTTCTGGATCTCGTCGATCACCACGACCGGGTCTGGCGGGCTGTGCTCGAGCTCCTCCCGGAGGAGCGCGGGCCGCTCGCTGTAGCGCACGAATTCCTCGGTCTTCGCCAGATCGATCCGGATGGCCTGCGGGTAGAGCGCCTTGAGGAGCGCGCTCTTGCCGGTCTGCCGGGGCCCCCAGAGAAAGAAGGACTCGCGCGGACGCTCAGGGAGCCGAACCAACCGTCGGAACATTGACTTTAGGATATCATGATAATCAAAAGCTCTGGTTCCCATTGTTGCCGCGTCTGGTGTGCAACACGCGGGTTGGAATGTTCTAACCCGCTCCGCCAAAAAAAGAGCCCCGGCTCTCGCCGGGGCTTACGTTCTTACGTCTTACGTTTAACGTTTTACGTTTAACGTCTTCTCAGTACATCCCACCCATGCCGCCCGGCATACCGCCGCCGCCCGGGGCCTTGTCCTTCTCCTTGATCTCGGAGACGAGCGCCTCGGTCGTGAGCATCAGGCCGGCCACCGACGCCGCGTTCTGCAGCGCGTTCTTGGTGACCTTGGTCGGATCGATGATGCCCGCCTTGAGCATGTCCTCGACCCTCTCGCTATTCACGTTGTAGCCGAAGTTCCCCCCCTTGGCCTTGAGCTCGTTGATGACGACCGAGCCCTCGGCGCCGGCGTTGGCGACGATCTGGCGGGTCGGCTCCTCGAGCGCGCGAATCACGATCCGCGCCCCGATCTTCTCGTCACCCGTCAGGTCGTTGGCCTTCTTCGAGACGGCATCGATCGCGCGCAGCAGCGCGACGCCGCCGCCCGGGACGATGCCCTCCTCGACGGCCGCCTTGGTCGCGTGCATCGCATCCTCGACGCGTGCCTTCTTTTCCTTCATCTCGGTCTCGGTGGCCGCGCCGACCTTGATGACGGCGACGCCCCCGACGAGCTTGGCCAGCCGCTCCTGCAGCTTCTCGCGGTCGTAGTCCGAGGTCGTCTCCTCGATCTGCGTCCGGATCTGCTTGACGCGGCCCTGGATCGCCTCCTGCTTCTTCTTGGATCGATCATCCACGAGCACGGTGGTGTTGTCCTTGTCCACCGTCACCTTCTTGGCGTCGCCCAGGTCCTCCCACTTGACGTTCTCGAGCTTGATGCC
>JBGPGG010000054.1:0-19070 GCA_041483715.1 Thermoanaerobaculia bacterium
ATGAACTCGGGGCCGGTCGCGCAGTTGATGCCGATCGAGAGCAGCGGCGCGTGCATGACCGACGCGCACAGCGCCTCGACGTCCTGCCCGGCCAGCATCGTCCCCATCGGCTCGATCGTCACGGAAACCATGACGGGCGCGTGCCAGCCGACCTCGGTAAACGCCTGCTCGACCCCGATCAGGCCGGCCTTCAGGTTGCGCGTGTCCTGGGTCGTCTCGAGAAGGAGCGTGTCGGCGCCGCCCGAGAGCAGGCCGATCGCCTGCGCCCGGTAGTGGCCGATCATCTCGTCGAAGGTCACGCCGCCCGTGACCGTCATCGCCTTTGTCGTCGGCCCCATCGAGCCCGCGACGAATCGCAGGCGGACGGGGGTAGACGCTTTCGCCGCGGCTTCGCGCGCGATCTCCGCCGCGCGGCGGTTGATCTCGAGCGTCTTGTCCGCGAGGCCGTACTCCGCGAGCACGAGCGGTGTGGCGCCGAAGGTGTTCGTCTCCACCATGTCGGCGCCCGCGGCGAAGTACTCGTCGTGCATACGGCGCACGAGGTCGGGCTGCGTCAGCACCAGGTTCTCGTTGCAGCCCTCGAGGTCCGGGCCGCCGAAGTCCTCGGCCGTGAGGTCCTGCCCCTGCATCCACGTCCCCGTCGCTCCGTCGAGCACGAGGATCCGCTGGGCGAGGAGCTCCTGGAGCGCCTCGGCCCGCTCGCGCTGCGACGCGCCGTCGGGGGACCGCTTTTCAGCCATGGGAATGCGCATTATGGGGGAAGCCGAGGGCCCCGCGACACCGACCGGCGCCCGGGAAGCGGTCAGAACACCCGGGCGAGCGGGATCTCGAGGCCGGGCAATATCGAGGAGCGGAGCGTCTCCGTCGGGCCGAACACCGCCTGGGCGACACTGGTACTCGCGTCCGCTCGCGCTGCGACCCGTCGTCGGGGGCGCGGGACCGGGCGCTATACTCGATCCATGCCGGTTCCGGCGCTGCCAGGCGAGGACCTCATCCGAAAAGGGATCGCCGACCTCGAGAACGGCGAAGAGACGCTCGAAGCGCTCCTCGTCTCGATCGGCGGGCCGCGGCTGTCGGGGATCGGCTTCGCGGTCCCGCGACCGATCCTGGCCCCGGAGCGGCGGCTCTACGATCTGCTCGCGCGCGCGGACTCGGACTCGGCTCACTCACGCTACAACGCCTTGATCCGGCGTCTCGTCAGCTTCGAGCACGCAGCGGAATGCGCCGCCCGATAGATGCGGCCCGACTCGAAGAGTTCCTGAGGGGCCTCGGAAAGGAAAGCCGCTCGGACGTCCGCATTTACCTGACGGGCGGCGCGTCGGCCGTTCTTTACGGCTGGCGACCTTCGACGATCGACGTCGATCTCAAGATCGTCCCCGACAGCGACGCTCTCATGCGGGCAATCCCTCGCCTCAAGGAAGAGCTCGAGGTCAACGTCGAGCTCGCCGCGCCGGACGATTTCATCCCGGAAGTCCCCGGGTGGCAGAGTCGCAGCGCCTTCATCCGGCGCGAGGGATCCGCCTCGTTTCATCACTACGACTTCTATGCGCAAGCCCTGGCCAAGATCGAGCGCGGCCACGGACAGGACCTGCGGGACGCCGAGGAGATGGTCCGCCGAGATCTCATCCAACCCTCCGAGCTCCTTCGCCACTTCGGCGAGATCGAATCGAAGTTCTACCGATACCCGGCCCTCGATCCTCCGTCGTTCCGCCGAAGGGTCGAGGCGTTCGTCGGGCCGACGCCGGTCTAGGTTGCCACCGAGTGGCCGCCGGAGCTCCTGATATTCTCTGCCGGCATTTCCGACGGAGGGCCACGATGCGACGATCCCTTGTTCTCCTCTTGCTCACTCTGGCGGCACCTCTCTCGGCTGCCGAGAAAGCGCCGAAGGCGTCGCCGACTCCGGCTCCGGCCGGTCCGCGGCTCGGCGCAGCGCAGCTGACGGCACTGAAGGCCCGCGCGATCGGCCCGGCCGTCATGGGTGGCCGCGTCTCGGACATCGCGTTCGACCCGGAAAACCCGTACGTCTTCTATGTCGGTTTCGCGACGGGCGGCGTGGCGAAGACCTCCAACAACGGCGGTAGCTTCTCCGGCATTTTCGAAAAGGAAGCTGTGGCCTCGATCGGTTCCGTGGCCGTCGCCGCCTCGGACCCGAAGACCATCTGGGTCGGCACCGGCGAGGGCAACGACCGCAACAGCTCGGCGTGGGGCAACGGCGTCTACCTCTCGCCGGATGGCGGCGATACGTGGACGAACGTCGGCCTCAAGGACTCGAAGGTGATCGCGCGGATTGTCGTCCATCCGACGGACCCGAAGACCGTGTGGGTCGCTGCCCTCGGGAACCTCTGGGCTCCCGGCGGCGAGCGCGGCCTCTACGTCACCACCGACGCCGGCAAAACCTGGCGCGCGGCGCTCCAGGCTCCCGCCCCTTACACCAACCGCGTCGGCTGCGGCGAAGTCGTCCTCGATCCCTCCGACCCGAAGACGATGTACGCGGTCCTCTACGCGCGGCAGCGCCAGCCCTGGTCCTTCGTTTCCGGGCCCGACGCGACGGACGGCAAGGACCTGGGCGGAATCTTCAAGTCCTCAGACGGCGGCGCGACATGGAGGAAGCTCGAAGGGGGCCTTCCGGGCTCGACCCAGCGCATCGGCCTGACCCTCTTCCGCAAGAACCCGAAGATCCTTTACGCCGTCGTTCAGTCGAGCGAGGGCGGCACGAGTGGGATCCGCGACATCAAGAGCAAGCGCGGCGGCGTGTTCCGCTCGGAGGACGGCGGAGAAACCTGGACGCGGCAGAGCGCGCTCAATCCGCGCGCCTTCTACTTCTCGCAGATCCGCGTGGACCCGGAGAACCCGGAGCTCGTCTACGTCCTCGGCTTCGCGCTCCACGTCTCCGAGGACGGCGGCAAGAGCTTCCGCGAGGACCGGTTCGAGAAGATCCATCCCGACAACCATGCGCTCGCGATCGACCCGCGCCGGCCGGAGCGGCTGCTTCTCGGCACCGACGGCGGCGTGTACCAGAGCTTCGACCGGGCGAAGAGTTGGGCGCATTTGAATCGCTTCGCCGCGGGCGAGTTCTACCGAATCAGCCTCGATGAGAGCGTCCCGTACCGGATTTGCGGTGGCCTGCAGGACAACCTGAACTGGGTGGGCCCCAGCATGACGCGCTCGAAGGAAGGCATCCTCAACAGCGATTGGATCAATATCGAGGGCGGCGATGGCTTTTCCTGCGTTTTCGATCCGGCGGATCCGAATATCGTCTTCGCGGAGTCCCAGGGGGGCGACGTGCACCGCTTCGACCTCGGAAGCGGCGCGGTCAAGAGCCTGCGGCCGGAACCACCGGAAGGGCATCCCGGGTATCGCTTTCACTGGAACTCGCCGCTCATCGGTAGCCGTCACGAGAAGGGGGCGATGTACCTGGGCGGAAACCGCGTTTTCAAGCTGACGACGAAGGGAGAGCTCTGGAGGGTGATCAGCCCGGATCTCTCGACACAGGACCCGAACAAGACGACCACCGTCGGCAGCGGCGCCGAGAACTACGGGGTCGTCTACACGCTGTCCGAGTCGCCCCTGCAGAAGGGGCTCCTCTGGGCCGGCACGGACGACGGAAAGCTCTGGATCACGAGCGACGAGGGCGAGCACTGGAGCGACCTGACCGCCAATCTTCCCGCCGCGGCCAAAGGGCTCTGGATGGGGCGCATCGACGCATCGTGGCACGACCCGAAGGTCGCCTATCTGGCCGCCGAGACGCACCGTTCGGGCAAGTACGCGGCGCTCGCGTACCGGACGGCCGACCAGGGCAAGACCTGGCAGTCGGTCGCCGGCGATCTGCCTTCCGACGGCCCCGTGAAGGTCATCCGGGAGGATCCGAAGAATCCGAGCCTCCTCTTCGCCGGCACCGAGTTCGGTCTCTTCGTCAGCCTCGACCGCGGTACCCATTGGTCGAAGCTCGGAGGCTTGCCCACGGTGGCGGTCGACGACATCGCGATCCACCAGCGCGAGCGCGATCTCGTCGCCGCCACGCACGGCCGCAGCCTCTACATCATCGACGACCTCACCGGCCTCGAGGAGCTCTCACCCGAGATCCAGGCAAGGGACCTTCATCTTTTTCCGCCAGGGCCGGCCTTCGGGTACAACCCGCTTCCGGGCTTCGGGGACTGGAACGGCTCGGCCATCTTCCGGGGCGAAAACCCGAAGGTCGGGGCGACGCTGACGTGGTGGCTCGAGGACTTCACCGGAGAAGAGGTCAAGATCGAGATCACCAACGCTCTCGGCCAGCCCGTCGCGAAGCTCACCGCGCCGGGCACGCCGGGCCTCTCCCGCATCGTCTGGGACCTGAAGCCCTCGAAAGAGCTCCTGACGGAATATGGCGGCGAAGGGCAGAAGTTCGTGCGCCCCGGCGAGTACAAGGTCACGCTGACCCACGGCAAGGCGAAATCGGAGCAGAAGCTCGCGGTCGCGATCGCCGCGGGAATCGAGACGCGCTGACGGGCGCGGGACGCCGGACCTTCGGAGAGACACGGTGAGCGGGACCGGACCGACGATCGTCGTCATCGGCGGGGGCTTCAGCGGTACGGCCGTCGCGGCGCACCTGCTGCGCCGAGGCAGGCCGGCGCGCATCGTTCTGGCAAACCGGTACGGGCCCATCGGCCGAGGCGTCGCCTACGGCACGCGCTTCGAGGCGCACGTCCTGAACGTCCCGGCGGGCGGCATGAGCGCGGTCGCGGAGGATCCCGATCACTTCGTGCGCTGGGCGCGCACGCGCGACGACGCCATCCGCGCGGACACGTTCGTCTCGCGGCGCCTCTACGGCGAATACCTCGAGGGCATCCTGCGCGAGGCCGAGCAGCACGCGCCGCGGGCGGCCCGCCTCGAGCGCCTGGTCGGCGTCGCGCGCGACGTCGAGGTGCGCCCGGACGGAGCGTCGGCCGAGGTCGTGTTCGCGGGCGCCCGGCTCCCGGCGAGCCACGTGGTGCTCGCTCTCGGCAACTACTCCCCTGCGAACCCGGCGGCCGTCGGCGGAGAGTTCTACGAGACCGACCGCTACATCCGCGATCCCTGGGTCCGCGGATCGCTCGACGTCATCCGTTCCGGCGAGTCGGTGCTGATGCTGGGCTCGGGCCTCACGATGATGGACATCGCCCTCGACCTGGCCGGCAGGGGCGTTCGCCTTCCGCTCTTCGCCGTCTCGCGCCACGGGCTCCTCCCGCGGCCCCATGCGGATGCTGTTTCGCCCGGACCGGTCGTCCTGCTTCCGGCGGGCCTCGAGAAGCCCCCCCACACGATCGCGCGATACGTGCGGCACGTCCGGGCCTTGGCCCAGAAGCACGAACGGCGAGGCGGCGACTGGCGCGACGTGCTCGCGGCCCTGCGCCCGGAGACACCCGCACTCTGGTCCCGGCTAGACCCGGTCGAGCGCGCCCGATTTCTTCGCCACGTCCGGCCCTGGTGGGACGTCCACCGCCACCGCGCGGCGCCGGAGACCGCGCAGGCCATCGAGCGGATGATCGCCTCAGGCGACCTCTCGGTGCGCGCCGCGCGCATCCTCGGGTACCGCCCGGTCGCCAACGAGGTCGAGGTGACGATCCGCCCGCGCGGCGCCTCTGAAGCCGGCCGCGTCCACGTGGACCGCGTCGTCAACTGCACGGGCCCCTCGAGCGACGTCCGCCGCGTGGGCGACGTCCTCCTCGACGCGCTGCTCTCGCGCCGCCTCCTTCGGCCCGACCCGCTCGGCCTCGGCCTCGAGACGGCCGTGGACGGCGCGTTGCTCGATGCCGGCGGTCACCCCTCGCGCGTCCTGTATCTCGTCGGGCCGCTCCTCAAGGCGGACTACTGGGAAGCGACGGCCGTGCCGGAGCTGCGCCAGCACGCGGCGCGCCTGGCCGAGCGCCTTCTCCCGTAGCTCCGACGCCGCGAGGCATACAATCGCGGCCAATCTCCATGCCGATCTGGTCGGGAACGCGTCTCGGACCCTATGAAGTGCTTGCGCCGATCGGCGCAGGCGGGATGGGAGAGGTCTACCGCGCCCGCGACGCGAAGCTCGGGCGCGAGATCGCGATCAAGGTCCTTCCCGTGGCAACCGCGTCGGACCCCGACCGGCGCCAGCGCTTCGAGCAGGAGGCGCGCTCAGCCTCTGCGCTGAACCACCCGAACATCCTCACGGTCTACGACATAGGCGAAGCCGACGGGACCATCTACATCGCCATGGAGCTCGTCGAGGGCAAGACGCTGCGCGAGCTCGTCGCCTCGGACGAGCCACTGCCGACCAAGAAGCTGCTCGAGTTCGCCGTCCAGATCGCCGAAGGCCTCGCCAAGGCGCACGCCGTCGGCATCGTCCACCGGGACCTGAAGCCCGAGACCCTGATGATCTCGAAAGACGGCTACGTCAAGATCCTCGACTTCGGCCTTGCGAAGCTGACCGAGCCGGTGTCCGGTCTGGAGGTTTCCGCTCTCCCGACAGCCGTCGCGTCGCCCACGCAGCCCGGCACCGTCATGGGCACGGCCGGGTACATGTCGCCCGAGCAGGCGAGCGGACAGGCGCTCGATTTCCGCTCCGACCAGTTCACCCTCGGCGCGATCCTCTACGAGATGGCCACGGGCAAGCGCGCCTTCCAGAGGAAAACCAACGCCGAGACACTCGTCGCGATCATCCGCGAGGAGCCCGAGCCCCTTGGCCAGCTCGTGCCGAAGGCCCCGGCGCCCGTGCGCTGGATCGTCGAGCGCCTGCTCGCAAAGGACCCCGAGGAACGTTACGCCTCGACGAAGGACCTTGCGCGCGACTTGAAGAGTGTGCGCGATCACTTGACCGAAACCTCCGTCTCCGGCGTCCTCGAAGCCGCCGAGCCCGCAAAGATCCGCCGGCGCGGATGGCTGCTCCCGGCCACGGCAGCCTTCGTCGCGGGAGCGGGCATCGCGCTCTTCGCCGCATTGAGCCTTCGGCTCTTCGAGCCGACCCCGCCGCGTTTTCAACGTCTCACCTTCCGGCGAGGAACGATCCTCACCGCGCGCTTCGCCCCCGACGGCAACTCCGTCGTCTACGGCGGGGCGTTCGACGGCAATCCGGTCGAGATCTTCACGACACGGCCGGAGAGCCCGGAATCGAAGTCGCTGGGACTGCCGGCGGCCGACGTCCTCTCCGTCTCGCGCACCGGCGAGCTCGCGATCTCGCTCGGCCGGCATCTCCTGATCGGGTGGGAGAGCGCCGGGACTCTCGCGCGCGTCCCCTTGAGCGGGGGTGCGCCGCGGGAGCTTCTCGAAAACGTTCAGGACGCCGACTGGTCCCCCGACGGCAAGGAGCTGGCGGTCATCCATCAGGCCGGCGACCGTGTGCGTCTCGAGTACCCGATCGGAACTGTGCTCCACGAAGCCACCGGCTGGCTCAGCCACCCCCGCATCTCGCCCGACGGCCGATTCATCGCGTTCTTCGATCACCCGGAGAGGGGAGACAGCGCCGGACGGCTCGTAATTCTGGATACGAGACGTCGCTCGCGAGTTGACGGCCCCCAGCTCGGGGGGAACTCGGGGATCGGATGGTCTCCGCGCGACGGCGTTGTGCTCGGCAGCGGAGGCGCGCTGATCAACGTCTCCCCATCGGGATCGGTCCACAGGATGGCGACGCTGGCGGGAGGTTTCATACCGGAGGACTCCGCTCCCGACGGACGACTGCTCGCGAAACGAACGAACAATCGGCGCGAAATCGTCGGCTTCGGTCCCGGTGACTCGCGCGAGCGCAACCTGACCTGGCTCGACTGGTCCTATCCCGACGACATTTCGGACGACGGCCGGGTCGTTCTTTTCGACGAGCAGGGACGGGGCCGCGAGAACTATCTCTGCTACATCCGCAAGATAGACGGCTCGCCCGCCGTCCTGCTCGGCACGGCCCGGGGGTTCGCGCTCTCTCCCGACGGCCGCTGGGCCGTTACCACAGACGCGGGCGCCGGACAGATCACGCTGCTGCCGACGGGACCCGGCAGCCCGAGGGCGATTCCCAAGTCCGGCCTCGTCTACCAGTGGGGCGCCCTCCTCCCAGACGGAAAGCGGCTCGTCCTCACCGCGAGCGAGCCCGGCCACGGCGCCCGGATCTACGTTCAGGCGCTCGACGGAGGCAAGCCGCGCGCCATCACGCCCGAGGGATACACGACTCTTCAAAGGACGATCAGCCCCGACGGCCGTACCGTGGCTGCCGTGGGTCCGGACCGAAAGATTCACCTCTGCCCAACGGACGGCGGACAGCCGCGGCCGCTGCCCGGTGCGCGCGAAGACGAGCTCCCCCTGGGCTGGACGGCGGACGGCCGTTCGATCTATCTGGGCCGGGTCACGATGCCGGCGCACGTCGACATCTGCGACGTCGCAACCGGGGAGCGCCGTCTCTGGAAGCAGATTGTCCCGCCCGATCCCGCAGGAGTGCTCGCGATCGGCCCCATCCTGATCACGCCGGACGGCAAGTCCTACGTTTACTCCTACCGGAGACTCCTCGACGACCTGTTTCTGGTGACGGGATTAAGGTGAGCTTGTGACGCTTTCCGCGGGAGCCCGCTTTGGTCCTTACGAGATCCTGGCGCCACTCGGCGCGGGGGGGATGGGTGAGGTCTACCGGGCACGAGATGCGAAGCTCGGCCGCGAGATCGCGATTAAGGTCCTTCCCGCGACAACAGCGTCCGACCCTGATCGCCGCCAGCGCTTCGAGCAGGAGGCGCGCTCGGCTTCCGCCCTGAACCACCCGAACATCCTGACGGTCCACGACATCGGCGAATCGGACGGCACGATCTACATTGCCATGGAGCTCGTCGAGGGCAAGACCCTGCGCGAGCTCGTCGCCTCGGGAGAGCCGGTGCCGACGAAGAGGCTGCTCGATTTCGCCGTCCAGATCGCCGAGGGCCTCGCCAAGGCGCACGCGGCCGGCATCGTGCATCGGGACCTCAAGCCCGAGAATCTGATGGTCTCCAAGGACGGCTTCGTCAAGATCCTCGACTTCGGCCTCGCGAAGCTGACCGAGACGGTGTCGCAGGATGCGTCCGCCCTGCCGACGGCGATCGCGGCGCCGACCCAGCCCGGCACGGTCATGGGCACGGCGGGATACATGTCCCCGGAGCAGGCGAGCGGCCAGCCGGTGGACTTCCGCTCGGACCAGTTCACGCTCGGCGCGATCCTCTACGAGATGGCGACGGGCAAGCGCGCCTTCCAGAGGAAGACCGGCGCCGAGACGCTCGTCGCGATCATCCGCGAGGAGCCCGAGCCCCTTGGCCAGCTCGCGCCGAAGGCCCCGGCCCCCGTGCGCTGGATCGTCGAGCGCTGCCTCGCCAAGGACCCCGAGGAGCGCTACGCCTCGACCAAGGACCTCGCGCGGGACCTGCGCAACGTCCGCGATCACCTCTCCGAGACCTCCGCCTCGGGAGGGCTCGAAGTCGCCGAACCCGCGCGACGACGACGACGCGGCTGGCTCATGCCCGCCGCCCTCGGGGCCGTCCTCGCGGGCGCTCTGGGATTCTTTCTGCGCGGCGCTTTGACCGGCCGGCCAGACTCACCGGCGAGGTTTCAGCAGCTGACGTTCCAGCGCGGGACGATCCTTTCCGCGCGGTTTGCTCCCGACGGCCAGACGATCGTCTATGGTGCGGCGTGGGAAGGGCGCCCGCTCGAGCTCTTCTCGGCGCGATCCGACAGCCGGGAGTCGCGCTCGCTGGGGCTGCCTTCCGCGGACATTCTGTCGATTTCCTCAAGCGGAGAGA
The DNA here is from genome assembly GCA_041483715.1 of Thermoanaerobaculia bacterium. Taxonomy (GTDB): domain Bacteria; phylum Acidobacteriota; class Thermoanaerobaculia; order UBA5066; family Gp7-AA6; genus DAHUXD01. The sequence continues at coordinate 9,723 of JBGPGG010000054.1, forward strand.
TGGCGATCTCGCTCAATCGCCATCACCTGATCGGATTCGAAACGAGTGGAACGCTTGCGCGCGTGCCCCTGGGCGGCGGATCCCCGCGGGAGATCCTCGAGGACGTTCAGGATGCGGACTGGTCCCCCGATGGAAAGAACCTGGCTGTCACTCGGCACGTTGGAAACCGCAGCCGTCTCGAGTATCCGATCGGGAAGGTTCTCTACGACTCAGCGGCCTGGGTCAGCAACGTTCGAGTCTCGCCGGACGGGAGCCTGATCGCCTTCATCGACCATCAACAGCCCGGAAACAACGACGGCGTCGTGAAAGTCGTGGACACCAACGGAAAGGTTCGGCTGACCGGGCCATTTGTGAACCCTGGGCTTGGGCTCGCCTGGTCGACGCGAGGCGACGAGGTCTGGTCCAGCGCAAGCTGGATCAGCGCGACCTCTCTTTCGGGAAAGACACGTGTCGCCTGGTCCTGTGGCGGGTATTGCGCGCTGCAGGACATCGCCCGCGATGGTCGTTTGCTCTTCTCCCACTGGTCAGCGCGCCGCGAAATCATCGGAGTTTCCGAGGGCCGCGAACGGAACTTGACCTGGCTCAACTGGTCCTTCCCCAACGACATCTCCAGGGACGGCAAGACGTTGCTCTTCAACGAAGAGCAAATCCAGCCGAACGCAATCTATGTCCGGAAGCTGGATGGTTCTCCCGCCGTCCGTCTAGGGGACGGCACCTCGTTTGCTCTCTCTCCCGACAGCCGGTGGGCGCTGGCGATGAGGCAGTCTGGCCGCGAACTGACACTCCTGCCGACCGGGCCGGGCGAGCCGAGACCGCTGCCCGCGACCAACGTCGCTTACCAGTGGGCGAACTTCTTTCCGGACGGGCGCAGGATCCTCGTCTTCGGCAACGAGCCGGGCCGCGGACGGCGACTCTTCGTTCAGGACATCCCGGAGGGGAAGCCCCGGGCGATCACTCCCGAGGGAGTCAGCTTCCTCTTCCAAACGATCTCTCCCGACGGCAAGACCGTCGCTGCTACAGGACCGGATGGCCGGCTGTCGGTTTATCCGACAGAGCCCGGCGAGCCACGCCCTGTGACCGGCCTGCATCCGGAGGACATCCCCATTCGGTGGACTGCCGACGGTCGCTCGCTCTACGTCTGGCGCCCGTCGGCGCCGCCGGGTCGAATCGACCTGGTGGAAGTCGAGACCGGGAAGCGCACTCTCTGGAAGGAGTTCCGGCCACCGGATCCTGCCGGCGTCCTCCAGGTCGGACCGATCGTCATTTCACCGGACGGAAGCTCCTACGTCTACTCCTACCGGCGGGTGCTCGACGAGCTGTACCTGGCGGCGGGGATCCGCTGAGATGGCGCCGTGAGCCTGACGGCCGGAGCTCGCCTGGGGCCATACGAGATCTTGAGCCCTCTCGGGGCCGGGGGCATGGGTGAGGTGTACCGGGCGCGGGACGCCAAGCTTGGGCGCGAGATCGCGATCAAGGTTCTTCCCTTGGCAACCGCGTCGGACCCCGATCGCCGTCAGCGCTTCGAGCAGGAGGCGCGCTCGGCCTCCGCGCTGAACCACCCGAACATCCTCACGGTCTACGACATCGGCGAATCGGACGGCACGGTCTACATTGCCATGGAGCTCGTCGAGGGCAAGACCCTGCGCGAGCTCGTCGCCTCGGACGACCCACTGCCGACGAAGAAGCTCCTCGACTTCGCCGTCCAGATCGCCGAGGGCCTCGCCAAGGCGCACGCGGCCGGCATCGTCCACCGGGACTTGAAGCCCGAGAACCTGATGGTCTCCAAAGACGGCTTCGTCAAGATCCTCGACTTCGGCCTGGCGAAGCTGACCGAGACGGTGTCGCAGGATGCGTCCGTGCTGCCGACGGCGATCGCGGCGCCGACCGAGCCCGGCACGGTCATGGGCACGGCCGGGTACATGTCGCCCGAGCAGGCGAGCGGCCAGCCGGTGGACTTCCGCTCCGACCAGTTCACGCTCGGCGCAATTCTCTACGAGATGGCCACGGGCAAGCGCGCCTTCCAAAGAAAGACCGGCGCCGAGACGCTCGTCGCGATCATCCGCGAGGAGCCCGAGCCCATCGGATCGCTCGCGCCCAAAGCCCCGACCCCCCTGCGCTGGATCGTCGAGCGCCTGCTCGCCAAGGACCCCGAGGAACGCTACGCCTCGACCAAGGACCTCGCCCGCGAGCTGAAGAGTGTTCGCGACCATCTGACGGAGACGTCCTTCTCCGGCGGCCTCGAGGCCGCAGGGCCCGTCAAGGCCCGACGCCGCGGTTGGGCGCTACCCGCGCTCGCCGCGCTCGCCGTCGGAATCGCCGCGGGCTTCCTGCTGCGCAACCTCACGAGCGCGAAACCCGGCCCGCCCCAGGAAATGAAGCGACTGACCTTCGCCCGCGGCGCCATTCGCACCGCCCGCTTTGCTCCCGACGGCCAGACGATCGTCTACGGCGCGGCCTGGGAGGGGCTCCCCCTCGAGATCTACTCGACCCGCGCCGACAGCTCCGAGTCGCGCTCGCTCGGGCTGCCGAGCGCGGACGTGCTCGCGATCTCGTCCAGCGGAGAGCTCGCGATCTCTCTTCATCGCCACTACATGTTCGGTTTTCAGTCGGTGGGAACGCTGGCGCGCGTGCCTCTGGCCGGTGGCGCGCCGCGAGAGGTCCTCGAAAACGTGGAGGACGCCGATTGGTCGCCCGACGGAAAGAGCCTTGCGGTGGCACGGCAGGCGGGAAACCGCAACCGCATCGAATACCCGATCGGAAAAGTGCTGTACGACGCGGCCGGTTGGGTCAGCGACATCCGCGTCTCGCCGGACGGTCGCCTCGTCGCCTTCATCGATCACCCGGGGCGCGGAGACAACAACGGCAACGTGAAAGTCGTCGACGCGAGCGGCAAGGTGCGGCTCACCGGCCCGTTCGCCCAGTCCGGACTCGCCTGGTCGCCGAGAGGGGACGAAGTCTGGTCGAGCGGACGTGGCATCTGGGCGACGTCGCTCTCGGGGAAGAGCCGGCTCGTCTGGAACTCTCCCGGAGCATTCCTCAACGATATCGCCAGGGACGGGCGCGTGCTCTTCTCCGTGAACTCCGCCCGCCGCGAGATCGTGGGCTTTTCGGCGGGCGACAAGGCGGAGCGCAACCTGACCTGGCTCAGTTGGTCGTTTCCAAAGGACATCTCCTCCGACGGCAAGACCGTTCTCTTCGAAGAACAAAACATTCAGCCGCAGGGCGTCTACCTGCGCAAGCTCGACGGCTCTGCCGCCGTCCGCATCGGGGAAGGCGGCTCGTGGGGTTTTTCGCCGGACGGACGGTGGGCGCTGACGACCCGGGAGGAGCACGGCGGTCAGTTCACGCTGCTGCCGACCGGCGCGGGAGAGCCAAAGCTCCTCCCGAAGAGCAGCATCAACTGCCAGTCAGCGACATGGTTCCCGGACGGGCGCCGGATCCTCATCTCGGGCAACGAGCCGGGACACGGTTCCCGGCTCTTCGTTCAGGACATCCCGGAGGGCAAACCCCGCGCCATCACGCCGGAAGGCGTCAGCTTCCTCTTTCACGCCGTTGCTCCGGACGGCAAATCGGCCGTGGCCACGGGACCGGACCGCCGAGTCGCCATCTACCCGATAGAACCCGGCGAGCCTCGCGCCGTGCCAGGAATGGAGCCCGACGACATCCCGCTGCGGTGGACGGCCGACGGGGGCTCGCTCTTCGTCTACCCCCCGTCCGCACCGCCGTTACGAGTCGACATCGTCGACGTGAAGACGGGACGCCGAACGCTCTGGAAGGAACTCCGGCCTCCGGATCCTTCCGGCGTCGAGCAGGTCGGCCCGATCCAGATCTCGCCGGACGAGACTTCCTACGTGTATTCCTACCGGCGCGCGCTCGACGAGCTGTACCTGGCGACAGGGCTGAAGTAGCTCAGCCGAGCGACGCCACGGCGGCCCGCGCCGCATCGAGGTAGACCGGCTTCGGGTTCAGCGCGTACTCACGCAGGCAGGCCTCGGTGAACTTGATGGCGTGCTCGTCCCCGGTCGCGATGGCTCGGTCTACGAGGTCGTCACGATCGCCCTTCGGCGGCGGCGCCGGAGCCGGGCTCGCCCACTTTCCGCCACTCGCGGCGTACAGCGCCGCGGCGCCCTGCCAGCCGTAACGCAGCAAGGCGGCCCTCGCCTTCGCGTCGAGGTGCGGCAGCAGGAGCCGGATGGCGCTCGGGCCCGTGACGGCGTGGATGTAGGTGATGACGCTGCCGGGCGGGACGTTCTCGAGGTAGACGGCCGCGAAGGTCTCGGTCATGTCCGAGATGAATCCCGATGCATCGCCGGAGGCATCGACCATGCCGGCGACCTCCGCGAAGGGCGGAAAGCGGTCGAGCGGCGCGAGACGGTCCGTGATGTTGCCGGTCCGCATCTGGCGGTCGGCGGGAAGCGACGCCACCTGCCCGATCGCCCGCGAAGGCATGCGGCCTCCGGCAGGCTGCCCCTGCGACTCCGGTAGCGTCTCGTACGTCGCGGCCCAGTAGCCGAGGCCCTCCGCAAGCTCGCGGCGACGCGCGAGCGTCTCCCGCGCATCGAGGCTGCGCGCCGCGTGGCCGGTGCGGATCACGCCGTGGAAGGCGGCCGCGATCACACCGGGCGACAGTCGCGGCACCCACTCGGCGAGGACTTCCTTCCACGGCCGCTCTTCGACCTGCCGGTCGAAGAAGACGATCCAGTCGCCGACCCGGCCTAAGTCGCCGAGCGCCTCGCGCCACGCTTTCGCCCCGATCGGCCGGGTTCCCGGCGGGTGCGCTTGCAACCGAGGGCGGTAGGACTCCACCCACGGGACGACGGCGTCCGGGCGATCGAGGACGACGAGCGCCTCGGCCGCCATCGGCCCGTGGTTGGCGAGTCGTCCGGCGTATTCGGGCCCCGTCTTCGCGAGAAGGCCGAGCGCCTCCTCCATTGCCTCGGCACCGCGCGTCGATTTTTGCATGGATGCTCCGGTCCCGGCGAGAATTCGCGGAGCCACACAGGCGGCGGAAGCGGCCGTCGCCGCGTGGCGAAGAAACCTGCGCCGCGAATGAGCCTTCATCGCCTCCCCTGGAATCATACGGCCGGATCGCTGCGAAGTTTGGAAGCGCACGAAAAGGGGCCGGCGCCGCTCGGGCGCCGGCCGAAAGAGGGACAGGTGGCTAGAACGTGAAGAGCGCCTGGCCGACGAAGCGGCGCGGCGGGATGACGTGGGTGCCGCCGAAGACCGAGAGGATGTTGTACACACCCTTCGTGTCGAAGGCGTTGAGGATCATGAACTGCAGCTGGACGGGAATGTTGACCTTCGCCAGGTCGTAGCCGACCTGGAAGTCGGCGACCGTGCGGGGCTTGACCCGATTGGGATCGAGCGCCGTCCCGCTGTTGACGTTGACGTAGGGCGCGGCGAACGCGTTATCCGGGTCCTGCAGGAGCTCGGCCGGGTCGGCGTCGGTCACGAGGCCCGAGTCGTAGCGGACATTCGCTCCGAACCAGAGGCCCGTCTTCGCAACGTCGTAGTAGAGGCCCCCCTGGATCTGCAGCTTCTGGTCGTGGTCGATGAGGAACGGGTCGCCCGTGATCGAATCGATGGACCCTTGATCGAGAAAGAGTCCTCCTGCCGGGGGCGGATCGTAGATCGCGTGGACGTGGCCCGCGGACACGAACCCCCGGAACCCCGCCGTCGGCGCAAGATCGAGCCGCAAATCCCAGCCCTGATACTTGCCGCCTGCGAAGGAGATCGGAAAGACGACACCGGTCGTCAGGAACTGGTCCTGGTCACCGGCGTTCTTCGAATTGCGCCACCAGTAGTCGAAGTCGAGGCGGACTTTCGATCCGAGGGCCTGCTGCAGTCCGACGGTGTAGGCATTCTGGCGCTCGGACTGGACCCGCAGGACTCCTCCGCCGAGCGGTCGAGATTCCTGGACGGCAGGCGGCACGATTGCCGCGGCAGCGGCCGATGAGGAGAGCAGGATGTTCTCGAACTCCGGAGTGTAAAGAACGCGGCTGTAGGTGGCGCGCAGGACCGATCCGGTCGAAGGGAGGTAGTACGCGAGCCCGATCCGGGGTGAGAACAGCACGTTCGTTGTGGGCAGATTGTTGTTCTCGTATCGAACCCCGATGTTCGCGGTCAGGTTGTTCCAGCGAAGAGTGTCCTGCACGTACGCGGCGTAGTACTTATCCGTACTCGTGTCGAAAAACTGGAATTCCGTTCCGCCTCGCGTCAGGTCATAGGGCGCGATGTTGGGGTTGTAGTCCCCGGAAGAAGGGTCGTTGAACGTCGGGTCCGTGATCCCAAACCGAAACAACTCATTGATCGGGTATGCTTTGTAGACCCCGCCCACTTTGATCTCGTGGATCCCGGTCGTCCATGTGAAGGACGGCGTGATCCCGAAGTTGTTCAGCGACCGGTTCGAGCTGGCGGTGATCGGCGTGTCGCCCGCCGACGGGTAGAGGGTGAACCGCGCCAGGCGCGCGTAGGCCGTCACGTCGAGGACGGTCGAGGCCGACATCACATCCTGCCAGCCGAGGTTGTAGTTCTGGTCGTAGCTTTGAACCCGCTCGGCCTGGCCCGCGTCCTCCTGGGAATAGCGGTTGGGGACATCGCGGTCCGTGCGGCCGAGCAGCGCCGAGAGACGAAAGGCGCTGCCGAAACCCGGCGAGGCCGAATCGAGCCGGATGAAGGCTCTCTGGGTGTTGCCGTCGTTGTTGAGGTTGTCGGGGTTGGGCGCATCCGTGAAGTAGTTGGACCCCGCCGCGTTCACAGAGGCGAACACGCCGAACTGCTGCGTCCCGCCCCCCATGGAGAATCCGCCCTGGTACGTGTCGAACGTCGCAAAGCTGCCGATGACGTTGCCCTTGAAAGGCGCGCCAAGACCGGACTTCGTCGTTATGTTGATGACGGCCCCCACCTTTTCGCCGAACTCCGCCGGAACGTTGCCGTAGATCACCTCCATCGACTGGGCGATCCCGGGGTCGATCGAGTTCGAGAACGTCACGCCAGTCTGGTCCGCGATCGTCTGCCCGTCCACGACGTATTCGCTCTGGCTGTGTGCTCCCTGGAAGTGGTAGCGGCCGTTCTCGTCGAGCGCGAAGCCGGGCGTCGAGGTCACGATCTCTTCCATCGCGCGCATCGGGACCGCGGCCGGGGCCCGCTGGATGAAGGACTTGTCGATGTCGATGTGCGAGGTGGTGTTGTCGGTCTCGAGCTGCGCCGCCGTCGGCTCGCCCATGACGCTGACCGACTCGGTCACCGCCGGCAGATCGAGCTTGATCTCGACGTCGCGGGGAATCGACGTGCGCACGTCCAGGCTCTTGTGGACCGGCTGGAATCCCTGGACTTCCACGTGGAGCTCATAGGGATTGAACGGCACATTGAAGAAATGAAAGCTGCCGTCGCGGCCCGTCGTGGTGTCCGCCTTGAATCCGGAGATGTCGTTGCGCAGCTGAACCAGGACCGCGGCAAGCGGCGTCCCGTCGGGCCCCACGACCCTGCCCTGGACCACGCCCGCCGCGCCGACGGCCAGCGCGTCCGGGGACGAACCGAGCGACAGCCACAGGGCCGCCGCGAACGATGCCAGAAATCGCAATGGCGTTTTCGCCATGGTGAGCTCTCTTTCTCATGACTGTCGAGGCTTCCGACGCGCACGGCGCCGGCCGCGCTCCGCAAGGAGGCGCGCCTCGGGGTTGATCGAGTTGTCGAGGTCGAGAGTTAGAAGAAAGCGGGAGGGGCGCGGCTGCCGCCGGAATGCAGGACGACGGAGCCCGGCGCGACCGTGACGATCGCGACGGCGAACTGAAGGGTCGTGGGCTGCGCACCGACGCACGGGCCGGAGGAAAGGCCCGCCATCCGGTGGCTGTGGCAGGCGAGGCAGGGATCTTCCTTGACCGAGACGCCCGAATGCCAGTGGGATCCCTTCGAGAGCGGGCTGTGGCTCGAAGCGACCCGCTCGGTGCCCGCTCCCGCGGCGCCGCCCTGAAACGCGCCGAAAAGGTCGTCGTGGTGATGCAGCCCGCCGGCAACCGCGAGAACCGCGAGCAGCAGAACCGCGCCGGCGACGCGGCGGCGAAGGACGGAGGACCGCGACATGGAGGTCACAGGATACGGGAGAGGGGGGGAAGGGTCAAACGGGACGCCCCCCTCCTACTCGATCTTCTTGATCGCGGCCTCGGCGGCCCAGCGGATCCGTGGGTGCTCGGCCAGCCTCTTCAGGACGGGTAGCCCCGGCGTCGCGGCGGGTTTGCCGATCGCGCCAAGTGCGCCGGCGTAGGCGCGCAGGACGTGGATCTGCGCCGACCTGGTACGCGGCGCGCTCCTGCGATCGCGCGGGAAGTGTGGCAGCCAAAAACGCGAGTGTTGCCACGACGCGGGCGAGGCTTTTCTTCATGATTCCGTCTTCCTTCGTGGGCAGTACTCTAGCAACCATGCAGGCCCCTTCCAGGAAGCTCCCGAGGATCATCGCCGCTCTCGAAGAGCTCTACGGCCGCCTGGCAGCGCCGATCGTCACCGACCCGCTCGAGATGATCCTCTGGGAGAACGTCGCTTACCTGGCCGACGACGCGAGGCGCGCGAAGGCGTGGGACGAGTTTCGCCGGCTCGTGGGGACGACGCCGGCGCAGATCCTCGCGGCGCCGCGGGCACAGCTCCTGGCGATCGCCCGCGCCGGGATCCTTGCCGCCGACCGCGTCGACAAGATCCGTGAGATTGCGAGGATTGCGCTCGACACATTTGGCAGCGATCTCGGCAAGGCCCTCGACGGATCGCTCAAAGGAGCGAAGAAGGCGCTCAAGCTCTTCCCGTCGATCGGCGACCCGGGCGCCGAGAAGATCCTGCTCTTCTCGCGCCGCGAGAGGATCCTCGCTCTCGACTCGAATGGCCTGCGCGTCCTGCTGCGGCTCGGCTACGGGAAGCAAGAGAAGAGTTACGCCGCATCGTATCGGTCCGCCCAGGAAGCGACGCAGCCGGAGTGGAGAGAGGATTTCGATTGGCTCATTGCTGCACACCGGCTGCTGCGGCGGCACGGCCAGGAACTCTGCAAGGCGACCCACCCTCGCTGCGAAGCGTGTCCGCTAAGAAGGGATTGCGCGTACTTTCGGTCACTCGCCGTCGAGGCATAATGGCCGGATGAGAAGAGTCCTTTTGACAGCGTATGGCGCGCTGGCGATCGCCGCAGGGACGATCCTGCGGGCCCAGCAGCCCGCGCCCGCGGATCCCGTCCTCGTGGGCGCCGGCGACATCGCCGACTGCAAGGCCCTCTCGCCCGCCGCGAAGACCGCCAACTTGCTCGACCACATCGAGGGGACGGTCTTCACGCTCGGCGACCATGCCTACGAGAACGGCACACCGAAGCAA
>JBGPGG010000055.1:0-18798 GCA_041483715.1 Thermoanaerobaculia bacterium
CCAGCGAGTTCTCGGTCCTGCGCGCTGAGTACCGCCGGCGCGACTACGCGCCGGGGATCGTCGCCAACGAGGGCTTCCTGCAGATCCAGTTCGCGATCGGCGCCCACGGCGCCCATCCTTTTTGAGGACATTCAGAATGAAACGCCTTGCGCTCTTCGTCTCATTGCTTCTCGCCGGCGCCGCGCCGGCCCTCGCCACGGTGAAAATCGTCACCAGCCTCCAGGACTTCGCCTCGATCGCCGACGCCGTGGGCGGCAAGCGCGTCGAGATCTTCGCCCTCGCGAAGGGCTACCAGGACCCGCACTTCGTAGAGCCGAAGCCCTCGTTCATTCTCAAGCTCTCCCGCGCCGACCTTCTGATCGCGGCCGGACTCGAGCTCGAGATCGGGTACCTGCCGCCGCTGATCGACCAGAGCCGCAACGACAAGATCCGGCCCGGCGCCGCCGGGTATCTCGACGCCTCGAACGGCTGCGACATCCTCGAGCGGCCGACCGGCACCGTGACGCGGGCGATGGGCGACGTGCATCCCTTCGGCAACCCGCACTACTGGCTCGATCCGGAGAACGGCCGGATCATCGCCCGCGCCATCGCCGGCAAGCTCACCGAGCTCGACCCGGTGGGCGCCGCCGAGTACAAGGCGAACCTGGCCGCCTTCGAAGGCAAGCTCACGGAGGGTGAGAAGCGCTGGGAGGCGGCGCTCGCCCCATACGCCGGCACCGAGGTCGTCACGTACCACAACTCCTGGCCGAACTTCCTGAAGCGCTTCAAGCTCGTCGCCGCGGGTTACATCGAGCCCAAGCCCGGCATTCCCCCGTCCCCGTCGCACACCGTCGAGCTCATCGACCTCATGCGCGCGAAGAAGATCCCCGTGGTCCTCATGGAGCCGTACTTCGACAGCAAGACGCCTGGCCAGATTGCCGAGAAGACGGGGGCTCAACTGCTCGTCTTCATCCCCTCCGTCGGTGGCGTTCCGGAGGCGAAGGACTACTTCGCCCTCTTCGACTACGACGTCAAGCTGCTCGCGGACGCGCTCGCGGCGAAGAAAGGCGGCGCAAAGTGACAGCCTTAGAGGTCCTGCTGCCGGCCTTCGTCGCGAGCCTCATCCTGACTGGGATCCACGCCTACCTCGGCGTCCACGTCGTCGAGCGGGGCGTCATCTTCGTGGACCTGTCGCTCGCCCAAATCGCGGCCCTCGGAACGACCGTCGCTTACCTGGCCGGCCACGACCTGCACTCGAACATGGCGTACGTCTACTCTCTCGGCTTCACGTTCCTCGGGGCGGCCATCTTCGCGGTGTCGCGCGTCCACCGCAAGACCCGGATCCCGCAGGAGGCCATCATTGGCATCGTCTACGCCGTCTCCGCGGCCGTCGCGATCCTCGTCATGTCGAAGGCCACTCAGGAGACGGAGCACCTGAAGGAGATGCTCGTCGGCAACATCCTGTCCGTGTCCTGGAGGGAGCTCGGCAAGACGGCCGTCCTGTACGCGCTCGTCGGTCTCTTCCACTACGTCTTCCGGCGGCGCTTCCTCCTGATCTCGATGAACGAGCAGGAAGCGGAGCGCCAGGGCGTCAACGTCCGGTTCTGGGATTTTCTCTTCTACATGTCGTTCGGGTTCGTCGTGACCTCCTCGGTCGCCATCGCGGGGGTGCTCCTCGTGTTCTGTTTTCTGATCGTGCCGTCGGTGACGGCCATGCTCTTCTCCGAGCGGCTGGGCAAGCGCCTCGCGATCGGCTGGGGCATGGGAGCGCTCGTCTCGGCGGGAGGCGTCGCCCTGTCCTTTCTGCTCGACCTGCCCACAGGAGCGACGATCGTCGCCACCTTCGGGGGCGTGCTCCTTCTCGTCGCCCCCGCGCGGCTTCTCATGCGACGGGCGGCCTAGCCTGGGCGGCTGTCCGGGCGCAGCAGGTCCGTCAGCTGCCGGCTCGTCGGCTCGGAAGGAAACGCTCTTCGACCCGCAGAGGCCGTGCTCGACGTCGCGGACCGCGGTCGAACGCGCCCGTCCGTCAGGCGCCGGGAGAGACGCCTCGGGCGGCGAAATACTCGCGCGTCGCTTCGATGTCGCGCTGGATCTGCGCTTTGAGGTCCATCACCGAGGGGAATTTGCGCTCCTCGCGCAGGCGATCGAGGAAGAACAGGCGCACGCGGTCCCCGTAGACGTCGGACGAGAAGTCGAGCACGTAGGTCTCGATCGTCGTCGTGTAGTCCTCGTAGAGCGTCGGGCGCCGGCCGATGTTGCTCACGCTCGGGAAGCGCCGGCCGAAGGAACGGATCTCGATCTCGGTCACATAGACGCCGTCGGCGGGCGGCAGCTCGTTTTCGGGCTCGAGGTTGATCGTGGGCACTCCGATCTGGTGCCCGAGACGGTCACCGCGCGACACCAGGCCGTCGAGCTCGTACTCGCGCCCGAGCATGGCGCCCGCCTCGCGCACCGCGCCCCGCTCGAGCGCCCGGCGGATCCGCGTCGAGGACACGGGCTCGCCGTCGGCGAACACCTCCTCGACCGCCGAGGCGACGAAACCGCACTCCGCGCCCAGTCGCGACAGCAGGGCCAGGTCCCCGCGCTTTCCGCGCCCGAACGCGAAGTGGGCGCCGAGGTAAACCTCGGCGGCCCCCAGCCGGTCCCGCAGCAGCGCCCGCACGAACTCTTCGGGCTCGGTCAGCGAGAAGTCCCGCGTGAACGGAATGACGAGGAGCGCGTCGATCCCGATCGCCTCGATCGCCTCTTCCTTCTGGCGCAGCGTCTGGATGCGGCGCGGCGCGTGATCCGGGCGCAGCACGACCATCGGATGCGGTTCGAACGTGATCGCAAAAGACGGGCGCCCGGTCTCCCGCGCGCGGGACACGACCGTTTCGAGGATCCTCCGGTGCCCGAGGTGGACACCGTCAAAATTGCCGATCGTCCCCACGCCGGCCCGCGGCAGGTCGCTCGAACGCATGGGGTCGCGGATGACCTGCATGGTGAACTGAAGTTAACAGTCGACAGTTGACAGTCGACAGGTGAGACCTCTCATCCCCTGTCGACTGTTAACTGTTGACTGTCGACTTCCCACCGCCGACTTCATGCGACGATCGTCCCGGTCACGTCATAGTCATACGTCTTCTCGATCTTGACGGAAACGATCTGCCCCGCCTTCACGTCCCGGTCCCCGGTGCCCGTGATCAACAGCCGGCCGTCGATCTCCGGGGCCTGGGAGCGGAGCCGCCCTTCGAGGAGGTATTCCACCTCTTCCGACGGCCCCTCGACCATCGCCTCCCGGGTCTGGCCCCTCAGGGAGCGGAGCTTGCCTCGGGCGATCGGCTGCTGGAGCGACAGAAGGAAATCCTTTCGGCGCTCCTTTTCCTCCGCGGGCACCGGGTCGCCGAGCGGCTCGGAGCCCGAGCCCGGCTCGGGCGAGTAGGTGAAGGCGCCCATGTTGTCGAGCGCGGCCGCCCGGACGAACTCGCAGAGCTGCCGGAACTCCGCTTCGCCCTCTCCGGGAAAGCCGACGATAAAGGTCGTCCGGATCGCGATCTCGGGAACGAGTTCGCGCATCCGCTCGATCATCCGGAGGTACGACGCCGCGTCGCCGCCCCGGCGCATCGCAGACAGGATCGGCCGCGAGACGTGCTGGAGCGGGATGTCCACGTACGGAATGAAGCGCGGCTCCCTCGCCATGAGCTCGAGGACCGAGTCGTTCAGCGTTTTCGGATACGCATAGAGAAAGCGGACCCAGGGAAAGGACGTGCCGGCCAGGAGCGCTTTCACCAGCCGCGCCAGCCCGTCGCGCCCGGCGCCCAGGTCCTCCCCGTAACGCGTCGTGTCCTGCGAGATCAGGACGAGCTCCGAAACGCCCTGGGCCTCGAGGCCGCGGGCCTCGGCAAGGAGCGACTCGATCGTGCGACTCCTCTGCAGTCCCCGCATCTGGGGGATCGTGCAGAACGTGCACGGGTTGTCGCAGCCTTCGCCGACCTTGAGGTACGCGTAGCCGCGGTGGCGCGAGAGCACCCGCGGCGCGAGCTCGTCGTAGAGCCTCGTCGCCAGCGGCTTGTCCGTGAACCGCGGCAGCGTCGGCAACCCGATTGCCGCAGCCGGGGCATTTTCGAGCTCATCGAGGCCAACGAAGGAATCGACCTCCGGGATCTCCTTCGACAGCTCCCTTCCGTACTTCTGCACCATGCACCCGGCAACGACTACCCGATCGATCTCGCCGCGCTTCTTGCGCTCGACCTGCTCGAGGATCGCCTCGACGGACTCCTCCTTGGCGCGATCGATGAAGCCGCACGTGTTGATGAGCACGACGCGCGCCGCTCTGTCCGGGACGATCTCATGCCCGGCCTTCATCAGGTGCCCGAGCATGACCTCGGTGTCCACGAGGTTTTTCGGGCAGCCGAGGGACACGACGCCGACGGTCGGGAGGCGCTTCGTCACTCGGGCTGCACCAGCGTCAGCCCACGAAAATAGTCGCGGTAGAAGCCCCGGTCCCTCGTCAGCAGGCGATCGGCCTGGTGCCGCGCATGGGCCCCGATCAGGAAGTCTGCAAGCGGCCGCCGCGCCCGTCGCGCGACCCGAGCGTCCTGCCGCGCCTGGAGGCGGCCGGCCTCCACCGCCGTCGCCTCGCGAATCGGGTCGTAGGCGATCCCTACCCACCGCACCCACTCGGCGGGATCGCTCGCGGAATCGAAGCCCCGGGCCAGCTCCGCAACCACGACGTCGCAAACGACGAGATCACCAACGGCGCCAAACCGCTCCAAGGCGCGGGCCGCGCCGCGGGAACGGTCCGGGTCGCCCGCGCCGAGGTCGATCAGAACATTCGCGTCGACTGCAGTGATCACTTCTTGCGGACTTTCCTGCCGACCGGCTTTCCTCGCCCCTCGATCTCGGCGTAGGACCCGCCACGGACGTAATCGATGTACGCATCCACGGTATGTGGAATTCCGCTGGGCCACCGCCAGATGTCCCGCAACGAGCCGATGGCATCCCACGCGGGATGGCGCGCCTGCTTACGCCGTGTCAGCAGAGCCCCCTCCTCCCGGGCCTCGAAGACCACCTCGGTGCCCGCGGTCAACCCGTACCGCTCGCGAACGGCCTTGGGAATCGTGATTTGCCCCTTGGACGACACGGTGCTTCCGGAAACGCCGTACGGCGCCGGGTCCTCCCGGATTGCGGCGGCGCGCTTCTTCATGACCAAATGGTAAAGAAGTAAAGACGGAAAGTAAAGATTACGGGTAGATCCGCTTGAGGGTCCGGGGATAGGGAATCGCCTCGCGCAGGTGGTGGATCCCGCAGATCCAGGTCACGACGCGCTCGAGCCCCATCCCGAAGCCGGCATGCGGAAAGGTGCCGTAGCGCCGCACGTCGAGGTACCACTCGTACGCTTCGCGCGGTAGCTTGTGCTCTTCCAGGCGCTTCTCGAGCAGCGCGAGGTCGTGGATGCGCTGGGACCCGCCGATGATCTCGCCGTAGCCTTCCGGGGCGAGCATGTCGAGGCCGAGCACGACCTCCGGGTCCTGTGGGTCGGGCTGCATGTAGAACGATTTGATCGCCGTCGGGAAGCGCGACACGATGAGCGGCCGCGAAAGGTCCTCGCAGAGGGCGGTTTCCTCGTCGGCGCCGAGGTCATCCCCGAAATTGACCGGGAATCCCTTGCCCTGGAGCGTCTTGATGCCGTCGCGGTAGGTGATGCGGGGAAACGGCTTCCGGATCACCTCGAGCTTCGCCGGGTCGCGCTCGAGGCGCTTCAACTCTTCGCCGCAGCGCTCGAGCGCCCGCCCGACGAGGTACACGATGAAGTCTTCGGCCAGCTCGCAGAGGCCCTCGAACTCGAGAAAGGCCACTTCGGGCTCGACCATCCAGAACTCGGTCAGGTGGCGTCGCGTCTTCGACTTTTCCGCGCGGAACGTCGGCCCGAAGCAGTACACCTTGCCGAACGAGGCCGCCGCCGGCTCGAGGTAGAGCTGGCCGGACTGCGAGAGGTACGCCTTGTCGCCGAAGTAGTCCGTCTCGAAGAGCGTGGACGTCCCCTCGACCGACGAGCCGGTCAGGATCGGAGAGTCGATCCGCACGAACTCGCGCTCGTAGAAAAAGTCCGCGATCGCCTGCTCCATCTCCGAGCGGACCCGCAGCACCGCGTGCTGCTGCGACGAGCGCATCCAGAGGTGGCGCAGGTTCATGAGGAAATCGACGCCGTGCTCCTTGGGCGAGATCGGGTAGTCCCGCGACTCGCCCAGGATCTCGACGGCCGTCGCGGTCATCTCGTACCCGCCCGGCGCGCGCTTGTCCTCGCGGACGGTGCCGGAGACCCGCAGCGAGCATTCCTGCGCGGCCTTCTCGGCGGCGTCCCACACCTCGGATGGGACCTCCGCGCGGGGCACGACGCATTGGAGGTAACCCGTCCCGTCGCGGACGATCAGGAACTGGATCTTTCCCGAGGAGCGCTTGTTGTAGAGCCACCCCCGCACCGTCGCCGTGGCGCCGGCATTCTGGCCAATCCTGGAGATCGCGGTCGTTTCCATAAAGGGCGGGGATTATAGAGGTTTTCGGATTCCGGATTTCGGCTTGCCCCCACACCTAGAATGGCTGGATGCGAGCGCTGGCGAAGGCCATCCTTCCGGCGAGGTTTCGACGGTTCCTGTGCCGCAAGGCGCGCGAGGCGCCCGCGCGCTTGCGGGATCTGCCGAAGGATGTGATCTGCCGCTTCTTTCCGAGGGCCTTTGGCGAGCCGCTCCCCCCGCCGGGCCTTCGGGCGCGCGTGGGCGGGGTGTCGCGGAGCGAGTTCGAGCTGGTCGGACGGGAAGGTTCCGCCGCGATCCTCCGGGCTTTCGCGATCGCGCGCAGGCCCGACCGCGATTACCCGCGATGGCTCGACTTCGGCTGCGGGTGCGGCCGCGTCGCCCGGCACCTCACCGGGTCCCCGCCCGTCGAGAGACTCTCCGGCGTCGACGTGGACGCCGCGCAGGTGCAGTGGCTCCGCCGTCACCTGCCCGGCGACTACGCCGCCATGAGCGCCGCGCCCCCGCTCGCCTTCGCGCTGGGATCGTTCGACGTCGTGTACGCGATCTCGATCTTCACGCACCTGAACGAGCGCGAGCAGTTCGCGTGGCTCGAGGAACTCCGCCGGGTCCTCGCGCCGGGCGGTCTCCTGATCGCGACGACGCACGGACCGGGACTGTCGCGAACCTGTCCGGGCCTCACGTCCGGCGATCTCGCACTACTTGCGGACCGGGGATTCCTTGCCGTCGACCCCGGCGGCACGTTCAACGAGAGGTCCACCTTTCACTCCCCGGAATACCAGTCGCAGACCTGGGGTCGCCACTTCCTGCCCCGCCTCAACGAGCCGCAGGGCTTCGTCAGTTACCAGGACCTTTCCGTGTGGGAGAAACCCCCGGCGCCGTGACCACGACGATCGCCCGTTGCAGCGTCGTCTCTCCTCCGTCGTTGCCGACGAAAGTTACGGTCAAGACGTGGGGCCCGAGCGGCACATCGGGAATCGCGAAGCCGTACGTTCCCGAGGTCTTCGCCTCGGGGTAGTCGGGAAACACGTCCGCGAGCCCGGGCCAGCTGCCTCCGCGCATCCCGACCCCCGCCGGCCCGCTCTCCATTCCGAACCGGACCTCGGCGACCCCCGAATCGTCGAGCGCCCAGCCGTGCACCCAGTATCCCGGCGCGACCCTCTGGCCTTCCCGCGGAAGGTGGATCTCGCCGAAAGGCGGCGCTAGCCGCGCCACGTCGCGGCGCAGAGTCTTCACGGCCGCGTCGTAGAGCCTGCGGGTCTCTTGCGACGGGGCAGCCCCTTGCCGCGCCCTCTCTCGCCAGGTCGCGGCGGCGGAAAGGAAAACGAAATCGAGCCCTCCGTCGTGCGGAAAGCTCCGAACCAGGTCGAGCCTGCCCTCGGAAAGCGCGCGATCGAGCGCATCCGCATACGCGACGACCCGGAATCCGCGACCATCGTGCGAGTGATAGAGGAGAACGCTCGCGCCGAGACTCCCCATCGTCGTCCATGCGGAATCTGGGATCGGCCGCTGTTTGAGCTCGGCCTCGAGACCGGTATACGTCTTCGGAAAGAACCCGGAGGCCCCGTTCAGAAGCGGCTTGCCGTGCGCGGTCTGGCGAAACACGTAGTCGAAGTCGTAGGCGAGCCCAAAGGGCCATTCGACGACGGCGCCGGGAACCTCGACGGACTCCAGCCAGGTGTAGACCGGCGGCGGCGCGGCGGAGGTCGGCTCGAGCGCAAGCGGAAACGCTCGGTACTCGAAGATCACGAGGGCCGCCGCCGCCCCGGTCCAGGCAAGCCGCCGGCGGAAGGGACGCCCTCGAAGCAGGAGCGCGAGCCCCCATGCCGAGAGAACTGCGAGCGCGAGATGAAAGAGCACGATGGCCCGGGCCGGCGCCCGAATCGAACGGAAGACATCGCCGAACGACTGGAAAAGAAATCGGTAGTAAGGGGTGCGCGCGCCGAGGGCGATCAGGACCCCGGCCGCTCCGAGGACGAGGAACAACATCGCGCGACGGTCGAGGAAACAGCGGCGCACGAAGTCCGCGAGGTCGTCGCTCTTGGCCCGCTTCGGGAAAGCGAGAGTCAGCCGCAGGGCAACGGCAAGCGTCAGGAAGACCAGGACTCTTTCGGGATCCCCGAGATGCAGCGCCCCGACGCGCAGCCCCTCCCTAGCGAGGGACCAGATCCAGACAGCGGCCAGAAGGGCGATCAGAACATCGAGAGCGCGCGCAAGACGCCGCCGCGAAGGCGAGGGCTGCCGGCCCGGAACGGCTCCCGACGCCGTACCCGCCCGCCGCAATCGGACGACGGCGATGACCGCGAGGGCCACCGGAAGCAGCCCCGGGAAAAAGTCGCCCTCCGCAGCCACCCAGCGCTGGGTCGCGGCACCGTAGAGGCGGTTCTTGGCACCGGCAGAAAGAAAGTCGCTCAGGCGCGCCGAGTAGACCAGCGTTTCTCCGAGGTAACGCCTCATCCCGTAGAGTTGGCGAGCCTCGCGATATGGGAGCGCAAACGGCACGAACGCGAGGGCCCCGAGCGCCGCCGCCAGGATCGCGCTCCGGAGCCGTCTGCCCCTCTCGGGGGCGTCCCCGGCCGCAAAGAGCAACAGCGTGAGGCCCACGAGAAAGCCCGAGAATAGCGCGTAGTGAACGTTGCAGAGCGCATTCCACGCGAAGAACAGCCCGAAGAGGACGGCGTCCCTGCGGCCGCCCCGATCGAGGTAACGCAGCATGAAGAGCAGTGAAAGGCAGAGGAAACCGCCCCACTGGAATTGGAGGTGCGGAATCTGACTGAACCGCCAGGGTACGAACGCAAACACGAGCCCGGCGAGGACCGAGGCGATCGGATCGCCCGTGACCTCGCGCGCCAGGGCCCAGGCTGAGACCGCCGAGAGGAACATTCCGAGAAGCAGGAGCAGGTTGTAGTTGAGAAGCGGCGAGGCGCCGGCAGCCAGCGCCGGGAAACCGAACACGGCAACCCCGTAGAGGTTCTCGGAGAAGGCGAGGACGTAGCGCGCCGGATGAAAGAAATTCAGCTGATAGAGGTTGAGCGGGTCGCGAAAAGTCTGCACGAAGTCCCACTGCAGAATCCTCGTGACCAGCTTGGCGTCCCAGACGTCCGTCAGGGCATTCCCGAGATGCGCAGCCTGCGGCCACGTCATCAGGACCGTCACGGCCAGGAAAAACACCGCGGCCGGAGCCAGCTCGCGGGCCCGCCGGGGACGCGGCGGTTCGGGGTTCAACTTATCCGCGCGCGGACGTTGTTGGCGATCGTCATCGCCTGCTGGAGCCGCTGCATCTTGCGATGCCGTTTCTGCGTGCCCTCCACGTCGCCGGAGGGCACGACGATGGCCCGCACTTCGCGCAACAGCCTGTCGGCCTCGAAACCGAATTGCTGGAACTCCCCCGCCTGGAACTTCTTGAACGTCAGCTCGCTCGCAATGATGTAGCCCTCGGCGATGTCCCGGACCATCGTGTAGGCGGAGCCACCGATAAAACCGCTCATGGGCGCCGAAAAGTGTAACCCGACAGCGGCCCCGGGCGGACGGAGCTTGGTGCGGAAGGCCCCTCCGGGATAGCATCCCCGCCTTTGCGGGAGGGCCAACCGTGACGACCAGAGCGGACTATCTCGATTTCGACACCCTTCTGACCGAGGAGCAACGCCTCGTCCGGGACACCGTCGGCGACTGGGTCGACGACAAGGTGCTCCCCATCATCGAAGAAGCGGCCTGGGAGGGCCGGTTTCCGAGGGAGCTCGTCCCGGCGATGGCCGACATGCACCTCTTCGGCGCGACGATCGCGGAGTACGGCCTGCCCGGCCTCGACAACATCGCCTACGGCCTCATCATGCAGGAGCTCGAGCGGGGCGACTCGGGACTTCGCTCCTTCGTCTCGGTCCAGTCCGGCCTCGTCATGTACCCGATCTACGCCTTCGGCTCCAAGGAGCAGAAGGACCGGTGGATCCCGAAGCTCGCCGACGCCTCCGCAATCGGCTGCTTCGGCCTGACGGAGCCCGATTTCGGCTCGAACCCCGCCGGGATGCGCACGGTCGCGAAGAAGGACGGGGACTCTTTCGTGTTGAACGGCGCCAAGGCCTGGATCACCAACGGCTCGATTGCCGACGTTGCCGTCGTGTGGGCCAAGCTCGACGGCGTTATCCGGGGGTTCCTCGTCGAGAAGGGCACGAAGGGCCTGTCCACCTTCGAGCACAAGGGCAAGATGTCGCTGCGAGCCTCGGTGACGTCGCAGCTCGCGTTCGAGGACTGCCGAATCCCGGCCGAGAACATTCTGCCCGGGGTCGAAGGGCTCAAGGGCCCCCTCTCCTGCCTCACGCAGGCGCGGTACGGCATCGCCTGGGGAGCGGTCGGCAGCGCCATGGCGACGTACCAGGCCGCGCTCGACTACGCCAAGAGCCGCAAGCAGTGGAAGGACCGGCCGATCGCCGCCCACCAGCTCGTGCAGGAGCGCCTGGCCTGGATGATCACGGAGATCACCAAGGCCCAGCTACTCGCCCTGCGGCTCGGCCAGATGAAGGACGCGAAGACCCTCAAGCCCCACCACGTCTCGATGGCCAAGCGCAACAACGTCTGGGTCGCCCGCGAGTGCGCCAAGCTCGCCCGCGAGACGCTCGGCGCCAACGGCGTCGTCAACGAGTACCCGGTCTTCCGGCACCTGGCCAACATCGAGAGCGTCTACACGTACGAGGGGACGCACGACATCCACACGCTCATCATCGGCCAGGCCATCACGGGCATCGCGTCCTACGACCCGCCGACGGAATAGACGCGGTAGACGGGAAACGGAAGACGGGCCTGGATCCGTCTGCCGTCTGCCGTCTGCCGTCTGCCGGCGGCCGCCTGCCGGCGGCGGAAAGCACGGCCCCACAGTCTCTTGCGCTAAACTAGAGGCTCGTTGGGCATCACCGGGAATCTCAAGACGATGCAGCTCGGGGAGCTGCTGCAATGGCTTTCGCTCGGCTCGAAGACCGGAACTCTCCTGATCGACGGCCACGGAGTCGAGAAGCGCGTTTACTTCCAGGACGGCCGGATCGCCTCGACCTCCTCCTCCGACCAGCGCGAGTACCTCGGCCACTTCCTCGTCTCGCACGGCTTCATCACCGAGGAAGAGCTCAAGATGGCCATGGAGGTCCAGGAGGAGTCGCAGATTCTCCTCGGCAAGATCCTGGTCATGATCAACGCCATCGCCGAGTCGGACCTGCTGCGGCTGATGAAGAAGAAGGCCGAGGAGTCGATCTACGACATCTTCCTCTGGACGGAGGGCGACTTCGAGTTCGTCGAGGGCCAGATGCCGGACCAGAAAATGGTGCCCCTCTCGCTCGACGTCACGGGCATCATCATGGAGGGGACGCGGCGCTACGACGAGTGGCAGCTCATCCGCCAACGCGTACCGGATTCCTCGGTCGTCCCCGAGATCATGCGTCCGCTCGACATGGAGGTCCTCTACGACCGCGAGAAGCTGATCGTTCCCTACATCGACGGCCAGCGCTCGATCGAGGAAATCGCCCTCCAGACCCACAACGCTGAGTTCACCGTCTCCAAGCTCATCTCGGAAGGGCTGCGGACGGGCACGATCCGCCTGCTCGAGAGCCGCCCGCGCGTTGCGCCGACTCCCGTGCTCGGCGCCGGCGTGTCCGAGGTGGACCACTTCCTGGAGCGCGGCCGCGCCCAGTTGAAGGACGACCCGCAGGCCGCCTACAAGATGTTCAAGGTCGCCTACGAGCTCGACTCCACCGACGGGCGGACGGCCGAGTTGCTCCGGGAGGCGGAGAGGGAGATCAAGGCGGCGCTCCAGCGCGACGGCGTGTCGGGAGAGAAAATCCCCCAGCTCGCCATCCCCATGCAAAACCTGACGCATCGGCCGTTCTCGCCCCACGAGGGCTTCGTCCTCTCCCGGATCAACGGCCAGTGGGACGTCAAGTCGATCATGAAGATCTCGCCCATCAAGGAACTCGATGTTCTGATGATCTTCCAAAAGTTCCTCAAGGACGGCGTGATCCACTTCAAGAGCCGTTAGCTGTCGATTCTCAACACGTTGTTGACGGAGCTCCGGCAACTGGACGCGGAAGCTAACCCCCTCTCCGGGCGAGAGAGGGTTTCTGTTGGGGCAGGACCCTGAATGACTCTCGCGGCCGAAACCCCGACCCGTCGTAAAATGATCGTTTCGGAGGGCACAACCCGGATGCGCGCTTCAGACGGAAGGCCGCGGGCGTTTCATGCGCTGCAGGTAGGCGTCTGCGGCGCCGCCTTCGCCCTTCTCGCGGTGCTGTCCCCCGGGATCCCGTGGGCGCGCTGGCCCGAAATCCTTTTTTTCACCGGTCTCGGCGTCCTGGCCTTCCGGCTGCGCGTGCGTTACGGCGGCAACTTCGTCGGCCTCGAGGCCGCGGCGCTCGCCCCGGCCATCCTTCTGCTCGGCTCGCCGGGGGCGGCGATGCTCGTCTGCCTCGCGTCCGACGCAATCGCCAAGATGGCCGGAAAGAACCGCCGGCTCACCCTCTCGAGCGCCTTCGACATCGCCCAGCTTTCGCTCGCCTACGGGGTGGCCGCGCTGTTCGCCGCCGCGCTGCATGCCGGCGGAGCCGGCTGGGTCACCGTCGCCGCCCTCGTGGTCGCCGTTCTGCTGGTCTTCTTCTTCGTCAACACGGGGCTCGTCTTCGCCTACCTCGAGCTCTCGGGACTCGTCCCGCGCAGCCGGCTGCCGGAGATCGCGCTCTTCCAGCTCGGAGCACTCCTGCTGCTCGCCCCCATTGTCGTCCTGGAGGTCCTCGTCTATCCCCACTACGGCGCCGCCGGAGCGCTCTTCGCATTCTTCCCGGTCGTGCTCGCCGCCGTCGTGATGCGCAACCTGTCCTCCATGGAAGAGCGCGTGCGGGAGGTCTCCCGGCAAAACCGCGAGCTCGACGTCATGCGCGACATCTCGAACACGTTCGGCGTGAGCGCGCGCGTCGACCGCTACGAACGTGTGTTCGCCGCGCTCGCCCGGCTGCTCCCGGTCGAGGCGATGGCCCTTCTCGAGTGGAACGGGGGCGCCGACGAGGACCTCGTCGTGCACCTTTCCGAGGGGTCGGAGGTTTCGCGCGGCGAGCTGGCGGCGTGGGCCCGCCGTAACCGGCTGGACGAGAGGCGCGTGGACCGCGCCGCCGCCCCCTGCGAGATCGCCACGGGCAACGCCCGCGACGTGCGCCTCGCGGCCCACACTCATTTCCAGGTGCGGATCGGTCTTTCCACCTTCGAGCTCCACTCGGGGATGCTCGTCCTCGAGAGCGCGTCGGCGATGCTGCACTCCTCCGAGACCCTGGCGTCGCTCGCAACGATCGCGGACCACATCGCCCTCGTCCTGCAGGACCGCTCGGTCCGCGCCCAGATCCAGGACCTGTCGGAACGCAATCGCGAGCGCGCCGAGACGCTCGATCAAATTCTCGAGATCTCGAACGACCTGAAGCGAAACCGCACGCTGGACGATCTCTTCCAGTCGATTGCGACCGCCGTCGCGAAGGGCCTCGGGTTCCAGAAGGTGGTGCTTTCGCTCTATGACCGGGAGCGCAACGCCTTCACGGCTCACGCCCACTTCGGCATGGACGACCGCTGGTCCGCCCTGCAGGGGGAAAGTGTTCCCGCCGAGGAGATCACCAAGCACTGGAACGACCGCAACCGGGTCTCGAAGTCGTACCATGTGCGCGAGCGCCCGCGCGACGGCGGCGGTTCAAGGGTGTCCGCCCCGCGCCGCGTCCTCACGGCCGGCGACGATGCCTGGAGGCCGGACGAGCTCCTCTGGATCCCGCTCTACTCGGAAGACCGGCTCCTCGGTTGCCTCTCGGTCGACGAGCCGCGCAACGGAAGATCTCCGGGCCTCGAGACGATCCGCTCGCTCGAGATCTTCGCCAACCAGGCCGTCGCCGCGATCGAGGGCGCCCGATCGTACAACGAGGCCCGCGAGCAATCAATCCGCGACTCGCTGACCGGGGCCTACAACCACCGGCACTTCCAGGATGTCCTCCAGCGCGAGCTCGGCCGCGCCGAGCGCCTCGGAAGGCCGCTGACGGTCCTGATGCTCGACATCGACGACTTCAAGTCCATCAACGACCGCTTCGGTCACCCCGTTGGCGATGCAATCCTCCAGGGCATCGTCGCCGAGATCCGCAACGAGGTCCGCAACGACATGGACCTGCTCGCCCGGTACGGCGGCGACGAGTTCGCCCTGGTGCTCCCCGAGACGCCGCTGACCGAGGGGGTCATCGTCGCCGAGCGCGTGCGGCGCCGCGTCGACGAACGGCTCTTCCGCATGCCCGACTCGCACCAGGTGCTGCGGGCGACTGTCTCGATCGGCCTGGCCACGTACCCGGACGATTCCGGCGACAAGAAGGACCTGGTCGAGAAGGCGGACGCCGCCCTCTACCGCGCCAAGCACGCCGGCAAGAACGCCGTCGTCTCGACCTCAGAAGCGGGGCCGGGGCAGCTGCCGCTCTTGCCGCACTGACACGGCCGGCGAGTCTCGATCGAAGAAACGCAGCGGCCAGTCCTTCGCCTCCCCCGCATAGTCGACGCCGATCCGCGGCGAAATCCCGATGCGAGGACGCTGCGAGCGCCGACGGAAGATTCTGATCGCTTCCCCGGAGAGCAGGTCGAGGCCGCTATGCGCCGTCGTGATGCCGAGCGCCGCGCAGAGCTTCCCCGGCCCGGCCATCAGGGGCGTCGGAGCGCCCGCCGGCCCCTGTGCCGCCCGAAGGAGTACGGCCTCCGGAATCCCCTCCGCGCGCGTGACGACGTTGGCGCAGTTGTGCATTCCGTAGACTAGGAAGACGTAGAGATGCCCTCCGTCGGCGTACATCGACTCGACGCGGGCCGTGCGCCGGCCCGCCCAGGAATGCGCCGCCCGGTCCTCCACGCCGAGGTACGCTTCCGTCTCCACGATCCTGCCGCCGTACCAGCGGCCGCGCCAGCACCTCGCGATCCAGGCCCCGACGAGCCCGCGGGCGACCACGGTGGTTCCGCGCCGGAAGAAGCTCCGCGGCGGCTCCGAGAAGCCGAGCACCGCGGGCTCTATCGCGAGGCGCGGGTCGGGGGACTTCTTCGTTATCATGCGTTCATCCGAGTCACCGAAAGGATTCTATGAACATCCTCGTCACTGGAGGCGCGGGATTCATCGGCTCGCACATGGCCAAGCGACACCTCGCCGACGGCCACCGCGTGGTCATCGTCGACGACCTCTCCTCGGGCCGCCGCGAAAGGCTCCCCGAGGCCGCCCGCTTCGTCCAGGCCGACATCGCTGAGGCGGACCTCGAACCCCTGCTGCGCGAAGAGCGGATCGCCTTCGTGTCCCACCATGCGGCCCAGATCGACCTGCGTCACAGCGTCGCGGACCCCGTGGGCGACGCGCGTGCGAACGTCATCGGCGGCCTGAAGATCTTCGAGGCCATGCGCCGCGCCGGGACGCGACACGTCCTCTTCTCCTCGACCGGAGGCGCGATCTACGGCGAGCCCGAAGGGGGCAAGCCCGCGACCGAGAGCCACCCGACCAATCCCATCTCGCCCTACGGCTGTGCGAAGCTTTCGATCGAGAAGTACATGCACTACTACCGCGTCGTGCACGGCTTCCAGACCCAGGTCTTCCGCTACGCGAACGTGTACGGCCCGTGGCAGGACGGCACGGGCGAGGCCGGGGTCGTCGCGATCTTCTCGGCGGCAATGCTTGGGTTCCGGCCGCTGAAGATCAACGGCGACGGCGAGCAGACGCGCGACTATGTCTATGTGGGCGACCTCGTCGAAGCGGCGGCGCGCGCGGCCGCGAGCGACAAGAGCGGCGTGTGGAACCTCGGCACCGGAATCGAGACCTCCGTCAATGATCTCTTCGCGGCGCTGGCGGCCGAGTACGGATACGCGGTAATACCCCCGCATGTCCCGGCTCCGGCCGGAGAGCAGATGCGCAGCGTCCTCGACGGCTCGCTCGTACGCCGCGACTTCGGCTTGCCCGCCTGGACGCGGCTCGAGGACGGATTGAAGGCGACAGCCGAGTTCTTCCGGAGCCGCCAGAAGGCCTGAGGGAGCCCCGGGCAGCCGCTTTCGTGCGACAAGTGCTCAGGCCGGCTTCGGAACCGGCATCGAGCCCGTCGTGCGGCGCTCCTCGGAGACCGGAGCGGGACCGTGGTGGCGCTTCAAGACGACGACAGTCATGTCGTCCTCGGGCGCGCCGCCCCCCGCCCACTGCCGCACGATCTTGATCAGTTCGCGGGCGATCTCGTCGCAGGGGCGGTCGCGCAGATCGATGAACGCGCGCGAAAGGCGTCCCGGGCCGAATTCTTCGCCCTCCGCGTTGTGCGCTTCGATCATCCCGTCCGTGTAAAAGAGCACCGCGTCTCCGGGCTCGACGCGCCGGTAGCCGCGGCTGTAGGTGGCATTGGCCGTGGGCCCCAGGACGAGGCCGGTCTGGATGAGCGGGGTGACGCTCGCCCCGTGGAAGTGCAGCGGATGCGGATGGCCGGCGTTGACGTACATCAGGCTGCCGTTGTCCTCGATCTCCCCGTAGAAGAGCGACACGAATCGCGTCGTCAGGCGCGACTCGTGGATGATCCGGTTCAGCCTCTCGACGGTGCGCACGATCTTGAAGTCCCGCTCGACCGCCATCCGCAGTCCCGTGTACACGTCGCGCACCTGCAGCGCCGCGGGCAGCCCGTGGCCCGAGGCGTCCGCGATCGCCAGCCCGACGATGCGGTCCGAGACCGGGATGAAGTCGAAGTAGTCGCCGCCGACGAGCTCGGCCGGAGTGGTGAATCCCGCGACCTCGATCTCCCCGCGGCGCAGCGCGCGCTTGGGAAGGATCGACATCTGGATTCGCCGCGCCTCCTGGAGCGCGGAGACGTAGCGGTCCTGCCGAAGCTTCTGGTCCACGGCCAGACGCAGGATGCCGAGCGACGCGACGAGGTCGTCCTCGGGCGCGGCCGGATCCACGGAGAACGCGATGATGTACTCGTCGTCGCCCACGGCGATCGCCGCAAAGCGCTCGGCGCCGAGGCGGCGCTCGAGCTCCGGGTCCACGCCGGGCGCGCTCAGGTCCATCACCACGACCCCTTCGTCCACGACGCGCTCGACCGGCGGATAGTCCTCGGGGATGAAGATCCCGGGCGCGATCGCGGGGACGTTCCCGAACGTCCGGGTCAGCTCGTAGCCCCCGTCGCGGCGCACGTACAAACGGCCCCCGCGCACGCCGAGGACCTCGGAGAACTGCTCGATGACGGCCGAGGCGGCCTGCGTGATCGTTGCCGACGGGTCCGCCGCCTGCTCGATCGCCTCGATCGCCTTCTCGACTTTGCGGAAGAGAAACTTTCCGGTTGCCATGGGCGCCGGGATTCTAACCCGGGCTGGCGTACCGGCAGCGTGCGGCGCCGGAAGGGGCGTCAGCCGGCGGCGGGTGCGCTGGCGTGCAGCGCCGGCCTGGCCCGCTCGTTCGGCCGGTCGTCGCGGACTTTGCCGTCCTTGAGCCGCACGATGCGGCGCGCGTGGGCGGCGATGTCCTCCTCGTGCGTGACGAGGATGATCGTGTTGCCCTTGCCGTTCAACTCGTCGAGGAGGGCCATGATCTCGGCGCCGGTCTGCGAATCGAGGTTGCCGGTGGGCTCGTCGGCGAGCAGGATGCTCGGATCGTTTATGAGCGCCCGCGCGACGGCGACACGCTGCCTCTGGCCGCCCGACAGCTCGTTGGGGGTGTGGTTCATCCGGTCGCTGAGGCCGACGGCCTCGAGCGCCTTGACGGCGCGCTCACGGCGGTCCTTGCGCGAGACGCCCCCGTAGACGAGCGGCAGCTCCACCTGCTGGATCGCCGAGGTCCGCGGCAGGAGGTTGAAAGTCTGAAAGACGAAGCCGATCTCCTGGTTGCGGATCGCGGCGAGCTCGTCATCGGTCATCCGTGCCACTTCCTTGCCGTTCAGGATGTAGGACCCGGAGGAGGGCGTGTCGAGGCAGCCGATGAGGTTCATCAGGGTCGACTTGCCGGAGCCGGACGGGCCCATGATCGTCACGTACTCTCCGCGCTCGACGCAAACCGTGACGCCCGAGAGGGCATGGACTTTCTCCTCGCCCATCTCGTAGACCTTGGTGATGTCCCGGATGTCGATCAGCATTGGTCAGGGGTCCCCCAGGGGCATAGTACGATTTTCCATCGCCCGTGTTTCGCGCCGAACGCACCCGATCGTCAGGAGAAGATCGCCACAACCCCTGCTTTTCCCAGCACGTAGAGGCCCCAGAGGCCACAGACGAGGCTGGTCATCCGTCCCCGGGGCGCCTTCGTCGCGGCCGAGAGGCCGAGGACGAGCAG
>JBGPGG010000056.1:0-18371 GCA_041483715.1 Thermoanaerobaculia bacterium
GCCATCGTGGCCATCGCGGTCTGACGACGCCCGATGCCGGCGACCGTCCAGGTACAGCCCTCTGGGATCGTCCGTGCAAAGTGCGTGAGGTTCTCGGGCGTCGCGGCGGCCGCTCCCGGAACGCCGAGGACGAAATCGAAGTGAGCGGGGGGCGCGAGCATGCCCTTGCCGAAGAGGACGTCGGCCGTCGCGAGCATGCCGTCGTCGAAGATCTCGAGCTCAGGCGTGATGCCGAACTTCTTGATCCGGTCGAGAATGGTGCGGATGGTGGGCAGTGAGTTCTCGAAGATGTCGTCGCCGAAGTTGCAGGTACCGAGGGTGAGCGTGGCCATGTCGGGCCGGAGCACGAGCGCCTCGATCCGCTCCTCGACGCCCATGCCCACGGCGCCGCCCGTGGAGAACTGCTGGATGATCGGGCAGCGAGCCCGGATCGCCGCCGCGTAGGCCCGGAAGGTCTCGAGGTCCTGGGTCGGCCGGCCGTCGGGCTTCCTGCCGTGGACGTGCCCGATCGTCGCGCCGGCGTCGAAAGCGCGCTTGTACTCCTCGCCGACCTCGTCCGGCAGAAGGGGGAGGTTCGGCTGCTGTGTGCGCATGATCTCGGCGCCCACCCCCGCCACGGTGATGACAAGCGCGTCGCTCACGGGCGGCTCCTTTGCTTGTCGAGCGGCACGACGCAGGTGCCGGCGGCCCGCGCGACGACTTCCGGCGGCTCGATGAGGCGCGCCGAGGAGCCTTCCCCGGGCGCGATCACCTTGCGGGCCTCGAAGCGCATTTCGCGGGCCGTCTTTCCCACTCTCGTGATTTCCGCCTCGACCTCCAGGTAGTCGCCGCCGCGGATCGGCGCGAGAAATTCGACCGACGAGTAGGCGCGGAAGAGGCCCTCGTCCCCGTCGTGACGGATGAGCAGCTCCGTGGCGGCGTCGCCGAAGAGCTTCAGCACGAACGCGCCGTCCACGAGCCCTCCGCCGTAGTGCGCCTGCTCGGCGCCCACGCGCAGATGGAGCACGACGCGCTCCGACCCGCTCAGGAGCCCGCTCCGGAAACGCCTTGGCGGCGGGATAGCTCCTCGAGCAGGAAGGCTGCCACGCGGGATGCCGTCGTGCCCGGGCCGAAGCCCGCGTCGTAGCCGAGCTCCTTCGCAAGGGCGTGGTCCACGCGCGACCCGCCGGCGATGAGGACGACGCGGTCGCGCAGCCGCTCGGCCTCGAGCATGTCGACGAGGTCGGTCAGGTGCCGGATGTGGATCTCGTTCTGGGTCACCGTGGCGGACACGAGGACGGCGTCGGCCTTCGCGTCGCGGACCTGCCGGGCGACCTCGGCAACGGGGACCTGCGCGCCGAGGTTCCGGGCGTCGAACCCGTGGTAGCGCTCGAGGCCGTAGTCGCCGGCGAAGCCCTTCATGTTGAAGATCGCGTCGAGGCCGACCGTGTGGGCGTCGGACTCGAGGGCGCAGCCGAGGACCACCAGCCGGCGGCCGAATCGCCGGGCGATCTCGGCGTCGATCTCTTCGCGGTCGAGCGCGGCCGCCGGGGCTTCCTCGGCCGAGATCGCGGAAACGTCCACGTCGTGGGTGGCGCGCCCGTAGACGATGAAATAGGTGAAGTTCGGGGCGATCGCCTCGGCGAGCGTCACGTACGGCTCGCGGATCCCCATCTTCGACACGTAGCGCTTGGCCGCCTCGGTCGCCACGGCCGACTTCGGGATGGGCAGCGTGAAGGAGACCTGGACGGCGCCGTCGTTCTTCTTGTCGCCGTAGGGGCGGACCGCCTTCGGGGAGCTCATGCGCGGGCCCCCGCCGGCGTCTGGCTCCAGGCCTCCATGAAGGGATTGGCGTACGCGGCGTCGCGGCGGACCACCCCGTCAAACCCGCGGCCGCGGTCCCGGGGCCGGCGGGTGTCCGCAAACACGCCCGCCGCGAGGGCCTCGAACAGGCCTTTCCAGGCCACGGTCTCCAGGATCCGCTCGGCATCCCGGAGGACCTCATGCGCGCGTTTCACGATCCGTCCGCCCGGCGGGAACGTGATTTCCTCGGAGAGGTGCCGCGCGTTCTTCCGGATCGTCTTCGCCTGCTCGATCGCCAACCAGCGGTCGTGCAGGAAGGGAGTGTGCAGCGCCTCGGTCAGCATCCCGAGCAGGTGGATCGACTGGCCCGTCGCGACCGACGTCAGCATGAAGAGGGCGTTCTGCTGGTAGCCGCGGAAGATGTTGCCCGTCATGTGTTTGGTCGGCGGCATGTACTTGAGCGGAGCATCCGGGAAGATCTCCCTCGTCGCCTCGGCCTGCGCGATCTCATGGAGCAGTCCGTCCTCGAGCTCGGGGTCGATCTCGAAGGCATGGCCGAGGCCGATCTGCCAGTCCTCGAGGCCGGCGTTCTTCGCGAGCCGCTCGTTGATGAACTGCGAGGCGAGGACCGCGGGCGCCTGCTCGACGGCGTCGGCCGTCGTGAGGTAGTTGTCCTCGCCCGTGTTGATCACGACGCCCGCGGCCGCGTTGATCCGGCGGGAGAAGTTCTGGTCGATCAGCGTGCGCAGCGGGTTGATGTCGCGGAAGATGACGCCGTACAAGGCATCGTTCAGCATCATGTCGAGGCGCTCCAGGGCCCCCATCGCCGCGATCTCGGGCATGCACAGGCCCGAGCAGTAGTTTACCAGGCGCACGTACCGGCCGATCTCCGGCTCGATCGCGTCCAAGGCCGCGCGCATCAGGCGGAAGTTCTCCTGCGTGGCGAAAGTCCCGCCGAAACCGGAGGTGGTCGCGCCGAATGGCACGTGGTCGAGCAGCGACTGCGCCGTGGAGCGGATGACGGCGATGCACTGGGCCCCGGCGCGGGCGGCCGCTTCGGCCTGCACGACGTCCTCGTGGATGTTCCCGGTGGCGACGATGGCGTAGAGGAGCGGCAGCTCCTCGGGTGGATGGGAGGCCTGCCGGCGCTCGCGCTCGGCGCGGTTGCCGCGGATCCGCGCCACCGTCGCTTCGACGTGGGGCGCGACGGTCTCGCGCCAGCGCGGGTGCTCGGAGAGCGCGGCGGCCTTCCTCGGGTCGGCCAGGAGCGCGACGGCTTCGGGAACGCTTCGAGAGCCCTGCGCCAGGGCGCTCCCCATCCAGAGGGCCGCTCCCTGTGCGAGCTTGCCGCAGGCCTGGAGGGACTCGATCACCCGGTTGGGAATCGGGACGTCGTCCGCGTCCACGCCGTCGACGCCGAAGAGACGCAGGACCGTGCGCTCGGTCGCGACGGTCGTGTATCGCCCGGTCTCCTCACGCACCCCGTCGGCGACCTGCCGCGCGAGGCGCCGGCAGCGCTCGATCTGTTCGGGGCAGAGGCCGAGCTTCGGGACCATGCGCGGTGAAAGTATAGCCGGGAGGTCAGGCAGACGGGCCTGACCATAGGTCAGCCCCGAGGTCGAAGATCGGGACCTCCAGGAACTCCCGGCGCAGCGCCTCGAACATCCTCGCCGGCGGAAGCGGCGGCCGCCCAGGCGCCGTCGGGTTGGCGGTGAGCGCAAGCAGCCGGGCCCTCCGGCGCACGGCGATGGTGACGCTCTGCTCCCGCAGTTTCCTCCTCGCTGGAGGCGCCAGGAATATGGCGGTGAAGTCCTCGGCGACGAGCACGTCTCCGGATTCCGGGGGCTTCTCGCCAAGCCAGACCTCCGTCAGCGCGCCTGCCACGCTGCGGACGCGGGCCGTCGGTCCTGCCTCGGGGAGCTGGATGAGCTCGACGGCCGTTCGCGCGACGCCGAGCACGGCTTCGAGGGATTCGGCCGCGGCCATGCCGACCGAGAGGACGACCGCGTCGGCCACCCGCGCGCCGGCGAAGGCGCGCCGCCCGATCGCCCCGTCGAGGAGGACCGTGGCGGCCCCCGCGCGCTCGAGCGCCGCCGCCGTATCGGCCATCTGCGAGGCGGTCGAAGGGCCGATCACCTCGATCTCGCCCTCGCCCTCCGCGCGCCGCACCTCGACGGCGCCGAAACGCGTCGAGAAGGGCAGCTCCGCCACGACCGTGGTTGCGAAGGAGGCCGCTGCGTGCGTCGAGGAGGCCGAGGCGACGAGCTGTCCGGGCCAGACGCGGAAGCGGGGCTTCGGCTCGCCGGTGATCGCGTCGAAACTCTCGCCGTCGCGTCCGGCCGAGGTCACGCCCGCGGCCAGGCCGAGCCGGTGCAGCTCTTCGAGCACGGCGACGAGCGCCGTGGTCTTGCCGACGTTCTTCGCGAGCCCCAGGAAGGCGATGCGCCGGGCGCCCGACCGGACGATCGTCGCGGTCAGGGCCCTCGCGGCCGCGGTCACCTGGACGGGCCTGCGGCCAGAGCCGCGAACGCCTTCGCGAGGGCGGGATGGCGTCGCAGGATTCCGAGCGCGGCCTCGTCGTGGCCCGGTACGAAGCCATTGCCGATCAAGAGCGTCGTGGGCTTGGCGAGGCCTTCGGCCCCCAGCGCGGCGGCCGAAAAGGACGTGGCCATTCCGAAGAAGATCACCGCGCCGTCGTCGCGTGCGCACAAGACGCTGGCGGCTTCGGTCCCGGACGCGTTGGCCACGTTGACCACGAGATCGGCCAGCCGTCCTCCCGTCGCCGACTCGACGGCCGAGAGCATGGTGACCGGATCGCGCGCGTCGATCGCGAAGACCGCATCGGCGAATCCGAGGGCCCGGGCTCTATCGGCCGCGTCCCGCGAGGGCTCGATGGCGAGCACCCTTCCCTTGCCGCCGACCCTCTCGCGCGCCGCCGCGAGGCAGAGGAGGCCGGCCTTGCCCGTCCCGATGACGACGACGGTCGACCCCGGCTTCGCGTCCCGGAGCACCGTCGCGGGCGCGCCGGCCACGTCGAAGGCGGCCAGCGCGATCTCCTCAGGGAAATCGGCTGGAAGTTTCGCGAAGAGCGTTCGCTCGAAGAGGATGGCGGTTCCCGTGACGTCCACGCGCTCGGTCTCGACATGGATGTCGCCGATCGTCTCGAGATGGAGCGGCGTCAAGGTCAGCGAGACGAGAGAGGCGATCCTCTCGCCGGGGCGGACACGGCCTGCCGCGGGATGACGGGGCCCCACGGCGCTCACCTCTCCGAGCAGCATGCCGCCCGAACCGGTCACGGGGTTCTGCATCTTGCCGCGCTCGCCGACGATCCGGGCGATCTGGGCGCGGACCGTTTCGCCGGTCGCGGACTCCGTCTCGCGCAGCTGACGGAACGACGCCGAATCGATGGAGAGTGCGCGGACCGCGATGGCCATTTCGTTCTCGAGGGCGCGGGGCGTCGCGTCGAGTCGTCGGGCGACCTGCGGCAGGACGCCGGGCGGGTCGAGGGAACGGTGCAGGCCGAAGGGGTGCGGGTTCAATGCCATCGA
Source organism: Thermoanaerobaculia bacterium (assembly GCA_041483715.1). Taxonomy (GTDB): domain Bacteria; phylum Acidobacteriota; class Thermoanaerobaculia; order UBA5066; family Gp7-AA6; genus DAHUXD01. Next base: position 5,331 of record JBGPGG010000056.1, read on the forward strand.
CGTTCTCATCAGGGCAGCAGGGCCACGATGCGCAGCGGGCCCCCGGAGCCCCCGGCGATCTTCATCGGGAGCGCGACGACCCAGGCGCCCGTTTCCGGCAGCTCGTCGAGCCGCGCCACGTTTTCGAGGCCGGGGACGTTCGCGCCGTTTGCAATCTGGTGCACGATGAAATCCTTGGAGGCGCCGTAGTCGATCGACGCCGTGTCCACGCCGAGCGCGGCGACCTTGCGCTCGTGCACGAGGTATTCGGCCGCCTCCTTGCCGTAGGACGGAAAGTGCAGCTTCGAGGCGTCCCCGGGCGTGTCGTCTCCGAGGTACGTCTTCTTGTCCGGCCAGCGCGAGCTCCAGCCGGTCTCGAGGAGAACGATCGCGCCCGGGGCGATCGCGCCATGGCGCCGTTCCCAGTCCCGCACGTCCTCGAGGGTGAGCCGGTAGTCCGGGTCGGCCGCGGCCTTCTTCCGAATGTCGATGACGGCGGCAGGAGCGATGAGCTGGCGGACGGGGATGCGGTCGGCGGTCAGGCCATCCTTCGCAAAGTGGATCGGCGCGTCGAGATGGGTCCCTCCGTGCTCCGGCGTGCAGAAGCTGTTCGATGAGTAGAACCAGCCTCCGGGCGTCTGGCCATACGCCAGCGACCTGAGCTCGAAGGCCGAAGGGGAGTTTGGCCAGTAGATCGTCTTCTCATCGAAGGCGTGCGTCAGGTCGACGACCTTCGCCGTCGCGAGGTCCGGAGCCTTCGAACCCTGGGCTGCGGCCCCGCGGGCGACCAGGAGGAAGCAGAAGACTCCCGCGGCCGAGAGGGCCGCCACGGCGGGCGAAGGGCTGGTCGACGCGACTTCCTCGACCGAGAGGCCGCGCGATTTTGCTTCCGCCTTCTTTTTCCGCTTGGGGGGCATCGCGAGTGCGGATATTTTCACGGATCATGACAGCCGTCGAGCCTTCGGACGAGGTCTGGCCGATTTGCTTCGCGGACGTCCTCGCCGCGGAAGCCCGCGTCCGCCCCCTCGTCGCTCCGACGCCCCTGCGCCGCTACGCCCCGCTCGACGCGGCCGTCGGGCGCGGCATCTCCGTGTGGGTCAAGCACGAAAACCAGGCCCCGACGAACTCCTTCAAGATCCGCAACGCCCTCTCGGTCGTGACGCTCCTGTCCGAGGAGGAACGTCGGCGGGGGATCGTGGCGGCCACGCGCGGCAACCACGGCCTCGGCGTGGCCTGCGCGGGGGCCCTTTACGGCGCGCCCGTCACGATCTGCGTTCCGCGGGGCAACAACCCGGAGAAGAACGAGGGAATGCGCGGCTACGGGGCGACGCTGATCGAGGAGGGCCGGGACTACGACGAGTCCGTGGCGGTCGCCGAGCGGCTCGTGCGCGAGGGCGGCCTGACGCTCATCCACTCCACGAACGATGAGCGCGTACTGGCGGGCGCCGCGACGTTGACGCTCGAGATGCTGCGCGAGGTGCCCGAGCTCGACGCCCTCGTCGTGAGCGTCGGGGGCGGCTCGCAGGCCGTGGGTGCCCTCACGGTCGCGCGGACGCTCCGTCCCGGCTTGCCGGTCTACGGCGTCCAGGCCGCGGGGGCCTCGGCCGCGCACGACTCGTGGCACGCCGGCAAGCCGGTGCCGAAGGATTCGGCGGACACGGTCGCGGATGGTCTGGCGACGCGAAGCGTCTACGCGATGACGTTTCCGGCCCTGCAGCGCGGCCTCGCGGGATTCGTGACGGTAAGCGATCCGGAGATTGCGGAGGCGATCCGCGTGCTTCTGCGAACCACCCACAATCTTGCCGAGGGCGCCGGAGCCGCCGGCCTCGCAGGAGTTCTCGCCCTCGGGGATCGGCTGGCGGGCAAGCGGGTGGGGATCATCATCTCGGGGGGCAACATCGACCGCGCCACCCTCGCGCGGGTCGTCAACGGGGAGCTCTGACAGGAGGCGTCAAGGACGCTGGCGCTGATCTGGCGGGCAGTGCGCTCACCAGACGATGAGCCCGTCTTTCGCCTGCTTCTCGAGGAATTTCTCGACCAGGGCCGGCGTCGCTTCGCCGTAATACCAGCAGCCGGCCGAAAGCGCCTCGGAAGAGACGCGCCGCGCGATGTCGGCGGCGTTGGTCTTGCCGTCGATCCAATTCATGGCCTCGGTGGCCATCAGGGGAGAGAGCGCCGGGCCGTCTTCGTCGTCGCCCGGCGTCTTCTTCGCTTTCGCGGGCGCCTTTCCTGCCTTCCGCAGCGCTTCCGCGCGCTCCTTCTCGTCGCGCCGGAGGCGGCTTTCGGCCCGACGCTTTTCGGACACCCGGACCTCCAGGGCCATCCAGGCGTCGAGCGTCGCGGCGGCGAGCCGAGGGGTGCGCCGTGAGAGGCGCTCGAGGGTCGCGTCCGGCGGTGTCGTTGGAGCGCTCCCGAGGCGCTCCTTCAGCGAGCCGGCGGCGGCCCGCAACATGGCGGCGCGATCCGCGATCGCCGCGGCCCCGGCAGGGTCGGATGTGGCAATCGCGCCCGAGGATTCCACCGATGCGATCTCCTTTGCGAGCGCGACATCGAGGAGGCTTGCCGCCGCGCGGCGGCGCTCGTCTTCGGTCCCCTTCCCGGCCGTAATCCAGGTCTGCGCGGTCGCGAGGTCGCGCCCGAGGCGCTCGGCTCCTCGCGCCGCGACGAACGAGGCGAGGCCGGACACGTCGCCCGCGTCCGCCGTGGCGAGCCACCACGCGGTCGCCGCGACGACGAAGGCGTTGCGCTTCAACTGCGTCGGGTCGATCTGCCAGAGGTCGTCGGAAGACGAATGGATGTTCTCGTCGGGCCAGTTGGTGAGGGTCGTCCCGGCAACGCCGACCCAGGAGTCGTTGAAGACGAGGTGGTCGGTCGAGTCGAAGTAGGGGACCGCCTCCGCGTGGAAGGGCTCGCGAGTGCCTAGGCGGGAGAAGATCGGCTTGGAGAAGGGCACGCCCGGCGGGATCGAGTCGGACTGCCAGGCGGGCAGGTAGGCGTTGTTGCCCTTGACCACCGCGTCGAGGACGCTCTCCTGAACGTCGGAAAGGTAGGACGGCCGCGACCACGGCGTGCGCGCCATGAACTGCGTGCGAAACCCGACGGACTGCTTCGCTCCGACCATGTCCTGGTTGAGGTTGACGAGGATCTTCTTCTCCTCGCCCGGGTGGTCGGCGAAGTAGCGGTACTCGGAGTAGATCTCGTCGCACCACCAGAATCGGATCCCCCGGCGAGGTTTGGTCAGCTTGCCCTCGGCGATGAGGCGCGTCAGCGTGCGGCCGATCTCGAGCATGCTCGCGACCCCGGACTGGTTGTCGTTGGCCGAGAACTTCTCCTCCTGGAGATGGCTCGTGAGCACGATCTCCGGAAGGGAGGGGTCGATCCCGGGGATCCGCGCCTCTACCATGGCGGTCTTCTTTTCGGGCAGGACGGAGGATTCGACGACGATGCGCGCACGCAGTGTCACCGGCGCGCCCGGCGCGCCGCCGCCCCAGCGGTGGGAGGTTTCGCCGCGCATGCGATCGGAGAGGGCCTTGCCCTGGCGCGCCGAAAGAATGAACGCGAACGTCGTCTTTTCGCCGCGGGGGCCGTCCTCGGCGGGGACCGCCTGCCAGGCGATCTGGTCCGGGGCGTCGGCGAGCGGGTTCAGGCGCGTGGAGGAGTAGGACAGGATACCGGCGGCGCCGCGCTTCCAAACCGCCTGCAGCATGACCGCGGACGGGCTGCCGTAGGCGAGGGCGATCTTGCCGTGCACGTCCTTGCCGTCGTAGTCCGACGCAGCGTCCCCGGCGCCCACGTCCACTAGCGCCGCAGTGACGTCGGCGGGACGGGAGTTGTCGGCAATCGAGGTGGCAACCTCGGTATAGGAGCCGAGCCGGGTTTCCTTGCGCCCCTCGCCGTCGCCCTCGAGCAACCACGCCTCGGCCCGGTGACAGGTCCACGAGGGGGCCTCGGCGACCTGGTCGATCCATCGGACGTCGCTCAAGCCCGCGGCCTTCGCCTTCGCCTCGACGTAGCGGGCGACCGCGAAGAATCCCTCGGATCCCGAGGGCTTGTGCCACTGCGTCGTGATCCGCAGCGTCTCGAACGCGAGGTCGCCCGAGAGCTCGTTGTTCAGCAGCCGCTCGGTCCGGTCAGCGACGAAGGGGGAGGACTGGGCCAGAAGCAGGGATGTGGCGAGGCACCCGAGGGCGCCGAGGGCCGTCTTGCGCATGTTCACTCCATTTGGTTGGCGATGGACTCTATCGCAGGGTTCGCTGCCTGCTCGTCGAGCGTCAGGATCAGCAGTGTGCGGTCGTCGTCGGCGGGGCGACCTCCGGTGTGGGCTGCGACGGCAGACAGGATCGCATCGCGCAGGGCCGCGGCCCCCGACGCGGCGTTGGCCCGGAGCACCTCCTCGAAGCGCTCGAAGCCGAAGGCCTCGTCCTTCCCGTCCACGGCTTCGATCAGGCCGTCGCTGTGGAAGACGAGGATGTCGCCGGCTTCGAAGCTCTCGGCGCGGGACGGAAAGGCCTTGCCGGGGAAGAGACCGAGCGGGAAGGAGGGAAGCGAGAGGGCGTCGAGCCGCGTTCCCGAAACCCGGTACGGCGCCAGTTGCCCGGCGTTGGTCAGGGTCCCTTGGCGCGTCGCGGCGTCGTAGGCGAGGAACGCGAGCGTCATGTAATGGCGCGGGTCCGTCGAACGGTGAATCAGGTCGTTCATGCGCGCGAAGAGCTCGCCGCCGTCGTGGCCCGCCTCGATGAGGGACGACAGTCCGGCCTTCGCCATGGCGACGAGCAGACCGGTCGGCAAGCCGTGCCCGGATACGTCGCCGAGCGCGAAGCCGAGACGGCCGTCGGGCATCCGGACGTAGTCGTAGTAGTCGCCGCCGATCTCGGCGACCGGCTCGAAGTGCGCGAGCACCGAGACCCCCTCGAGGCGCGCCTCGGGCGGGGGAAGGAGCTTGTGCTGGATCGTCCTCGCGATCGCGATCTCGCTCTCGAGGCGCTCCTTCCGGGCCGTGTCGAGGAGCAGGCGCTGGATGGAGTCGGCCATTCCGTCGAAGGAGCGGGCGAGGTCCCCGACCTGGTCGCGCGACTTCGACTGGACCCGCACGGAGAAATCGCCCCGGGCTACGGCCGCGGTGGCATGCGTAAGCCGGTTGACGTTGCGCGCGATCGACCCGACGAGCACGAACGCGATCGTGAGGGCGACGGCGTAGACGCCGAGGACGATCGCGACGAGAACCAGGAAGGCGATCCGGAAGGCGCCGCTGATCTCATCCACGCCCTGGGTGAAGAGCTGCCTGAAAATGACCTGTGGCGAGGTGATCGCGGTGAGGACGGCGACGTTCTTGCCCGACTCGGCCTTTTCCTCCGCGGCGTTGAGCGCGGTCTCGAGGTAGAAGGCGTGGACCCAGTCGCTCTTCCAGAGGCCCGTGCCGGCGGGTGCCGCGCCGCGCGGACGGCGGCGGACGCCCGAGTCGGAGTCGCGCAGCTTGCGCTTTCCGACCCGGAGCCCGGACTCACGGGGCTTATCGTCGATCGTGAAAGTCGGCCCTTCCTGACGCGAGGTCCCGACGTCGATGCCGGTCTCGTATCCGGTGCGTTCGGCGAGCTCCTGGAGCCACGGGGCTTCCGGGTCGTTCAGGTGAAGGAGCCGCACCGTGCCGGCCTTTTCTCCGGGCACGGCGAGCCAGACGTCGTCCCCGTCGACGAGAAAGCCGGGCCGCCCGAGTCCGCTGGCCCACGGGGTGGGGGTCCCCGCCGGCAGCCACGGCGCGTCGGAGGCCGTCACCTTGCCGTCGGAGGCAACCGAGATCCCGGGCAGCCGGGCGTCGGACCGCGCGGCCGCTTCCCCGACGGCCGTAATCTCGCGGCGCAGGCGATTGGCCACGTACTGGTGCGCGACGATGTATCCGGTGAGCGAAAGCAGGGCGGCGAGCAATGGGATCGGCACGACACCGATCAGGAAGTACGAGAAGGCCAGGCGCAGCGCGAGACGTCGGACGATCACCCGGAAGAGGGTGACGCCGAGTCTCCAGAGCAGGATGCAGGCCGCCTGGGCTGCCACGGCCTTCGCGAAGAGGGCCCAACACCCGCTCTCGGGCGCTGCGCGCTCGATCAGGACCGTCGCCACGACGGCGGCGGCGAGGACGACGAGCCAGACTCGCGTCGACTTTTTGAGGGCCATTGAGCGCGTATTCTAGCGAGCGGGCGTCGGACACATCGGCTACAATTGGTCGGGACGTGAAGTTCCTCCGGCAAGCCGCGCTCCTGCTCCCCTCGGCCTTCCTCCTGAACGTGCTCATCTTCCTGCTGACGCACGGGCGGGATGATCCCGGCTTCGGGATCTACCCGTTCTTCCAGGCCTGGGCCGGGGACGCTGCGCCCGCGCCGGAAAGCCGCTTTCTCCTGCAGGCCCTGGTGTTCTTCGCGCCGGCCTACGCGGTGAGCCTCTTCGTCATCCTGAGCGTTTCGCTCGCGGAGCGGGCCGTCTTCGGCAAGCGCAAGCGCCCCGCGCCCTCGACCTACGGCCGCGCCTTCGGCGCCGTATTTCCGGTTCTCTTCTTCGTGGCGAGCGCGGCCCTGATGTGGATCGGGGAGCGCGAGGCGCTGAAGCAGGCCCCCGGGTCCCTCGTGGCCCCGCTGCTCGCGGCGGTCGCGCCCTTCGGGGCGGCGGGGCTCGCGCTGGTTCCGGCCGCGGCCGCGGCGGGGCCGCTGGCGCTGCTCCGGAAGGCGGGACCCGCATGACCGCGCGCCCGCGCCCGGTCCTGATCGTGGATTTCGGGGGTCAGTACACGCAGCTGATCGCGCGCCGCGTCCGGGACGCGCGCGTGTTCTCCGTCGTGCTCGCGCCGAGCGCCTCCGCCGAGGAGATCCGCCGATGGAACCCGGTCGGCATCATCCTGTCGGGCGGACCGCAGAGCGTCTACGACAAGGACGCCCCCGTGCTGGCCGCCGACCCGATGGCGGCGGGCGTTCCGGTGCTCGGGCTTTGCTACGGGATGCACTGGCTCGCGCAGGCGCAGGGGGGACGGGTCGATGGCGCACAAGGCCGCGAGTTCGGCCGTGCGACGGCGCGGGTCGCGCCGGACTCTCAGCTTTTTTCGGGACTCGAAGAGCAGCAGACCGTGTGGATGAGCCACGGCGACTCGGTCCTCGTGCCGCCGCCCGGGTCCCGGGTCATCGCTTCGACCTCGGACACCCCGATTGCGGCTTTCGAGAACGCCGAGCGCGGCCTCTACGCGCTCCAGTTCCATCCCGAGGTGCGGCACACGCCCCACGGCACCGAGATCCTCGAAAACTTCCTCTTCCGCGTTTGCCGCGTGAAGCCGGAATGGACCATGGCCTCCTTCCGTCACGAGAAGGTCGCGGCGATCCGCGCACAGGCTCCGTCGGGCGCGGTCATCTGCGCGCTCTCGGGCGGCGTCGACTCCGCGGTCACGGCGATCCTCCTGCGGGAAGCGCTCGGGGACCGCGTCCACCCGATCCTCGTCGACCACGGCCTCATGCGGGCGCACGAGCGGCAGCAGGTGGTCGAGGCCTTCGCTCATCTCGGGATCCGCGTGCACGCGGTCGACGCAGCCGACCTGTTCCTTTCGCGCCTGGCGGGCGTCACGGACCCCGAGGAGAAGCGCAAGATCATCGGGCGGACCTTCATCGACGTGTTCGAAAAGGAAGCCAAGAGCATTCCAGACGCGCGCTTCCTCGCGCAGGGGACCCTCTATCCCGACGTCATCGAGTCGGTCTCCATCAAGGGCCCGTCGGCCGTCATCAAGACGCACCACAACGTGGGCGGGTTGCCGGAGCGCCTCGGCTTCGAGCTCATCGAGCCGGTGCGCGAGCTCTTCAAGGACGAGGTGCGTTCGCTCGGCGCCGAGCTCGGGCTACCACGGGAGTTCCTCGCGCGCCATCCGTTCCCGGGCCCCGGTCTCGCGGTCCGGATTCCGGGTGAGGTCACGGCGGAGAAGGTGGCCATCCTGCAGAAGGCCGACGAGATCGTTCTGGAGGAGATCCGCGCGGCCGGGCTCTACGACTCCATCTCGCAGGCTTTCGCCGTCCTCCTGCCGGTGCGGTCGGTGGGCGTCATGGGCGACGGGCGGACGCACGAGTTCGTGATGGCCGTGCGCGCCGTGCAGACGACCGATTTCATGACCGCCGACTGGTTCCGCATGCCCTATGACGTTCTCGACGCGATCGCCAGCCGAGTCGTTGGGAGCGTGCGGGGAATCAACCGGGTGGTCTACGACATCACGTCCAAACCGCCGGCCACGATCGAATGGGAATAGGGGGCGCGCCACCCCAACCTCGCGAGAAATCCGCCTGGCGCCGCTTCGCCCGGGGTCGAAACACCGAGGAGAGAGGCGAGAAGCGCCGCCGCGATAGGCCTGACGTTCATGCCTTGGCCTGGAAGCGAGACAAGGAGAAGAATGGCTCGGTCGGCTTTTCCCCGAGCACGTTGCCTGCGACGAGCTCTCCCAGGGCTGGCCCGTGCTTGAAGCCGTGGCCCGAGCCGCCTCCCACGAGCCAGAGGTTCCCGGCTTCGGGATGGCGGTCGACGATGAAGTGCTGATCGGGCGAGTTCTCGTATTGACAGACTCGCGACTCGAGCAGCGGGCCCCCCTTCAACGCCGGAAAACGGAACCCCAGATAGTCCCGGGCCTTCTCAAGGCCCTCCGGGCTCGCGACGCGCTCGCCGGATGTGGGATCAAAAGGGGCCCCGCGCGTATCGTCCGCCAGCTTGAAGCCGCGCCACTGATTTCCGGGGACGCCGTAGAAGAGCCGCTCTCCGTTGTCGATCCAGACCGGCAGCGCCTCTTCGGAGAATCGGGAGTCGCCCGCCGGGGTCCCGAAGAAGAAGACCTCCTGGCGCGTCGAGCGGATGAGGTTCCCGACCGCGTCCGGGAAGAGCTTCCCGAGCCAGGGCCCGCAGGCAAAGACGTACACGTCCGCAACGAGCTTCGTGCCGTCGGAGAGAGTGAGTCCGCCCAACTTCCCGCCTTCGATTCCGGCTGGAGAGACGAAGACCTGTCGGTACTCGCCTCCCTCCGCCAGGAATCCCTCAAGCACGGCCTCGCAGGCGCGACGCGCCGTCAGGTACCCGCCTTCCTTCTCAACGAGGGCCCACTCGACCCGCTCGAAGTTGATCTGCGGATACCTCTTCGCCGCGTCGGCCGCAGTCAGTTCTTCGAAGTAGAGACCCGCCTCGCGCAGAAGCGGCAACGAGGCCCTCTCGAAACGGTCATCCTTCCCGGCCATCCAGAGGGCGCCGGTTCGGTGGTACAGGCGCTTTCCCCAGCGCTTTTCGTTCTCGCGCCAGAGCCGGAGGGCCTGAGCCGCCATCTGGACGTAGACGCGGTCGGGTCCATAAGTCGCCCGGATCACTCTGGTCTCGCCGCCCGAGCTCGCGCGCGAGTTGCCCGGGCCCCAGGCATCGAGCAGCGTGACCTTCGCGCCTCGCCTCAACAGATACAGGGCCGTCCAGCCCCCGAAGGCACCGGCTCCGACGACAACGATCCTCGGCCCCCGCGCGCCACGGGAGCTCCCGGGCCGGGTCCTCGAAGCCTTCGGGGGGGAGCCTTGCCCCAGGCCCGAAAAGGCGCGCGCGACCGATGCGACTGGAAGCATCACCAAGAGGGCACGACGAGAGAGCCTGGGCATCGCGGTCAAGCCTCGCGCGGCAGTATATTTGCGGTCAGCGCCGCGGGAGCGAGCCCGAAGCAAGGGACCAGGCTCGCGGTCGAGCCCGCATCCGGGCGAGCCGCGAGCCGGTGCGCCCGCAGGGCGCAGGTCCCGCGCGAAGGGCGAGCGACGGTCAGAAGTCCAGTCGGGTCGTGAGGCCAAACGTCCGGGGCGGGTTGGTCAGATAACCGATGCGGGCACGAGTTCCACGCTCCCGGTCCAGCGCCAGGAAGGCCCGCTCGTCGGTCACGTTGTTGACGAAGAACGCCACGTCGAAATTGTCGAAGCGCACGCCGAGCCGGAAGTTGAGGAGGTTGTAGGCCGGCAGCAACGGGTCGTACGTGAAGGTGCTCTGCGTCAACGGGCCGCCGATAGTGTTGGGCGCGAACGAGAGCAAATCCAGCGTGCCGAGCAGGTTGTCGCCGACCTGCGTGTAGCGAGAACCGATGTACTGGTAGGTACCGGTCAGGTAGCCGATGAATCCCTGCGCCACCGGTTGCTGGTACGTGGCCGCGACGGCCATCTGGAATTTGGGAACGCTCGGCAGGCGCGCGCCCTCCTGGATGCCGGATATGACGGTGACGTTGCCCTTATCATCCGTGGAGGTCACGGTGGATTGCAGCGTGGCGTCGTTATAGCCGGCCGAGAGGGAGAAGTCGAAATGGTCGCTCACCACCGTCGCAAACTCCGCCTCGCCTCCGACGCTGCGAGCCTTCGGAACGGTGTAAACGAGCCGTGACGAACACGAGCCCGCGGTCACGACCGTTTGAAGGTTCGAGATGTCCATGTAGAACGCCGAGACGTTCAACGAGCCGCGGCCGCCGAAGAGTCTGGATTTCGTGCCGATCTCGTAGTTCCAGGCCGTCTCATCGGAAAAGCCCTCCTGGCCGGCAAACGTCACTTTGTCCTGGGGTGTGCACAGATTGACGTTGAGCGGGTCGTTGAGCCCGCCCAGGCGGAAGCCCTTGGAGACCTGAGCGTTCAGATTCGTCGAGTCGCTCACCCTGTAGCTGGCGATGAAGCGTGGCGCCACACCGTCGGCTGTCGTCGTGCCCGCCGACACTTGGGGCTTTCCGTGCGAGTCTGCGCCGAAGAGGCCGTCGAAGATCTGCGTCTTATCATCCTTCCAGTTGTAGTAGCGCAGGCCCGCGGTGAAGCTGAACTTGTCGCTGAAGGAGTAGGTCCCTTCGCCGAAGAAAGCAAACTGGTTGGTGTTGTAGTCCAGGTTCGAGTAGAACAGGACGTCTACGGGCGCGACGGTCCGTGTGTTGACGGCCGGCCCGGACGTAACGATGGCCTCATAGCCAGACACGAAAAGGTTCTGGCCGTAGGCCTTCTTCGCGGTGCTGTAGTAGCCGCCGCCCAGCCAGACGAACTTGTCCTTGCCGCCGGACAGGCGGACCTCCTGGGTCCAGCCTTGGGCCGTCGTGGCATCGTCGAGCGGAGAGTCGAGCGTGTAGGCGCTCTCGGGGACGCCATAGCTCCCGCCGGTGATGCTCGAGGTCAGCGCGCCTGCATCGCGCGTGACGAGAAGGTCACGATGGGTGTAAGACGTGACCGACGTCAGCGTGACGTCGTCGCCGAGTTTGTAATTGATGTTCAGGTCGCCGAGATAGAAGTTGTCGGTGGTTGGCTCCGGGATCTGCGTGAAGAGCTGCCGCGGGCCGAGAGTGACCGGCGGCCGCGTCGTCGTGTAGGGATTGGCCAAAATGTTGTAGATGTCGATGCGGTTCCAGCCATTCGTCTTCACTTTCTGGTAGACGAACCGAGGGGTGATGGAGAGGCTCTCGTCCGGGGCGATCAGGACCGCGGCCCGCACACCGAAGCGGTCGCCGGTGTTGACGTTCTTGTCGACGCTCAGGTCGGGCTGCACTGCATCCATGTAGCCCGCAAACCCATCGGCGTACGCCGCCACGCGCAGGGCCGCCGTGCTGCCCAAAGGAACGTTGACGCCCCCCTTGACGTTGCCCCCCTGGTTGCCGCCACTGATGGAAACGCCTTCGACCTCTCCGAAGTATTGGGTCAAGCCGAGCTCCGGCTGGTTGCTGATGTAGCGCACCGTGCCCGAGAGCGACCCCGAGCCGAAAAGGGTTCCCTGCGGGCCGCGCAAGACCTCGACGCGATTCATGTCGAAGAAATCGATGTTCGGCGTGAACAGGAGGAAAGAGATGACGGATTCGTCCAGATAAGTACCCACCTCCTCCTTGGGGCCCGGTTGGTCACGCGCGATCTGGCCCGAGGAGACCCCGCGGATGGAGACCTGGCTCTGGCCCGGACCCAGGTTCTGCACGAAGACGTTGGCCGTGTTGTCAGCCAGCTCCTCGAAGTTCTGGATGCCGCGCTCCCGAAGGGTCTCTTCGCTCGGCGCCACGATGGAGAAGGGAGTGTTGTGCACGGTCTCCTCGCGTTTCAGAGCTGTGACCGTGATCTCCTCTGCGATCCTCACCTCGAGAGTAAAATCGACGGTCAGCGTGGCGCCTGCTCCGAGCCGTTGATTCGCGCGGGTCACCTTGAGAAAACCCTGCACATCGGCCGACACCGTATAGAGGCCCGGCGGGAGATCGGCCGCGTCGAACGCGCCGGTTCCCAGAGTCCTGACGACACGCGTCGCGCGGGTTTCCTGGTTCGTGATGAGGACCGCGGCTCTCGCAAGGGGCGCGCCGTTGGCGTCGCGTACGGTGCCGGTGATCTTTCCCGGCATAGGCTGAGCGGTTGTTGGCGTAGCCGAGAGAGTGACGATCGCGACGCAGACCAAAAGGATTGCAATCCGTGGCTGGAACATGTGAGCCTCCTCGTTCAAGCGCCTCCGTGAAGCTCGGGGACGGGCTTTAATAGGCCCTTAATATGCCGGGCGCTAGCCTTTGTCAACAGTGGTCGCAGCTCAACCAAAGGGGCCGGCGCCTAAATCTACAGGTCACCGCCAAGAGCGCTCCGACCAGTCCGAGAAGTCCCTCGAGTGCGGCGCTCCCCTGGAATCAGCAGGACCTTCGATCTGCCCGCGGGTTGAGGCGCCAGTCCTTCGTGGGCCGAGGCCGTGATTGTGTCGGGAACCAAGTACGGATCGGCGCCGCGCGGCTAGCTAGGCCCGCTTTCGCGGGCCTTTGTTTTCGATTCGAGAGATAGAACTACTTCGCGGGAGCAGCCGCCGCGGCGCCTCCGGCCTGCATTCCGAGCGAGGCCATGATCTCGGTCGCCTTGTCCTTGACGGTGGTGGCCTTCGCGATGGCGTCGGTCCACTTTCCGCCCTTGAACGCTTCTTGAGCCTCTCCCCAGGCCGTGGTCGCCGCGGCGAGTCCGTCCTTGGCGGCGGTGAGCTTGGTCGCGTCGAGGCCGGCGGGGAGCTTCTTCGACTGCGAGAGGATGTCCACGCGGCTCTTGATCGCGTCGACCATCTTCGGAAGGC
>JBGPGG010000057.1:0-18153 GCA_041483715.1 Thermoanaerobaculia bacterium
GCCGCGATCTCGCCGCGCCCGGCCGAGAGGTCGAGCACGCGCAGGCGGGGGTATCCGGGAAGCCGTCGCGCCGCGCGAAGGACTGCGTCGAAGACGTGTTGCTGGGGCATGGGGGCCAGGTCTCCGGGGTCAGGTCTCTAAAAGTGCGACTTCTTCACGGCTTCGCTCTTAGAGACCTGACCCCACGATTTCTTTCAAGCCGCGCATGTAGGGTTGCAGCGCCTTCGGGATCGCGACGGAGCCGTCCGCGCGCTGGTAGTTCTCGAGGATCGCGACGAGTGTCCGGCCTACGGGCAAGCCCGAGCCATTGAGCGTGTGGACGAACTCGGGCTTCTCGCCCTCGGCGCGGCGCAGGCGGATCGAGGCGCGGCGCGCCTGGAACGCCTCGAAATTCGAGCAGGAGGAGATCTCCTTGTACGCGTTCATTCCCGGCAGCCACACCTCGAGGTCGTAGGTCTTCGCCGAGGCAAAGCCGAGGTCGCCGGTCGAAAGCGAGACGACGCGGTACGGGAGCTCGAGCCGCCGCAGGAGCTCCTCGTTGTGCGCGGTCAGCGCCTCGAGGGCGGCCGCGGAGTCCTCCGGGCGGACCAGCATGACGACCTCGACCTTGTCGAACTGGTGCTGCCGGATCATGCCGCGCGTGTCGCGCCCGGCCGCGCCGGCTTCCGAGCGGAAGCAGGACGTGTAGGCGGTGTAGAGCAGGGGGAGTTTGTCCGCCGGGAGGATCTCGTCGCGGTGCAGGTTCGTGACGGGAACTTCGGCGGTCGGAATGAGGTAGTAGCCCTCGGTCGTCTGGAAGAGGTCCGCGGCGAACTTCGGCAGCTGGCCCGTGCCGAAAAGCGAATCGGCGTTGGCGAGAAACGGAGGCAGGACCTCGGTGTAGCCCTGCTCGTCGACGTGGACGTCGAGAAAGAACTGGATCAGGGCCCGGGACATCCGTGCCGCCGCGCCGAAAAGAACCGTGAAACGCGCGCCGGCGAGCTTGACACCCCGCTCGAAGTCGAGGATCCCGAGGGCGGGGCCGAGGTCCCAGTGCGCCTGCGCCGGGAATGCGAACTGCGGCGGTGCACCCCACGAGCGCTCGACGACGTTCGCCGTTTCGTCCTTGCCCCGAGGCACCGATGCCTGGGGCACGTTCGGGACAATCTTCTCGACGGCGGCGAGCGTCTGGTCCGCCTGCTCGGCCCGCTCTTCGAGCGCGCGGATCTCTTCCTTCAGCGCTTTCATCTCTTCGAGCGCTTCGGGCGCCGGCGTGCCCTTGATCGCGCTGAGCTCGTTGCGGCGCCGGCGCATCTGCTCGAGCTTCGTCACGGCGTCGCGGCGCTCGCGGTCGAGCTCGACGTACGTCTCGAGCCCGGCTTTGCCGAAACGCTCGGGCATCTCGGCAAGAAGGCGCTGCGCGTTCTCGCGCAAGTACTCGCGTGGTAGCATCCAGACGCGATTTCATATCGCGCACGCCGATCGAGTCAACCGTCAACCGTTTGAGCGGGGCCCCGCACCTTCCCGACGTGGACGCCGTCGTGGTCAACCGCGACGGCGGCAACGCTCTTTTCCGCGCCCTCGCCTCGCTCGAACGGCAGATGGGCGTGGCGCTCTCGGTCGTCGTCGTCGACAACGGTTCTTCCCCGGAGGAACGCGCCCGGATCGCGCTGGAAGCCCCGGCCGCGCGGGTGGTCGCCTTTTCCCGGAACCTCGGTTTTGCCGGCGCGGCCAACGAGGGCATCGCGCGGACGCGTGCGCCCTTCGTGCTGCTTCTCAACAACGACGCCGTGCTCGAGCCGGACTACGTCGCGCGCCTGGCGGCTCGCCTCGAGTTCGACGGGCGACTGGCCGCCGTCCAGGGTCTCGTCCTCTCCGAGGACGGCCGGCAGATCGACACCGCGGGACTCGAGTGGAACGGGAGGGGAGAGGCGGTGCCGGTCCTCTCGGGTGCGGACGCTTCGGTCGCGCCGCGCGAGCCGTTCGAGGTTTCGGGCGTCTCCGCGACGGCGGCGCTGTACCGCCGCGATGCCCTCGAGGCGGCCGGCCCCGGGGGCGCCGCGTTCGAGAGTGCCTTCTTCGCGTACTACGAAGACGTGGACCTGTCGCTGCGGCTTCTGCGCAAGGGCTGGCGGTTTGCCTGCGATCCGCGCGCGTCCGCGCGGCACGAGGGCTCGCGGACGGGGCGCCGCACGCCCTTCCGGCGCGCCTTCTGGACGCTGCGCAATCGGTGGCGCACGCTCTTCCGCAATTTCGCTCCGGGGCTGCTCGCGAGGAGTTTTCCGGCACTGCTGCGCGCCGACCTCGCTCACATCCGGGAGGTCGGCTGGACGGGGCTCGTGCTGCCGCTGCTGGTCTGGCCGCGGCTGCCCTTTCAGGCGCTGCGTTCGCGGGGGAAACCCGGAAGACTCGAGCAATGGCCGGGTCAATCGTGAGCGTGAGCGTGCGCGAGATCACGGCGATCCTCGTCTCCTGGAGAGACGCCGAAGACCTGATTGCCGCAGTGGCGGCGCTCGCGGCGGCACGCGCGCGGATTCCCCGGGGCGGCGTCGCGGTGTCGCTCGTCGTCGTGGACAACGGCGGCGGGCTCTCCGAGCGGGCCGTGCGCGACATCTGGCCGGACGCTACGGTCCTCGTGAACGCGAAAAACCGCGGGTTCGGCCCCGCCGCGAACCAGGCGGCCGCGATCGCGGGCGGCGAAGTCCTGCTCTTTCTCAACCCGGACACGCGGGCCGAGGGCGAGCCGTTCTCGGCCATCGCCCGCGCGTTCGCGGCGCAGGTTGGAATCGCGGCGATCGCTCCGCGCCTCGTGGAGATGGACGGCACGACTCCTCCCTCCGGGCCGCTGCACCTGGCGCCGCCGGGGCGCGAAGACCAGGCGACCTTCCAGCTCCGGCGCCTGCCGTCGCTCGGATCGGACACCTGCGAGCTGCTGCTGATCGACCACCTCGCGCCGAACCACGGGGCGCGGAGGCGGTTCCGGTACGCGGACGAGAATCGCGATGCCGCGTTTCCCGTCGAGCAGGCTGCGGCGGCCGCGCTCGCCGTGCGCAAGGAGGCCTTCGTCCGGTGCGGAGGCTTCGACGAGCGCTACGTCCCCGCCTGGTACGAGGACGTGGACCTCTGCGCGCGGCTCGCCTCCGAGGGGATGATCCTGTACCTGCCTGAGGCGCGCTTCCGGCACCGCGGCGGCGAGTCTGCATCGAGCCTCGGCTACGCGCGGTTTCTTCCGGTCTTCTATCGTAACGCGCTGCGATATCGCCGCGAGCGCTATCGTCTGCCCGCGCGCCTGGCGTACCGCCTGCTTCTCGCCAAGGGCATGGTCCTGCGCCTGGCGCTGCTGCCGTTTCGCCGCGACGTGCCCCGCTCCGGATCCGAAGCCGCCCGCGCCTACCTCGCCGTCCTCGCGTTGGCTTTCGGTCTGGGCCCGAGCCCAAAACTCATGACTCACGACTCATGACTGCTTTCGACGTCTCCATCATCGTCGTCTCGAAGGACGACGCGGCGGACCTTCCGGTCTCGCTCGGATCGGCGGTCGCGCAGCGCGGCGTCTCCTGCGAGACGATCCTGGTCGACAACGCTTCGCAGGACGCCTCGCGCGAGGTGCCGGTCCGGTTCGGCGGGGCGGTGCGATTGCTCGCGATGCGGGAGAACGTGGGGTTTGCCGGGGCGATGAACGCCGGGATCGACGCGAGCTCGGGACGCTACGTGCTCGCCCTGAATCCCGACTGCCGGCTCGAGCCGGACTTTGCCGTGAAGCTGGTGCGGCGCCTCGACGCTGCGGACGCCGCCGACGTGGGCTCGGCCTCCGGGCGCCTGCTGCGGGCGCAGGGCGCGGACCTGGCGCCCACCGAGGTGCTGGACTCGACCGGCATCTACTTCACTGCGTCTGGCCGGCATTTCGACCGCGGCTCCGGGTCTGGCGCTGCCGGCCGGTTCGAGCGCGAAGAGGAGATCGCCGGGACTTCCGGCGCGGCCGGTTTCTACCGGCGCGCGGCCCTCGAGGGCGCGCGGATCTCGACCGGATGCTTCGACGCCGACTTCTTTCTCTACCGCGAAGACGCCGACCTCGCTTGGCGGCTTCGCCGTCTGGGCTGGCGCTGCCGCTACGTCCCCTCGGCTCTCGCCTGCCACCGCCGCCGCAGCCTGCCCGAGCGGCGCCGGCAGATGTCGGCCCTTGCCAACATGCATTCGGTCAAGAACCGGTTCCTGCTGCGGATCAACAACCAGACGGCGGGCGAGGCCGTGAAGACGTTTGTTCCGACCTTCGCCCGTGACCTCGTCGTGCTCGGCGCCTGCCTGACCGTCGAGAGGAGCTCTCTGCCCGCATTCGGGTGGCTCTGGCGAAATCGCTCGCGGCTGTGGGCGAAGAGGCGGGAGATCCAGGCGCTGTCATCCCGAGCGCGGCGAGGGATCCCGAACTCGAAGGGCCCGGATCGAGATCGGGATTCCTCGTCGCGGAGCTCCTCGGAATGACGTACGTTTGAGCATGCGCATCGGCATCCTTGGGACCCGCGGCATCCCGGCCCGCTACGGCGGCTTCGAGACACTCGCCGAGGAACTGTCGGCGCGCCTCGCGTCCCGCGGCCACGACGTGACGGTGTACACACGCTCGCGCTACGCGCAGCCGCAGCTCACGATCCACCGGGGCGCGAAGATCCGCGTGCTTCCGACGATCCCGACGAAGTACCTCGACACGGTCGTGCACGGCGCGATCTCGGGCGTCGATGCGGCGTTCGAGCGCTTCGACAGCGTCCTCGTCTGCAATGCGATCAACGCCGCTTCGTCGTTTCTTCCGCGCCTGTCCGGCAGGACGCGCGTCGTGCTGAACGTGGACGGCCTCGAGCGGCACCGGCGCAAGTGGAGCGCCGTTGGCAAGTTCTCGTATCGCGTCTCGGAGTGGCTTTCGACGGTCATCCCGGACGCGATCGTCTCGGACGCGAAAGTCATCCAGGAGTACTACCGGACGCGGTACGGCCTCGACTCCGTCTTCATCCCGTACGGCGGCGACCTGCCGCTGCCAACCGGGCTCGAGACGCTCGACCGGTTGGGTGTGGCGCCGGAGCGGTACGTCCTCTACGTCTCGCGCCTGGAGCCGGAGAACAACGCGCTCGCCGTCCTCCGGGCGTACCGGGACGTCCGTGGGGATGTTCCGCTCGTTCTCGTCGGCGACGCCCCCTACGCGGCCGGATACATCG
The DNA here is from genome assembly GCA_041483715.1 of Thermoanaerobaculia bacterium. Classification (GTDB taxonomy): domain Bacteria; phylum Acidobacteriota; class Thermoanaerobaculia; order UBA5066; family Gp7-AA6; genus DAHUXD01. Next base: position 5,178 of record JBGPGG010000057.1, read on the forward strand.
CGCAGCTGCGCGCCGAGGCCGACGCGCGCGTGCTCCTGCCGGGCGCGATCTATGGCGAGGGCTATCGCCAGCTGTTGGCGAACGCGGCCGCCTACGTGCAGGCGACGGAGATCGGCGGCACGCATCCGGCCCTCGTCGAGGCGATGGGGTACGGCCGGGTGGTTTGCTACAACGCGACGCCGGAAAACGAGGAGGTCGCAGGGGGCGCGGCGCTGCCGTTCGACGCCCGGGAGCCCGCGTCCCTCTCCCGCCTCCTGCGCGGGATCCTGGATGATCCGGCTGCCCACTCCGTATGGAAAGAGAGAGCAAAGGAGCGCACACGGGAGCGATATCGTTGGGACGATGTGGTCGACCGTTACGAGGCCGTCCTTGAAGCCCGGAGCGCCATCCCGTAACATCGGCGACGGTCGAAGCCCTGCCCCCGGAAACGCCTCATGCTGAAGCAAAAAGCCCGCGCCATTGCTCTCGGGGTACTCCTCACCGATCTCGCGCTGACGGCGGTGTCCCTCCCGGTGACGTGGTCCCTGCGCCAGGGCATCCTGAGGACGTCCTTCCCGAGCCTCTTTCCGCTCCCGATCCATTCCCTGGACCAGTACCTGCTGCTGCTCTTTTTCATCCTTCCCATCTGGGGGCTCCTGCTCTCGGCCGCGGGCTTTTACCGCAGCCACCGGACGCTGCCGCTCGGCGAGGAGATCTGGGCCGCGGGCAAAGTGACGTTTGGCGGTACGACCATCCTCGTGCTGCTGATCTTCGGGTTGCGGCTCGACTTCGTGAGCCGCTGGTTCCTCGTGCTCTTCGGCGTCCTGAACTTCCTCTTTCTGACAGTCGAAAAGATCGCGCTGCGACAGCTCTCCCGCTGGGTGCGCTCGCGGGGCTTCAACTTCCGCACGGCGCTCATCGTGGGCACGGGTCCGAAGGCCGCCCAGTTCGCGGGCTTCCTCGAGGCCCATCCGCACTGGGGCTTCCGCGTGGTCGGGTACCTCGACGACGACAACGGGGGTGAGATCGGCCTCGAGGGCCGGTGGCCCTGCCTCGGCACGATCAGGAACATGGAGTCCGTCCTCGGCGCCGAGGTGATCGACGAGGTGATCTTCGTCATCGAGAAGGGCAAGCTCGCCGAGTACGAAGACGCGCTGCTCGTGGCCGAGCGGCACGGTGTGCGCGCGCACGTGTCGCTCGACATCTTCCCGCACGTGCTCGCTCGGCCCGTGCTCGAAGAGCTCGACGGGATTCCGCTCCTCTCCTTCACGACGACGCCCTCGAACCCGGTCGAGCTCGCGGCGAAGCGGGCGATCGATCTCGTCCTCGCGCTCGTGCTGTTCGTCGTGACGCTGCCCGTTCAGCTCGTCGCGGCGCTGGCGATCCTGCTGTCCTCGGGAGCGCCCGTGTTCTTCCGCCAGGTGCGGTGCGGGTTGAACGGCAGGCAGTTCACGCTCGTCAAATTCCGAACTATGGAGTCGGGGGCGGAGGAGCGGCTGGCCGAAATTTCGCACTTGAACGAGATGACCGGCCCCGTGTTCAAGGCGAAACGAGACCCGAGGCTCACCGCGGTGGGAGGGCTCCTGAGGCGGCTGTCGGTGGACGAGCTGCCGCAGCTCTGGAACGTGATCGTCGGCAACATGAGCCTCGTCGGCCCGCGCCCGCCCCTGCCGGACGAAGTCTCCCGCTACGAGCCGTGGCAGAGGCGCAGGCTCAGCATGAAACCGGGCCTGACCTGCCTCTGGCAAGTCTCGGGCAGAAGCGAGCTCGATTTCGACCGTTGGATGGCCCTGGACCTGAAGTACATCGACACCTGGTCGCCGCTGCTCGACCTGAAGATCCTGCTGAAGACCGTGCCCGCGGTGCTGTCGGGCAGGGGAGCTAGATAGGGGCTCAAGCCGCGCGCGGGGTCAAAGCCGCGCTCGGGGTCAGGTGTTCGATTCTCGGGACCCCGAAGGACGTCTCACCTCGCTGGAACAACAAGGTCCGGAGAACGAAGACCTGACCCCCTAAACCGCCACCGGTCCAATCGCCACCGTCCTACCGGTTCCCGCCGCCCTCGTCCGAGCCGCCCTCGGAGGCCTTGTACATGTACTTGATGGAGGCCTTGGGAAGGAGGAGGTTCGGGCCCTTCTCGCGGTTGACCTTCAGGCAGGACTTGTCGTACCACTCGATCCAGCCCTCGATCTGCTCGCCGTCGGTGAGCACGACGACCATCGGCGTCTTGGCCGCCATCTGCTTGAGGTAGTAGTAGCTCTCGGCGTTGGTCTGCTCGGGCGGGACCTGTTTGCGCTGGGCGAACGAGCGCGTCGGGTAGCGGTCCGCGAGCTCGGAGAGGTTCGGGCGGATCAGCTTGCGATTGGCGGCAGTTTCGTCATCGCTACGGAAGGCGCCGCCGGAAGAATTGCGATTGACCACGGCTGTCTCTCTTTGTCCCGGTAATAGGGTGGGACGTCTTGACAGTTCAAACCGGCATATCGGCCGGAATATTCTGGGTCTTCTTCGGGGGTGCCGGGGGCCGGTCGCCGCCCTCGTCCTCGTAAGCGAGGCAGCACATGAGCCGCCCGCACATCCCCGAGATTTTCGAGGGGTTGAGCGAGAGATTCTGGTTTTTCGCCATTTTGATGGTTACGGGGTGGAAAGACTTCAGGAACGTCGAGCAGCAGAGCGTCAGGCCGCAGGGCCCGATCCCGCCCCGTATCTTCGTTTCGTCCCGGGGGCCGATTTGGCGCATCTCGATGCGGACCGGGTGGGCCATCGCGAGGTCCGCGACGAGCTTGCGGTAGTCGATCCGCGACTCGGAAGTGTAATAAACCGTGACCTTTCGGCCGTCGAAGCTCTCTTCGGCCCGAACGGGCTTCATGGGCATCCGCTTTTCGGAGGCGAGGGTCCGGGTGTCGGCGAGAAAGCTCTCTTCCCGGTCCACCTTCGCCCGGTAGGTGTGGAGATCGGGTTCCGTCGCCACCCGGACCAGGCGCTTGGAGTCGCGCAGCTGGCACTGTTTGAGGATCATGGGGCGCAGGTTCGTTACTTCGGCGAACTCCAGCCCCTGGTCGCCTTCGACCACCACCCGCAGCTTGCGGGTGACCTCGATGCCCATCGTGTCGCAGAGGACGCTACGGCCGTCCTCGTGTTCATTCATCCGGATGCCGACGTACTGGCCGGGGTTGTATGCGTTTCCGACCCCGCAGCCGCCTCCGCTGCCACAGCCACCCATGTCAGGACCCCCAAAGAGTTGACGTTACCATGACTTGGAGCCACCCCAGGGGACCTCCCCTCGGGGGAGAGCGTTTCCGTTGGGGCACACCCGTGAATAACCTCGTGAGGATCGACACTAGCGGTCCGCGGAGAGCTCGTGGGCGATCGCCCGAAGCAGCTCCTCGGGCGTCCCGGCGTCGAGCTGCCGCACACGGTAGAGCGGCGCCGCGGATGCCGGCGCGAAGAGGGGCGGGGCGCCGGGGTCCTCTTCGTGAATAGCCTGCGCCGTGCCGGCCGGATCTGCGACGCCGGCAAGCAGCACGGCGTCGATGCGGCGATTGCGCGCGAGCTTCTCGAGCGCTTCGTCCGTGCCGGACGCGGTGAGGACCTCGACAGAGGGATCGTCGGCGGCGAGCGATGCGAACTCCCGGGACGAGTCGCCGACCACGAGGACCGTGATCATGGCGCCGCAGCCTTCTCGACCCAGAGCACAGCGGCGCCGCCGGGCCGCGGTTTCTCCCTCCCCGCCACGGTGTGGAAGACGATCGTCCAGAGCCCCGAGGTACCCGGCGTGAAGCGGAAAGAGAAGTCGCCGGCCTGCCCCAGGCGAACCAGGTCCTGGGTTTCGGCGCCGAGGACATGGAGGGACTTCATGCCCTCCGGCACGAAGGCGAGCCGCGGCTGAGGAAACTCGTAGTGCGTGCGCGAGTTTGCCTGGCTGCGCCTCAGCGGCCGCGGCGTCGTTTCGTGCGCGAGCGTGACGAACGCGAGCCGGTACTCGGGAAGCGCCTGGCCCTTGACGAGGACGGTCGCCGGGTTCCCGGCCGCCTGCTCGAGCGTCAGGCGGGCGAGGCGGCGCGTGAGGAACTCCTGCGCCATCCGGAAGCGGCCGCTGCCCTGCGCCCAGCCGACCCCCACGTGCGTGGCCCCGGGATCGAGGATCGTGCGGCGGTGTCCGTCGTTGGGCGGCTTCTCGGCCATCATGGATTCCTGACCGGCGAGAGCGAGGCCGAGGGTCGGCTCCTGGAAGCTCGTGCCGGTGGTCGTCCAGGCGACGGCGTTCTCGGAATCCATGCCGAAGACCCCCGCCAGGGCGGTGCGCGCGTAGGGAGGAAAGCCATCCATGAGGAAGTGGCCACGGGTCTGTTCCCGGAGCTGCTTCGCACAGAGGGCGTCGGCGACCCGGGCGGCCGCCTCGTCCCAGGCCACGGGCGGCAGGCCCGCGGCGGCCCGGTCCGAGTTGATCCGCTGCCAGACGCCCAGCTTCACGGGATCCTCCGGCCGCGACGGCGCGGGGAAGGCCTCGGTGAGCGGGTGCGTCAGGTCGGGCGCGCGGATCTCGAGCCTCGCCGCCTCCGGGGACGATGCGAGGAGAGCACAGCCGGCGGCCGCGAGCAGAACGAGGCCCGCCGAACCCTTCGTCAGAACCCCAGCACCCTGCGCACGACTCTACAGCAAGCGGCAAGCCGCGGAATCCGGTTGATTTTCGGGAGCGGTTCGGGGATTCTGGCTCGAGAAACCAATGAGCTTTTCAATCGAGGCCCTGCACGGGCGCGAGATCCTGGACTCGCGCGGAAACCCGACCATCGAGGTCGAGGTGCTCCTGTCGGGGGGCGCCGTCGGCCGCGCCGGCGTTCCTTCGGGAGCGTCGACCGGGACGCGGGAAGCGCTCGAGCTGCGCGACGGCGACAAGAAACGCTACGGCGGCAAGGGAGTCCGGAAGGCCGTCTCGCACGTCAACGGCGAGATCGCCGAGGAGCTCGCCGGCGCGGACGCTCGCGACCAGGCGCTGATCGATCGGATGCTGATCGAGCTCGACGGGACGCCGAACAAGGGGCGCCTGGGCGCCAACGCGCTGCTCGGCGTGTCGCTGGCGGTCGCGCGGGCGGCCGCGGAGGCCTCGGGCCTTCCGCTCTATCGCTACGTCGGCGGCGCGGGGGCGACGACGCTGCCCGTGCCGCTCATGAACGTCATCAACGGCGGCGCGCACGCCGAAAATCTGCTCGATCCCCAGGAGTTCATGGTCTGCCCGGTCGGGTTCCCGTCGTTCGCGGAGGCCCTGCGGGCCGGCGCCGAGGTCTTTCACACGCTGAAGAGGATCCTCAAGAAGAAGGGCCTCTCGACAGGCGTGGGCGACGAGGGGGGCTTTGCACCCGACATCGCTTCCTCGAAGGAAGCGATCGAGCTGCTCCTGACGGCGATCGAGGCCGCGGGGCACAAGCCCGGCCGCGACATCGTGCTCGCGCTCGATCCCGCCGCGTCGGAGTTCTACGAAGGCGGCAAGTACGTCCTGAAGGGCGAGAAGAAGACGCTCTCGACCGATCGTATGATCCGATACTGGGCGGAGCTCGTCGCGGCGTACCCGATCGCCTCGATCGAGGACGGCCTGGCCGAGGGCGACTGGAAGGGCTGGCAGGCGCTGACGAAGGAGCTCGGGAAGAAGATCCTGATCGTCGGCGACGACGTCTTCGTCACGAACCCCGAGATCCTCGCGCGCGGCATCGCGGACGGGGTCGGCAACGCGCTGCTCGTCAAACTCAACCAGATCGGCACGCTGACCGAAACGCTCGCCGCCGTGCGCATGGCGCAGACCGCGGGCTACCGGACGATCGTCTCGCACCGCTCGGGCGAGACGCCGGACGACACGATCGCGGACCTGGCCGTCGCGGTCAACTCCGGCCTGATCAAGACGGGCTCGGTCTGCCGGGGCGAGCGCCTCGCGAAGTACAACCGCCTGCTCTCGATCGAAGAGGAGCTCGAGGCCGCGGGCACCTTCGCCGCACGCGCCGCCTTTCTGCGATGAAATCCGAAGCCGACGCGGACGCGCCCCGCGGCCCGCGGCCGATGACGGCCTTTTTCGTTTCGCTCGCCATCTCTTCGGTGATCATGGGCATCCTGCTCCTGTCGGACCGCCGCGTGCTCGAGCTCAAGCGCGCCCGCACTGAGGTCCAGACGCTCGACCGGCAGATCGCCGATCGGCGCAGGGAGAACGACGAGCTGAAGTCGGCGATCGGGGCCGCCAGCCGTCACGAGTTTCCGGCGGAGAAGGTGGCGCGCGAGGAGCTCCACCTCGTCGGGCCCGACGACGTCGTGCTTCTCTATCCGCCCGGCAGCCTGACGAAGCCGGGCGGCACGCCCGCGCCGGCCGTCGCCGTGCCGGCAACCCCCGCCGCCCGTTCGCGCTAGGCCGGTCTCATCGCGAGCGGGAACTCGCGTCTGCGGAGGGCCGCTTGACGGTTCCGGCCGACTCCGATAAGGTGCGCGTTCTGCCGCGGGGTGGAGCAGCCTGGTAGCTCGTTGGGCTCATAACCCAAAGGTCGCAGGTTCAAATCCTGCCCCCGCAACCAAGATTCTTAAACGCCGGGAGGAAACTCCCGGCGTTGCCATTTCTTAGAGCAAATGGGGGCGGGGTTTGAAGCCTACGCCTGTCACCCTTTTTGACCAGACCGGATGCAGGCCGCGGGGCCCGGCCCGCAACCTCCAGGGTGGGACGCGGGTGCTGCCGTGTCAGACGTTGACCGGGACGAGCCCTGGTCATAGGCTGTCTCGAACGAGAGTTGGAGGTATGAAAATGGCAGCGAAGAAAACGGCCAAGAAAGCTCCCTCGAGGAGCAAGGCTCCCAAGAGACGCGCGGGTGCAGAGACTCTGAAGATGAGCACGGCATCGCCGGGCTTCACGGTGAATGACCTGGAGAAGAGCCTCGCCTGGTACCGCGACGTCCTCGGCTTCGTCGTCGAGGAGCGCTGGGAGCAGGAAGGCAAGCTGATGGGGGTCTCGCTCCAGGCCGGCAGCGTCGGCTTCATGATCGGACAGGACGACTGGAAGAAGGGCCGCGACCGGAAAAAGGGAGAGGGCTTCCGGCTCTACTGCACGACGACGCAGGACGTCGACGTCCTCGCGAAGAGGATCGTGGCGCGGGGCGGCAAGCTCGACCAGGTGCCGCGCGACCAGCCTTGGGGCACGCGTGACTTCGCCCTGACCGATCCCGACGGTTTCAAGATCACCATTGGGGCGGAGAAGCGCTAGAGAGGAATAGCTGGCCAAGACCGGGCGCGCCTCGGTCTCGCACCGGGGGAGAAAGAGGCGAGGAAAGGGCGGGCCCGTGCCCGAAACCATCAGGCGGAGCGTCCATGTGGAGCGATTCAGTGTCGTGGTCTGCAAGATCGTTCGACGGCGTCCTCGCGAGGCTCGGCGCTACGATAGGCCATCCCGAGATCCCCAACCGCGGACACGCGCCCACGATCGACAGCGGTTGGCGAGAGGTCGCCAGTAAGGCGCTTGCCATTCGTCAAACCCTTCGTCTCGTTCGCACGTGACGCGGGAGCGTCCGGACTGGAAAGGAGACCGAAGATGGGCATCATCACGACTAAAGACGGTAGGCAGATCTATTACAGGGACTGGGGCACAGGGCAGCCCGTGGTGTTTAGCCACGGCTGGCCGCTCTCAGGGGACGCGTTCGAAGACCAGATGTTTTTCCTGGCGTCCCGGGGATACCGCTGTATCGCCCATGACCGTCGCGGCCACGGCCGGTCCAGCCAACCCTGGAACGGCAACGACATGGATCACTACGCCGACGACCTCGCGGAGCTCGTCGAGAAGCTCGACCTGAAGGACGCGATCCACGTCGGCCACTCGACGGGCGGCGGCGAAGTCGCGCGCTACATCGGCCGCCACGGCACCAAGCGCGTGGCCAAAGCAGCGCTGATCAGCGCGGTCGCACCCCTGATGCTGAAGACAGCTGCCAATCCCGGCGGGTTGCCGATCGACGCGTTCGACCAGATCCGCGCCGGCGTCGCTGCTGACCGCTCCCAGTTCTAGAAGGACCTCAGCATGCCGTTCTACGGCTTCAACCGGCCCGGCGTGAACGTGTCGCAGGGCATCCGGGACTCGTTCTGGCTGCAGGGGATGATGGCCGGCTTTCCGGCCTCCTATTTCTGCATCAAGGCCTTCTCGGAGACGGACCTCACGGAAGACCTCAAGAAGTTCGACGTGCCGACGCTCATCCTGCACGGCGACGACGATCAGATCGTCCCGATCGGCGCCTCGGCGATGCTCTCGTCGAAGATCGTCAAGGCCTCGACCCTCAAGGTCTATCCGGGCCTGCCGCACGGCATGTGCTCGACGCACAAGGATCGAATCAACGCCGATCTGCTCGCGTTCCTGAAAGGCTGAGTTCTCTCTTGTCCGAGGAGGTTTCCATGACCAGGACCCCGCTGTCGCGGCTGACCCGGTTTACCTTCGTGTGCGCCCTCGCGGTGCTGCCGGCTCTGGCACGCGCCGATGCGGCCGACAAGGCCATCGCCTCGCGCACGGCTGATGCCGACGGCGTGAAGCTGCATTACCTGACCGCCGGCCACGGCCCGCCGCTCATCCTCCTACACGGCTATGCCGAGACCTCGCGCATGTGGCGCCCGATCATTCCCGTGCTGGCCGAGCGATTCACGGTAATCGCGCCGGACCTGCCCGGCATCGGCGACTCGGCAGTTCCTACGGACGGCCTCGACATGAAATCAGCTGCCACTAGCATCCACGCGCTCGCGCGTTCACTCGGCGTCGCGAAGGCGAAAGTCGTCGGTCACGACATCGGCCTGATGGTTGCCTATGCGTACGCGGCGCAGTACCCGGCGGAGGTCGAGAAGCTCGTCCTGATGGACGCCTTCCTGCCGGGCGTGCCGGGATGGGAGCCTATCTACAACAACCCGGGACTCTGGCATTTCCGATTCAACGGGCCGACCCCGGAGGCGCTGGTCAAGGGGCGCGAGCGGATGTATTTCGATTACTACTGGAACGACTTCGCCGCGGACAAGAATCACTCGATCCCCGAGGCGGACCGGAAGGACTACACGTCGGCGTACTCTCGGCCGGGGCGCATGAAGGCGGGCTGGGCCTATTTCGTCTCCTTCCCGCAGGCCGCGAAGGATTTTGCGCAACTCTCGCAGACGAAGCTGACGATGCCCGTGCTCTCGATCGGCGGCGAGAAGTCCCTGGGAAAAGAACTCGGCGAACAGACGAAGCTCGTCGGCACGGACGTGACCGTCATCGTGCTCAAGGACGCCGGGCACTGGATCCTGGAGGAGCAGCCCGCAGCAACGACTGCCGCGCTGGTGAGATTCCTGTGAGGCTCGCGGTGGCCGCACTGGCGTTCGGCACCGCTCTTGCGGCGGGTGGCCAGTCGCTTCCCGAATTCCGGATGACGCCGGAGGAAATCCGGGCTAGCGCACACGACGGAAACCAGGTCGGAAGCTCCGGGCTGCCCGGAGTTCACACGGACGTGCTGTTCGGCGATCCGTCGAAGACGGGTTTCTACACGATCCTGCTCTTCGTCCCCGCGCGCACGACGATCCAGGCGCATTCCCACCGCGACGACCGCGTCGCGACGGTCGTCTCCGGCGAATGGCGCTTTGGCTACGGCGACCACTTCGATCCCGCGAAATTGAAGACTCTCCCGCCGGGAAGCGTCTATTCGGAGCCCGGCGGCCTGCAGCACAACCACTTCGCCCGAACCGACGCCGACCCCGTCATTGTCCAGATCTCGGGCTTCGGCCCCACCGACACGCGCTACTTCGAGGCCGTCAACGATCCCGGGGCGAGGAAGGCGCAGTGATCCCGCCTGCGCAGGAGAAGCATTACCTGCGAAGCGAGGCACCGACACGTTCGAGCCAGTGGAAGACGCGACATGGTCATCCGCGCTCTCGATCTGACGAGGCGCAACCGAGGCAACGTGATCTCAAGACTATCGGCACGCCCGAAACGCCCTGATATATGTGACCGCAACCGTCGCCCGGCATCCGGCTAGGGCTCTGCCGCGACGTCCCAGCCTTCTCCGAACGCGAGCACGCGGAAATCGGGCCGCGGGCTCTCCTTCGCGAGAGCCGTTTCGAGCTCTTCGATGGGGCGCGTGACTCCCTCGTCGGTCAATTGAAACGTTCCGAAGTGGATGCCGAGCGCGGCTCGTGCGCGCAGATCCTTCATGGCCGCGACCGCCTGAGCCGGGTCCTCGTGCACCGGCCCCATGAACCACGCGGGCTCGTAAGCGCCGATCGGAAGGATTGCCAGGCGGAACGGGCCGAGCTCATCACCCGTCTTCCGGAAGTGCGGGCCGTAGCCCGTGTCCCCGGCGAAATAGACACGGCCCCCTTTTCCGCCGATCACCCAAGCGCACCAGAGCGTGCCGTTCGAATCGAACATGCCGCGGCCCGAGAAATGTTGCGTCGGCGCGGCCGTCAATCGGAGGCCGGCGAATTCCGCCGATTGACCCCAGTCGAGTTCCGTGACGCCCTTAATTCCTTCGTGATCGAGCGATCGCGCAAGGCCCAGGCCCGCGAAGATCCGCACGGTGGGATTGGCGGCGCGCAGCCTCGCAAGCGTGGACAGGTCGAGATGGTCGAAGTGGTTGTGCGACAAGAGCACCGCGTCGATCTCCGGTAAGTCCTCGAACCGAATCCCGGGCGGGCGGACACGCTTCGGGCCGGCAAAGGATAATGGGCTAGCGCGCTCCGACCAGATCGGGTCCGTCAGGAGATTGACCCCGTCGAGCTGAAGGAGGACGGTCGCATGGTTGATGAACGTGACCCGCAGCACCTCGTCTGGTTCGCGCGCCGGGGGTTTGGAACCATATGGCTCCCTACGGAACCCGGGCCACGGCTCGGGCTTTCGGGTCGCGAAGAATCGGACGAGCTTTGCAAAACGCGCGTCTAGCCGCGGAGCGCCCGGCGTGAAGAACCGCCGGCCGTCGAAGTGGTCGCTCTTCGGGCCGCGCCACGTCGACTTCGAGAACGCATATCCGAGGCCGACAATCGCGGTCACGAGCAACCCGGAAACGCCGGCAAGACCAAGCAGACTTATGACGACGATCGCCCCCTTCTCCATAAGTTGAGACTCTATGCCCCGCTGAGGGACCTGTGTGATGAACTAACTCGTAGAAGCATTGCCGGTTCGTTCCACCTCGGGAACCCCGGTTGATTTCGTCCCGTACCGACTCCGGCATGGGTTGGAATTGGGGCACCGGGAGCGTGTCGGCCGTAGGGAGTGTCGCCACGCAGTCATGAACCCAAGCCGAGCCCGCGAAGAAGATGAACTGTACTTGGCCCCCGCGGGTAGGGTGGATGTCCGACGTCATCGGAAGCGGAGGCGAGCCGAGCGCCTTGTCGTCCACCTCTCGCCAGCGGCTGTCGATCGTGAGCGCGCGCCCACGAGATCGCGAACGCCGGCGAGTGTTGTAGTCCCCGAACGACAACGTATGGTGCGTGTTGCATTCCGGGCTGGCCAACTCGAACGGCCCTCGGATGGCCCTGATTCCTCCCGCCAAGTGATCCTCCAAGACTGGCAACGAGGAGCCGCGGGCTTGGACGGGGTGAGTCGGTTCACGCAGTGAAGCGGTCGCCAAACATCGGCAGGCCGCTCTTCGATTCGACTTCTGTCGCCTCGTCTTGCAAGACGTCCCAGTGTTCGGCAAGGCGGCCGGTCTCGATCCTGACAATATCCGCGGCGACCCAGGCGACAGACCGGCCGGTTCCTGAGAAGCGTCCGTGGACGATGACGTAGTCGCCTTCGGCGACGATGAGCTGATGTTCGTAACGGAGGGTCTCGGGTGTGTTGCGGATCAAATTGAACAGTCCATCGCGACCCGGTTCGATGTGTGCGCTGTGCTGGATGTAGGTGTCCGACCAGAACCTGGCGGCCGCCTCATAATCGCGCTTGTTGAACAGCGTGTTGAAAGCCTCCAGCACCAGCGCTTTGTTTTGTTCGGGTGTTGTCTTCGTCATATTGATTTCCTTTCGGGTGCTTCAGACCGTGAGTACAATCTTGCCGATCTGCCTGCCCGCCTCGATGAAGCGGTGCGCTTCGACGATCTCGGCGAAGGGGAAAGGGCAGGCGGTGACGGGGGAAAGTGATCCATCCGCCAGGCCCTCGGTTAAGGGAGAATCGGGTTCGGTCTTTTGAAATGGTATTCGGTCAATCTTGAAGCCGTACTTCAGTTGCCGAAGATTGAGCCGCCATTTCGTTGCTAGTGACCAATACCATGCGGAACCGTGCCTTGCCTTGCATCATGTGAGCGTAAGCATTAGCAGCTTGGTCGAGAGGAACCGTCTCGATCATCGGGCGGATATTCGCCAGAACACTGAAGGCAAGGACGTCCGAGGTATCAATCGCCGTGCCGGCGAGTGTCCCGTAAATCGAGCGCCCTCCAAAGACAAGCGGGAACGCACTCAATTGGATCTGGTCCACCGGCACAGCCACCACGATGAGCTTGCCGCGGGCTGCAAGACCGGCCACAAGTGGCCCCATCGCAGTACCACTGGGAGCTGTTGCGAGAATCGCCCTGGCCCCGCCCATACGCTGCAGTACCTTTGCGGCATCGTCGACGGCTGTATCGATGTAGACGTGCGCGCCTAAGTCTTGCGCAAGCTTTTCCTTCTCGCGTCCACGCCCGATTGCGACAGTATGGAATCCCATGTGCCGCGCAAACTGGATACCAAGATGCCCAAGGCCACCAATGCCCTGCACAGCGACCAAATCGCCGCCGCGCAAGCCGGCGTTGCGAAGGGCGTTGTAGGTCGTGATACCCGCGCAGAGGAGAGGGGCGGCCTCTGCGGACCTGAGCTCATCAGGAATGGAAGCGATGCCGCGCGCTTCAGCGATCATCACTTCCGCATATCCTCCATCCATGGTTACTCCCGGTAACACGGGATTCTGACAATTCACAATGTCTCCGCGTCTGCATGGCTCGCACACCCCGTCTTCGCCGCCGAAGAAGCCGACACCGACCCGTTGACCGATTTTCCATCTGGACACTCC
>JBGPGG010000058.1:0-18127 GCA_041483715.1 Thermoanaerobaculia bacterium
AAAAGACGCAAGTGGCCGACGCCTGCGGGGGCGGCGCCGCCCTCGCCGAGGCGGCGGGACTCCCCTTGTGCGCGCCGAGCAACAGCAGGGCTGCGGCAAAGGCGACCCTCGAACGCGCCGGCGTGGTGATGTTCCTCACGGGCTGCTCCTTTCCGATGGGCGGGCTCGCCCCATCATAGCGCCGGACGGGTTACTCTTTGGGCATGACCCGCATCGTCGCCGTGGACTTCGGAGAGAAGCGGATCGGGCTGGCGACCTCCGACGCGTCCGGGCTTCTCGCCACGGCGCGCGTGACGCTCCGGCGCAAGAGCGACGCCGCGGCGATCGAGGAGCTCGACCGGTTCTGCCGGGACGAAGAGGCCGGCCTCGTCGTCTTCGGCATCCCCCGCTCGCCCGAGGGCGTCGAGAGCCCCTTCGCGGCCCGCGTCCGCTCGTTCGCGTCCCGGTTCGAACGCCGGACCGGCCTGCCGGTGCGATTCCACGAGGAGACCCTGACCTCGGACGAGGCGATGCGCCGCCTGCCTCGGACGGCACGACGCGAAGAGATCGACCGGACCGCGGCGGCCGTCCTGCTCGAGGACTACCTGCAGAGCGCCGGCACGGGGGCCCCGTGAGCGCGACGCGCCGGTTCCTCCGGCTCGGGCTGCTCGTGGCGCTGCTGGCCGTGGCCCTCGGCGTCTACCTGTACCGGAGGCTGGAGTACCCGCCGGCGCCGGCCGCCAACGGGGAAACCACGGTGTTCTTCCAGTTCGGGACCTCGACGAAGGAGATCTTCCAGAAGCTCGCCGACGAGGGCGTCGTGTCGCCCCCCTGGCTGGCGGAGGCGTACTATCGCATCGCCCGCAGCGCCACGCCCCTGCAGGCGGGCGAGTACCGCTTCCGGCGGCCCGAGCCCCTCTCGGAGGTCCTCGCGCGGATGAACGTGGGCGATGTGGTGAAGCACGCGATCGTCGTGCCGGAGGGCCTAACCGCCGACGAGACCTTCGAGCTCTTCTGCGCGCGCGGCATCAGCCGCCCCGAGGCGTTCCATAACGCGTTCCGCAACCCTCAGCTGATCGCCTCGATCGCGCGGGGGGCGCTGGACCTCGAGGGGTTTCTCTTTCCCGACACGTACGTCGTCACGCGCTCGACGTCGGCGCGCCAGATCGTGGAGAGGATGCTCGCGAACTTTCGCAGGCATTTCACGCCGGCGCTGCGCGAGCGCGCGCAGGCTGCCGGGCTGACGGAGCGAGACGCCGTCATCCTCGCTTCGATCGTGCAGAAGGAGACGTCGCTCGACCACGAAGCGGCACTCGTGGCCGGCGTCTACTTCAACCGGCTTCGCCACCGGATGCGCCTCCAGGCCGACCCGACGGTGGCCTACGCCCTGAAGCGCAACGGTAAGTGGACCGGCACGCTCTACCGCTCCGACTACGGCTACGAGTCGCCTTACAACACGTACATGATCGCTGGCCTGCCGCCCGGCCCGATCTGCAATCCCGGGCTCGACGCGCTCGAGGCCGGCGCCTCTCCGGCGCGCACCGATTACCTGTACTTCGTCGCGGACCGCACCGGCGGGCACACGTTCTCCCGGACCTTCGAGGAACACCTCGAGGCGATCGCCTCGGCCCGACGGCAGCGCGCCAACGGCACGACGGAGGCTCCCGAGACCCACGTCCGTAATTCGACCCGGTAGCGTCCTGTGACAAGGATCACGCGCGTCCGGGATTCGTAGGCGCCCGGCGCGCCTTGACCATCCACGGCCGTCGCGCCACAATCGAGCCCAGATCCCTCGATGGCGCATGAACAATTGCCCCGACCGTTCGGCCCCTACCTCCTGACGGCGGCCCTCGGCGAGGACGCGCTCGGCCGGACCTATCGGGCCATCCGACAAGCGCAAGAGCGGGTGTTCGTCCGTCTGCGCCTGCTCGAGGCGCCGGAGCTTTCCGCCGAGGCGATGCTCGTCGCGATCGAGGAGAACGGCGAGGTCCACGAGTTCCTGAAGAACGCGGCGATCGCCCGGGGCGTCGAGATGGACGCCGTGGACGGCCTCCCCTACGTCGCCTGGAGCGAGCCGAACGGCCGCACGCTCGACGCGCTGATCGCCAAGTGCCGGTCTTCCGCGCGCAAGATCCCCGTCGAGCATGCGCTCTTGATCGCCGAGAAAGTGGCGACCGCGCTCGACCACGCCTACAACACGACAATCGACGGAGACCGCACGCTCCACGGCCTCGTCTGGCCCGCCTTCGTCGGGATCTCCGACGACGGCGAGATCCGGCTCGGCGGGTTCGGCCTTGCGCCCGGAGTCCTTCCCTCTCTCGGGAAGCCGCGGATCGCGCGGGAGGTCGCCCCCTACCTCGCGCCCGAGGAACGAGAGCGCGCCGCCGCGGCCAGGAACTCCGACGTCTATTCGGTCGGCGTGCTGCTGCTCGAGCTGCTCACGGGCCAGCCGCCGCCGCCGGATCCGCTCGCGGCCGTCAAGGGAGTCGCCGGAGCGCCGCCGCCGCCCGTGGCCCCGGAGATCCTCTCGCTGCTGCGCATGACGCTCGCGCCGGCGGAAACGCGTTACAAGTCGAGCGGCGACCTGCGCCGCGAGCTCGGAAAGCTCCTCTTCTCCGGGCCCTACTCTCCATCCACCTTCAACCTCGCCTACTTCCTGAGCGAACTCTTCCGGGATGAGATCGACGCCGAAACGCGGACTCGCGCGGCCGAGGCGGCATCGACGACGCAGACCGCAACCCTGCCGGGACGGCCGGCGGTGGCCGCGTCCGCCGTGCTTCCGCCTGCGTCATCCCCGGCTCCGCCGACGCGCCGCATCGAGCCGCCGTTGCTCTCCATCGCGGCGCCGTCCCGCCGGGGACCGCTTGCCGCGGTCGGCGGCATTCTCGTGGTCGCGGCCATCGCCGGCGGCGTGTACGTCGTTTCCCGAAAGCCGCCGGCCGCCGCGGGCACCGGGGCGCCGGCGCTGGCCGCGGCGATTCGCCCGACGCCGACGCTCCTGCCCGAGGTCGCGGCCACGCCCGCCGGTAGGACGAGCACCATGTCGGAATCCCAGTTCAAGGACGAGGTGGCCCGCAGACTTGCCCTCGAAGTGCAGAAGCTCGAGGAGGCCGCCCGGGCCCGCGCCGTGACGGCAACTCCGGTTACCGTTGCCGCCGCGCCGCTCGAGCCGACGGCGGCCCCGGAACCCACGGCGGCCCCGGAACCCACGGCGGCGCCCGCGCCGCCCGTCAAGCCCGCCACGCGGGAAGGCGCGCTGGTCGCCCTCGAAGAAGTGGACTCGCCGCCCCGGATTTCCCGGATCGTCAAACCGCCTTACCCGCCCCTCGCGCTCAAGGCGCGCATCGGCGGGATCGTCGTGCTGCGGGTGCTCGTCTCGGAGAAGGGCGCCCCGTCCGAGATCGAGGTCGTGCGCGAGGGCCGCGCCGGACTCACCGAAGCCGCCGTCACCGCCGTCCGCCGGTGGACCTTCGAGCCCGCCACCAAGGACGGCGTCGCGGTCCGCACGTGGATGTGGGTGCCCATACCGTTCGAGCCGTGAGCCGAAAAACGTAGAACGGGACGGCGCATAAGCTGCGGGCGCCCGGCCAAGGCAGGAGCGCTCGTTTCGAGGAACACGGGCCGCGCGACAACGCTAGGGCGCCCGTCAGCTTCATGCGTCGCTACTTTGGCGGCCCGTAGTCAATCGACTTCAGGCTCGGGTCCTTCGTGCGGAGGAAGTCCTCCATGACCTTGTCCTCGACCCAGGTGATCTCGGTCCCGTCGATGTAATAGGTGGGCGTGGATTTCACGCCGAGGCGCTGGCCCTCATCGAGGTCCTTGCGGATGTCGGCGAGGCTCTCGTCGCGCAGGTAGCAGTTCAGGAAATCGGCGCGCGGGATCCCGAAGCCCTCCGCGAACGTGAGAGCGAGCTCGTCGATGCCCGAGACCGTCATCACGGCCTGCTGCGAGTAAACCTGCTTCTTGAACTCCCACATCGCCGGCTTGTTGAAGCGGAAGATGCAGTCCGCCGCGGAGGCGGCCTTCATGGACCAGGTGTGCGAAAACCACAGGGGGAAGAACTTGTAGTACCGCTTGTAGGAGAGTTTCGGGTTGGCCGCGAGGAGCTGATCCATCTGGAGGCCGCGGAATCTGCAGTATCCGCACTCCATGTCGGCGTACTCGACCAACGTGATCGCGCCGTCCGGCTTGCCCTCGAAGCGGCCCTGCGACAGGTCGATCCTCTTCCTGCGCTCCTCGCGCGGATCCATCTGGAAGTCCCAGAGCATTCCGCCCATGAACTTCGCCCCGTCCGGGGTCACGTAGCCCGGGACGCGCATCGGCCCGAACCCGCTCTCGACGGCGATCACGAGGGCCTTCAATCCCGCGGCGTCGCGGTCGGGCACGAGGATCACTTTCGACTTGGTCCGGTAGAGACTGGAAGTCCGCGCTTCGAGCCACGCGAGGTCGAGGGCGGTCTCGACCGGCTTCGGATTGGGGTTCGCCACGGTGTCCCCGTCGAAGAACCATTTCCCGTCGTCCGAGACGTATACGGTCTTCTCGACGACGAGCTTCGGGTACTTTCCCGTGCGCTTGATCTTGTAGCCCTGGAAACCGGCCACGCGGTCGGCGGATTTCTCGACCGTGACCTTGGAGGCCGGGTCGTACGAGAGGTAGTTGTTTAGATAGCCCGGCAGGCGGGCTTCGACGCCCGCGGGCGGCGCCACCCTGGCGGCCTGTAAGACCCAAGCCGCGCGGGCGACCGCGAGGCTTCCGAACGTCACGACGAGGACGAGTCCGAGTACGCGCGTTTTCATCTCATCCCTTTCACGGCGTTCATTGGCCCGGAGGCAGGCCATTTTGTAACAGATTCAGCGACCGAATGGCGCCCGGCTGGTCGGGCTTGATGGCGAGCGACCTGCGAAAGAGCGCGATGGCCTCGTTCTGTCGCCCGCGGCAGGTGCGCAGGAGCGCGAGGATGTTGAGTGTGTCGGGGCTCTGGCTCGCGGCCTCGAATCGGTCGACGGCCGCCTCGGCCGCGGCGCAGTCCCTGGCGCGAAAGAGCGCGAGGGCGAGCTGTCTCGCGACCGGCTCGCTGTCGGGATACTGGTGGGCACCGCGCTCGAGCACTTCCCGCTCCGGGCGGGGCTTGCCCTTCTGTTCGTATTCCGAGGCCCAGAGGAGGATCGTGCCCTCGGGGTCGGCGTGCCCGGCGGCGAGCGAGCGGAAGAGCCAGTCGATCGCGGCCCGGTCGTCGCCGCGCTCCCGATAGAGGACGGCAAGATTGAATTGAGGCGAAGCGTATTCCGGCCGCAGCGCGAGCGCCTTCCGGTACGCCTCCTCGGCCCGGGCGCTGTCGGACTTCCCGTTCCTGGACAGGTACAGGCCGAGGTTGTTCCAGGCCCCTTCGGTCATGCCGGGCCGGTCGCCGCCGGAGGGCGCGAGCATTCCGGGCTCTCCACCCGAGAGGTAGCCGAGCGCCATCAGCTTCT
Organism: Thermoanaerobaculia bacterium; assembly: GCA_041483715.1. Taxonomy (GTDB): domain Bacteria; phylum Acidobacteriota; class Thermoanaerobaculia; order UBA5066; family Gp7-AA6; genus DAHUXD01. The sequence continues at coordinate 5,451 of JBGPGG010000058.1, forward strand.
TCGCGTACTCGCTCGCCTCCTTCTCCGATATCTGCTCGGCAGCCAGGCGCCGCACGGGAATCTCGGCCGCGAGGTCCTTGCGCGGGGGCCCCGCGAGGTCGCGGAATCCGGCGCGGATGGGGCTGCCCTCCGCCTGCCGGTCGACCGGCAGCCCGAGCAGCGCCGCGACCGTCGGCGCGACGTCGAACACCGTCGCCCGGCCCCGCTCCGAGCTCTTCTTGACCCTCGCGCCCCAGGCCGCGAAGACGCCGTCGAGCCGGTGCCAGTAGCCCGCGGTCGCCGGGTTCAGGGAACCGCGTTCGCAGGAGCGGTCGGCCCCCCACTTGAAGCCGTGGTCGGAATTGACGATGAGCGTGGCGCCATCCTCTTCGGCCCTCCGCATCCACTGCCCGATCAGCCGGTCCGCCAGGGCGTAGTACTCGTCCACGGCGTGGGTGTAGCGGGCGAAGTCCGCCTCCGACACGCACTCCATCTTCGGCGCCACGTAGGACGCGAACACGTGGCCCACGACGTCCGTCCCCTCCAGGTACAGCATCATCAGGTCCGGAAGGTTGCGGTCGTACAGCTCCCGCGCGATCCGCGCCTGCACGCGGGTGGCCGCGATCGTCCGCGCGAGCGCTACGATCGGGTCCTCCAACCCCTTCCCGCTCGCGCGAGAGCGCGCAATCTCCTCCAGCGGCAGATCCACGAAACGCGCCAGCTCCGCGTCCGTGACCTGCCCCTCGCGCCCGGCGATCTGCTCCACGCCCGCCGAGAGCGACGCCGGATACGCCACGCCCTGCTTCGGCATCCCCTCGAACAGGATCGGGCTCGCGTGATCCGAGACGAAAAACCCCTTCACCTCTTCGGCCGGGTGCGTCCCCCACCAGCCGACCACTCCCACGGTCAGCCCCGACGCCGACGCCACGTTCCAGATCGCGGGCACGGCGCGGGACCGGCCCGAGATCGGCACCTTCTGACCCGTCGCCGGATCGACTTCCTGGAAATCGAGAACGCGGTGCACGTCGGGTCCTACGCCGGTCGCGATGGTCGTCCAGACGACGGGCGACAGGATCGGCACGAAGCTCTTGAGCACGGCCGTGTAGCCCTGTTCCGTGAGCCGCTTCCAGTTGGGCATTCGGCCCTCTGCGGCGAGACGGTCGAGGAGCTCCCAGTCGAGGCCGTCGAGGGCGAGCCAGATCACGGGAGCTCGAGCCCCCGCGGGACGACGGGCTCTCGTCTCGGTATCGACGGACTCGACGGCGGGACGCGTCGCAGCGGCCGGGGTCGCGCTCGCCGGTGCGGAACCCGTGGAACGCTCCTGGGCGCGCCGGCAGGACAGGCCGATTACGAGCAGGGCGGCCAACGCGCCACCCGAGAACCGCCGCGAGAGCATCAGTGGCCGGCGCCCCGCGCCGGGGTCTTCGGCGGCCCCGCCTGCCGGCTCCCGATGGAGCCCTCGACGATGCCGGGCTCGGAAGTCAGAAAGGCTCCGCCATAGAAGAACACCGGCGTCGAGTTCAACCCGAGGCGCAGCGCGAGACCGATGTCCCGCACGACCCGCTCTCGCGCGCGGCCGCTCGAGAGCTCCGCCGCAAAGGCCTCGCGGGCGCCGGCGGCTTCGGCCACGTCGATGGCGATTTCCCGGGCCGCCGCGGCGTTCATCTGCCCGGCTCGGGGAAAGAGCGCCTCCTCGTACTCGAGGTAGAGCGACGGCGAGATGTTGGAGAGCGCCGCCGCGTTCTCCGCAGCCGCGAAAGCCCAGTTGTGGACCTTCACGAGCGGAAGGAACCGGATCTCGAGGGCGCCGCCGCGCTTGCCAACGAACTCGCGCACCTCGGGCGTGCGCTGCCGGCACTTCTCACACTGGAAGTCGAGGAAAGCCGTGACGAAAAAGCTGCCCTTCTCCGGCCGCACGCCGGGCGACTCCGCGAGGAGGTGCTCCCGGAACGCGGCGGGATCCCCATCGAGAGGGCGAAACTCGCCTAGTAGGACCGTGGCCCCGTCTTGCGACACGTACCCCGGGAGAGTCGCCACCGCATTCTCGGCCTGGCGGAGCGAGAGCCGGATGGGCACGAGCGGACCCCGGGAGTCCGGCTCGACGGCGATCGAGACGGGCACGCCATACGCGTCGCGCATGGCCGCCTCGAGCACCGGAACGTCCCGGTCCGCCGCAAAGGCTCGGGCGCCGCGATCGTCGGAATGCAGAACCTCGCCGACGAAGACCTCGTTCTTCGCCCTGTCGACGAGCGTCACGGCTACCTCGTTGCGGTGCTTGAGGTCGCACTGGCGCTCGACGCGGTAGGCCTCGTACCCGGGCAGCGCAATCTCGCCCGTCGGCACGACCGCGACCTTCGTCGCGGGGCAGACCGAGAACCACCGTCCGAAGTACCGGGAAACCTGCTCCCGCGTGGCCTCCGCGGGCAGCGAGGGCAGCGCGTACAGGCTTGCCGCCAGGGCAATTCGGAGCGTTTTCGGCATGCGGGAGACCTTAACACGGGCCCGGGCGCGGGGATTTCGGCCGGCTTTCGGCCGCGGGCATTCGCTGCGCGAACGGCGGCCGAGAGTTTGTACTACCGAAGCCCAGCTTTACGTCTGCTGCAAATAAGCCGCAAACCGTTCTTGGCTCCCGTCGGGCGTGTCCGCTCAAAAAACCGCGTCATCGCTCCTCGGCGATGCACCTTTTCTCAGCAGCCTGCTAGGGCTGTGCGAGCGTCACCTTCATGCTGCGAAAGTCGATGTGCACCAGGAAGTTCTTCAGGAAGGAATTTCCGAGGATGCCGTCCTCGAGCGCCTCTTCGTCCTGCTTGACGACGAGGTTGCGAAAACGGACCGCGAAGCCCGAGACGCCGATGGTCACGGAATCGACCCGCGCCCATTCGGCCTGCGACCTGCCCAGTCCATAGAGCGTCTTCGGGTAGAACTTGTTCGACGCCGGCAGGCCCGCCCGCTTGACCCCGGTCGAGGTCAGCATCGTCGGCTCGCTGCCCGTGTCGAGCAGGAGCTGGTACCAGCCGGCCCGATTGATCGAGGCCCGCACGAAAAGCCGCCCCCGGGATAGAAACAGGTTCTGCTCGGCAACGCGGCCGGCCCCGCGAAAGTCGGCCCGCGTCAGCCGGAGCCGGCGCCGGCCGTAGTCGAGGTCCACGGTGAACTGTTTGATGAGATGGAGCCCGAGGACCATCGGCACGGGAAACTTGCCGCGCGAGGTCTCGAAAAGCAAGGCGTCGTCGGGCATCAGCATCACGGGGACATTGCGGACCAAAAACCCGGCGAAGTCCAGCCGATCGACGATCCCGAACGTGAGGGGAAATTCCTTCGCATGCAGTCCGCGGCCGAAGGCCTTCGAATCCGGGATCTCGCGCACGCCTACCTCGCGTCCGAAGGACTCGGTCAGGATCGTGTAGGCGGCCCCGGTGTCGACGATGGCCGCGGACTCGGACCCGTTGATCCTCACCGGGAGCCGGATCAGGTCGAACCCCGACATGGAGAACTTCGCCTCGTGCGTCTCGGCGAGCGGCGGTCCCGCGTAGAGGTCGAGGTCCTGGACGGCGTCGAGAAACTTCAGAAACCCGGGCACCAGCCCGTAACCGTCGCGCCGGGCGGCCTCGGCGAACTCGAGAGCCAGCGCCGGCTCGTTCCAGAACAGGAAAGCCTGGGAGAGCGCCCAGTCGAGCTCGCCGCGCCGGATGGGGCGCGCCTCGAGCTCGAGCGCCCGAGTCAGCAGAGGCAGCGCCGCATCGAGATCGCCGCGCGCGAGCAGGGCCTTGCCGTAGAGCGCGAGAGACTGCGGGCTCTTCTCGAGCTCCGCGCGCGGCATCCCCTGAAAGTAGTCCTCGACTTCGAGGAATTCGCCGCGGGCCAGCCGCTCCTCGGCGTTGAACCGACCCATCCGCAGCTGCGGTCGCACCTCGCGCGAAGGCTGGACCTCCACGCTCAGGTCGGGCGAAGCGCAGAACGGCGCGAAGAGAATGGCCGCGACGGCCGCGACGGCTGCAAGACGCCCCGCGCGCGACGCCTCGCACCGTCTGACGGATGTCACATTAACGAGACGCTGTTCGGGAGAACGTTCCGGCGCGCGCGGCTTCGCGGGCCGCCTCGAGCGTGGCGAGGACCCGGTCCTCGCGCTGGAGGACGTTGCGGCCGTAGCCCTTGCGTGTGATGAAGTCGAAATCCACCTGCTGGAACGACACTCTCGCCGGGAGGAGCTCGCGCCGGTAGTGCCAGACCTCGCGGTAGTTCCCGTCCGAGTCCGGCAGCTTCGTACCGGGAGCCGTCATGTAGTCCCCGGTTAACGCCGAGGCGCTCCCGGACTTGCCCCTCAGGGCATTGCGGAGATCGAGGTCGCTGTAGAGCGACATGCCCTTCGGATCGTTCGCGTCCTCACCCGTCGCGATCGGCTTGCGCCCGACCCACGTGGGCGGCCCCAGAAGGACGAATACCATCCCCCGATCCGTGAGGCTGCCGCGCGTCTCGTCCTGGCCGAAGCGGGAGTCGGCGAAAGCGACGCGGCGCTCGAACTCCTCGCGCGTCTCGTTTTCGGGCGTTTCGGGCCTCGGGTCCCGCGACTTCCAGAAATTAGTGATGAACTCGGAGCGCGAGACCGAATCGGACAGACGCGAAAAGTCCATCTTCTGATCGGAGGTCAGGAGATAGCGGATCGGGCTTTCGGCCCAATCCTCCCCCCCCTGCCCCGCCTGTTCGGCGGAGGACGCCCGGTAGGCGCGGTACGAGGCTGCCATGCCGCCGGACTCGGCCGGCTTTTGCGCCGTCGCCCGCATCTGCCGGCGCGCGTCTTCGAAGGCCGCGATCACCTTCGGCGGGTAGGTGGCGGGGTCGAGTGAGGCGCCGGGCTCGTAGGTCAGGAACAGCTCGAACTGCGGTATGGCCTCGTCGGACCGTCCCATGGCTGAGAGACACGCCGCGCGGTAAAAGACGAGCCCCTGCTGGAGCCCCGCCCGGTAGGCCTCGTTGCCGGGCAGCTCGCTTTCGGCGCCGAGCCTGTCGAGAGTCGTGAGCGCATCGGAGTAGGCTCCCAGCCGGAACTGCTCCTTGACCTTCATGAAGAGCTGGAGGCAGTCGGTTCCGGCCAGGGCGATTGCGCAAGCGAAGGCGAGGAAACCGGCGAGAAGGAAGCGGCGCATGGGGCACCTCCGGGACGGATTCATCTTACGTCTGATACGGGCCGGAGGGATGCGAGTTCTCGAGTCGAGAAGCGCACCAATTTCGAAATCCAGGACCCAAAATCCGAATTCCGAATTCCGAAATCAAAAAAATGGGGGCGGCCGAAGCCGCCCCCAGTGAAAGCCGATCGGAAAACCTCAGAACGTGATCTTGAGGGCCGCGCGCAGGAGCCTGGGGTTAGTCCGCTGGATGGTCTTGAAGTAGTCAATGTTGTCCGGGCAGGGACCCGACGCCGTGGCCGGGCAGTTCCCGGTTCCGGGCTCGATACCCGCCTGACCGTAGAAGGGGCTGGCCGTGTTCGTCACGAAGCTGGCGCCCGGGTTGAACGTATTGTCGATGTTGACCCTCGTCTGATTGTTGATCAGGTTGAAGACGTAGAGCATCGGGGTAATCGTCACCGGGCCGACAGTGTAGTTATAGCCGAGCGAGATGTTCATGTCGTAGTCGGTCGGCATCCTTGCCGTCGAGCCGCGCTTGTCGATGAAAAGCTCGACGCCGTACAAGTCGTTGAACCAGCCCTGCTTCGTGACCGGTATGCCGCTGCGGACGTAGAACTGGAGTCCCGCTGACAGGCCGAAAGGCGCGTTGTACACCGTGTCGATGCGAGCCTGTACCGGGCGGTCGAGCTCAAGGTTGCCGTAGGCGTTGTGGAGGAACGAGTAGTAGTCGAAGTCCGCGTTGATCCCGGGATCTGTCTGGCCCGAGGACTCACGGATGGCGCCCGAGTAGTTGCCGAGCAACGACGAGTACAGGAACGACGCCTGGGCCCAGATCTCGTTCGAGACCTGCTTGCGCGCAACCAGCTCGATGCCACGGAAGTACCGCTTGGCCGCGCCGACGTTAGTTTGGGGAATGCCGCACGTACCCGCGAGCGGATCGGTCGGATTGCCCGAGCCGTCGCAGAGCGGGTACTGACCCGACGCAGCCGGCCCGGTTCCACCCGGGTTATAGAAGGCGCACGAAGAAGGCGCGACAGTGGAGTCGAGGTCGCAGCGGTCCTCGACCGTCCGGCCGAGGGTCCGATACGTACCCTTGAGGCCGACCGAAAGCGTCGGGTCGAAAGCCTTCTCCACGCCGATCGACAGCTCGTCCTGGTAGGCCGCCTTGGTGCCCGCATCGGATGGCTCGCCCGCGGCGTTGCCGCCCTGGAACCCTTGGCTGCGTGGGACACACCCGCTAGTCACTGATGGACTAGTACTGCATGTAACGGGGAACTGGGTGATCGAAGTCTGGCTGTAGTTGAAGGTCTGGAGGGCGGAGTTCGCGGTGAATACGCGGACGTTCAGATCCGTCGGGATTGCGTAGTAGAAGCGCCCGACCGAAGCGTACGCCTTGGAAGTGCCGTCGCCCGTGAAGTCCCACACGACTCCGATGCGCGGTGCCCACTGGTCCGTCAGCTTGAACGCCAAGAAGTTCGCGCCTCCGGGGACTTCGGTCGCGGGGGTGGGGCCGCACGGCTCTCCCAGCGGGCATTGGCCATAGTACTTCTCCGAGTCATACCGGACGCCGACATTGACCGTGAGGGCTGGCATGATCCTCCACTGATCCTGGATGTACGCGCTCCAGCGCTTGGTCGGCGTCGAGAACGGCGACGCGTCGATGACCTCGAAGCTCCCCGCGGTTCCGTTCGCGAGCAGGTCATGCTGGTAAAAGACCTGGTATGTGCTGCCCTTGCTGTTCGTGTAGAACGGCGCCAGGCTGAGGTCGCAGAAGCTCGCCCCCGGATTCGAGGTCGCGTTCAGGCACGGCCGGACGCGCACGCGCTGACCGCCCGTGAAGTAGGTGGAGCCCTGCGTCACATCGGTCTGGTAGTCGCCCCCCACCTTGATCTCGTGGTTCTGGACGTACCCCGTGAACGCGCCGGCGTAGTCGTGACGCGCAGAGGTATTGTTGACCGTCGGCCCGAACACGTTGCCGAAGCCGCCACCCGAAACGAAGTTCACACCGCAGCCGGTTGTGGTTGCAACAATGACCGGAGGGCAGCCCGTCGCCGTATAGTCACGCCGCGCGGGAAGTTCGATCTGGTCCGGCTGGGTGCCGTAGCGGTCAGCGTGCTGCGCGTACTGGAACGTGAAGATGCCGAAGGAGCCGAAAAGCTGGTTCAGCCGCGCGCCGTAGTCCGGCCCGCCTGTATCGCGGCGGCCGGCGTAAGTGGTCGAAACGAGGCTGTTGGGCACCCCGGCCGTGATCGACCCCGTCATGAAGGGGGTGGTGGTGGTCAGCGCGCCCAACTGCGTCTGCGAGTCGGAGAACACGCTGCCGATGATGGTCGTGCCCTGGAGGAGGTTCAAAGTGAGCTTGCCCGAGTACTTGTTCTGGACGAAGGACACCGGGAAGTCGTGGCCAAACGTAGCCGAGTTGCCGAGGTCGTGCAGCTGGACGTTCTGGTTGACCTGGACGCGGTTATACGCGCCGAAGAACCAGACCTTGTCCTTGAGCACGAAGCCGCCGAGGTCCCCGCCCCACTCCTGGCGGGCGTCCTTCTCGAGGGTGGCGTTCTGGAATTGGGCATCGCCCGTCTGCGAGAACTCCGGCGTGGCGAAGTCGTCCTTGACGTTCGCGCGCATCCCCGTGTCGCTGAAGTAACCGAAGGCTCCGCCGTGGAACTCGTTACCGCCCGACTTGGTGATGACGTTGACGACACCACCCGTGTTGCGGCCGTACTCGGCCTGGTAGCCGCCCGTCTTCACTTCGACTTCCTGGATGAACTCGCCGTTGATGTCCTTGCCCTGGAAGCCCTTGATCACGTTGGTCGTGTTGACGCCGTCGATCAAGAAGAGGTTCTCCGACGAGGTCGAGCCGTAGATCGAGATCGCCAGCGACCGGCCCTGCGTCTCGCCGAAATCCGCCTGCACGCCCGGCTGCGTGAAGACGATCTGCGCGTAGTTACGGCCGAGCGGCAGCTTGTTCATGATGGCGGCGGTGTAGTTGGACCCCGTCGTCGTCGACGTGGAGTCGACAATCGGCGCTTCACCCGTGACCGTCACTTCGGCGGTCGTGGAAAGCGCGAGCTGCAGGAAAACGCTCGCCCTCCTTTCGAGAGAAACCGTCGCTTTCTTCTCGACCTTGCCGAAGCCGGCGAGCGAGCCGGTCACGGTGTAGATCCCCGGCGGGAGGCTTGGGAATAGGTAGCGCCCATCGGCTCCCGTCGTCGCGGTACGCGCGCCCTGCAGATTCGGACTCGTGATCTCGACGGTCACGCCCGGCAGTGCCGCGCCGCTCTGGTCGGTGACCGTCCCATCGATCGTTCCGGTCGTCTGTGCGAACACAGAGACAGGAGCGGCGAGGAGAAGGCAAACCGACAGAACAAGACTAATTCGGTACAAAGACTTCATTCCTTCCTCCTTACTTAAACCTCTTCAAATGGCCTGAGCCGTCAAATCACACGAATCTAGAAAGCAATGTCACTGCCATGATTTCCCAAGAACTGACGAGACTCTAACTAACTGATACGCTGGAGGAAAGAGAAAATTTCGATTGCGACCCATCTGCAAGGAATACCAGCGGGGTGGATCGGTATACGGTTTATTGGATAACTGACCGGTCGGTCAGCCAAGACGGCGGCCGAGAAAGCGAGGCCCAGGGCCGGTTGGAGCGGGATCAGACCTCTGTCGTTTCCCTCGTCCGGATCGCGGTAAGCGGAGCTCCCCGGTCGACCGTCCTGCCGGGCTCCACGTCCACCCGCATGACCGTGCCGCCCCGCACCGAACGGATCTCGTTCTGCATCTTCATCGCCTCGAGCACGAGGAGCAGGCCGCCGGGCGCGACCCGGTCGCCAGGAGCCACGGCCACTTCGACGACGCGGCCCGGCATGAGCGCCCGGATCTCCTCGTCCTCTGCGCCGTCGGCCCCAGAGTGCGCCTCGTGGGCCAGCCGGTCCCGGAGCGGCTCGGCCAGAGCGATGCGGCGGCACCCGGCGCCGGAGGACACCTCGATCTCGCACTCGCCGCTCGGACGCACCCGGCCGCAGATCTGGCGGCCGTCATCGAAGAGGAGCGAAATGCGCCCGTCGGGCAGCCGTGTCGCTTCGGCGCGCTCGGGTAAGCCGCCGCGCGAAAAAGCAAAGCGCGATCCGTCGATCTCGATCGCGAGCTCCTCGGGCCCGGCCTTCCCGCGCAGGATCAGCGTGACGTGGCGCATCGGTATCGGGAGCTAACCGCGCAGCGCTTCACGGCGCGCCGCCGAGTGCCACAGCGAGGACGTCTCGGGTGCCGCCTCCGGCCGGGTCGCCTCGGCCCCGATGAGGCCCGCCGCGGCGAGCCAGATCTCTCCGGAGCTCGGCGTCTCGGCTGGAAGAAGACCTTCGGCGAGCCGCCGGTCGAGCCACTGCACGTCGAATTCCCCGCGAGCGAACTCGGGATCGGCCGCGAGCACCCGAAACAGCGGCAGCGTCGTTTCCACGCCGGCAATCTCGTACTCCAGGAGAGCCCGGGAGAGCCGCGCGATCGCGGCCGCCCGGTCTGGCCCGTGCACGATGAGCTTGCCGAGCAGCGGGTCGTAGTCGATGGGGACGACGGACCCGGCTTCCACGCCGACGTCGTTGCGGACCCCGGGGCCCTGCGGCAGGCGAAGGGCCGCCACGAGGCCGGGCGAAGGCGCGAACTCGCGTCGGGGGTCCTCGGCGTATACGCGGCACTCGATCGCATGGCCCCGCGGCGAGAGTCGCGCGGGATCGAACGAAAGCGCTTCGCCGAGGGCGATCCGGATCATCGCGGCCGCCAGATCCACTCCCCAGACCTCTTCCGTCACGGGGTGCTCGACCTGGAGGCGCGTGTTCATCTCGAGAAAGTAGAAGGACCCGTCGGGCGAAAGCAGGAACTCGACGGTCCCGCAGGAGGTGTATTGGACGGCGCGCGCCGCAGACAAAGCCGCCGCGAGGAGTCTCGACCGGAGCGCCTCGTCCACGGCGGGCGACGGGCACTCCTCGACGACCTTCTGATGGCGCCGCTGGATGCTGCACTCGCGCTCGCCCACCGCGACGAGGTTGCCGTGCAGGTCGCCGACGACCTGGACCTCGATGTGCCGGGGCCGCTCGACGAGCTTCTCGGCGTAGAGTGCGCCGTCGCCGAAAGAGGCCTCGGCCTCGGACGCGACCCGTGCGAAGGCCGCCGGCAGGTCCGCCTCGGCGTCCACGCGCCGCATCCCCTTGCCGCCCCCGCCCGCCGAGGCCTTCAGCAGGATCGGGTATCCGGCCTCGCGCGCGAACGCTGCGATCTCCGCGTGGCCCTCGGCGGCCAGGAGCATCCCCGGCACCACCGGTACCCCCGCCTTCTTCATGAGCTGGCGGCTCCCGGTCTTCGAGCCCATCGCCGCGATCGCCTCGGGCGTCGGGCCCACGAACGTCAGGCCCGCTTGCCCGCAGGCGCGCGCGAAGGCGGCGTTCTCCGCGAGAAACCCGTAGCCAGGATGCACGAGCGTGGCGCTGCTTTTCTTCGCCGCCGCGAGCAGGGCCGGCACCGAGAGGTAGCTCTCCCGCGCTGGCGCGGGCCCGAGGCGCACGGCATGGTCCGCCATCGCGACATGCGGCGCCGCGCGGTCGGCGTCGGAATAGACCGCCACGGTCTCGATCCCGAGGTCCCGGCACGCGCGGAAGATGCGCACCGCGATCTCGCCGCGGTTGGCGACGAGCAGTCGCATCGTCTTACAGAGGGATGTTCCCGTGCTTCTTCTTCGGCATGGCGGCGCGCTTGCCCTCGAGGAACTGGAAAGCCGCGATGAGGCGGGTGCGTGTCTCGGAGGGCTCGATGATGTCGTCCACGTAGCCGCGGCGCGCCGCGATGTAGGGATTGGCGAAGTTCGCTTTGTACTCGGCGACCTTGCCGGCGCGCGTCTCGGGCGCGGCGTCGGCCGGCAGCTCCCGGCGATAGAGGATGTTGACGGCCCCTTCCGGGCCCATCACCGCGATCTCGGCCGTCGGGAAGGCGAAGTTGAAATCCGTCCCGAGGTCTTTGGACAGCATCACGCAGTAGGCGCCGCCGTAGGCCTTGCGCGTGATGACGGAGACCTTGGGCACGGTCGCCTCCGCGAAGGCGTAGAGGAGCTTGGCCCCGTGGCGAATGATCCCGCCGTACTCCTGCTGCGTGCCCGGCAGGAACCCGGGCACGTCCTCGAAGACGAGCAGCGGGATGCCGAAGGCGTCGCAGAAGCGCACGAAGCGCGCCCCTTTGATGGACGCATCGATGTCGAGCACGCCCGCCAGGTGCATCGGCTGGTTCGCGACGACGCCGACACAGCGGCCGTGGAGCCGGATGAATCCGACCAGGATGTTCCTCGCGAAGGCCGCGTGGACCTCGAAGAACTCGCCTGCGTCGGCGATGCGCCGCACGAGCTCCGCCATGTCGTACGGCCGGTTCGGCTCCTCGGGGATGAACACGTTCAGGTCCGTCCCGGCCGGGGCGTCCCGCGGCGCGCGGACCGGCGGATCGTCGAGGTGGTTGCCCGGCAGGTACGAGAGCAGCTCGCGGATTCCGGCGAGCACCGCTTCGTCGCTGCCCCGCACGAAATGTGCTACGCCCGACACGCTCGAGTGCGTGCGCGAGCCGCCGAGGTCCTCCTTGGTGACCTCTTCGTGGGTCACGGTGCGGATGACGTCCGGGCCCGTGACGAAGAGGTAGGACGTCTTTTCCGTCATGAAGACGAAGTCGGTGATGGCCGGCGAGTAGACGGCGCCGCCCGCGCAGGGCCCGAGGATCGCCGAGATCTGCGGGACGACCCCCGAGGCGCGCGTGTTGCGCAGGAAGACCTTCGAGTATCCCGCCAGCGACACCACGCCCTCCTGGATGCGGGCGCCGCCCGAGTCGTTCAGGCCGATGATCGGCGCGCCGTTCTGCACGGCCAGGTCCATCACCTTGCAGATCTTGTCGGCGTTGGATTCCGAGAGCGAGCCGCCGAAGACCGTGAAGTCCTGCGCGAAAACGTAGACCGGGCGGCCCGCGATCGTGCCGGCGCCGCAGACGACGCCGTCGCCCGGGATCGACGTCTTCTCCATCCCGAAGTCGCGGCAGCGGTGGACGACGAAGGGATCGAGCTCGAGGAACGAGCCCGGGTCGAGCAGCAGCGTGACCCGCTCGTGCGCCGTCAGCTTGCCCTCGGCGTGCTGGCGCTCGATGCGCTCGGCGCCTCCGCCCTCGAGCCGCTTCTCGCGAAGGGCCTCGAGGTCCGCGATGCGTTTTTCGAGGGTCATCTGGTCGGGAAACGGAAAACGGAAAACGGAAAACGACATGGTTGACGTGCGCCCCGTCGTTTCCCGTTTCCCGGTTCACGTTTTCCGCTCACAGAACGATCCCCCGCTGCTCGGCGAGCTTGCGGCGGATGCGGCGGAAGAGCTCGTGGCCGTCCACGCGGCCCGCGGCGATCTCCTGGCGGGCGGTCTCCATCATCCGGCGCGCCTCGTCGTCGAGCGTGCGCTCCTTCTCGGTCTCGGCCGCGAGGGCGGCGAAGACCGCCGCGCGCATGGTGTCGGGGGCCTTTTCGACGAACAGCTTGCGCCCGGCCAGCCCCCGCGCGGTCTTGAC